>CAKZJX010000093.1 GCA_937120535.1 uncultured Anaerolineae bacterium
ACCACAGAGCCTGCCCGCGTCTTTGTGTCTTGGTGTGAAAAAATCCCCTTTTTATCCACTCCCTATTGAACAAGCCCAATGCTGGGGGGCTTGTTCAACAAGTCTCTTTAGGGCGTGGGCTTTGACCCACAACGAAACCGTGTGATGATGAACGCCCAAATGCCGGGCAATCCAGCGCAAACTCATGCCATCCACCTACGGCCCGACTGCTTTCCGCTTGACCTCTTCTGGATACGCTCAGGGTTTCCGCTCTGGCGTGTATTTGATGTGACCGAACAGGCAGCGATAACGCTGGCTGCCGCTGTCGGTTTTCCCGGCTCGGTTTTGTCGTTCGGTTCGGCGACATGGTGGACATTCTATCATGTCGCGATTTTAGCCCATTTTTGAGCCACTCCTGCACACGGTAGGAGCGCTTCCTGCCCTCTCCGATGCTGTATAATACACCCCATGATCGAACTCAGCATTCCTGGTCGCGGCCAACTGCGGATCGTTCACCTGGTGTTGGACGTCAACGGCACGATCGCCCTGGATGGCGTTCTGATGGATGGTTTGGTCAAACGGATCGGTGCCCTGCGCGATCGCTTGCAGGTTCATCTGCTCACTGCTGACACCCATGGGCGTCAGGCGATCATCGACCATCAGCTCAATCTCACCGCTGTGCGCATTGCCCCTGGAAACGAGATCGAACAGAAAGCCGATTATGTGCGCCGCCTGGGTGCAGAAACCGTTGCGGCTATCGGGCAGGGTGCCAACGATGCCGCCATGCTCCAAGAAGCTGCGCTCGGAATTTGCATCTTGTCGCAAGAAGGGACGGCGGTCCAAACCTTGCTGGCGGCCGATCTGGTTGTTCCAGACATCTTTACAGCGCTGGAGCTGTTTGAAAAGCCGTTGCGCTTAATCGCCAGTTTGCGCGCTTGAGTTCTCTGCATGGACCCGAACCAATCCCTCCCAGCCCCTGCTGTTCGCGAAGCCCGTGCCCGCCGTCGCCGGGCGCGTCGCATGTTGTTCCCGTCCGATGTGGAGGGCCAACAAGCGGTATTGGCCGATCTGGCCCAGCGTTCGTATCCTTCGCTTGACCTGTTTCTGTATTCCCTGCTGAGTGGGGCGATCCTGGCAGCGGGGTATTGGCTGGATGCGCAGGGGGTGTTGATCTTCGGTGTGTTGACCGCTCCCCTGCTCACACCGTGGGTAGGGTTGTCGGTGGCTATCATCACCGGTTCGCTGCGCTATTTTTTGCAGACTGCGATTGCGCTGCTCATCAGCGCTGTCTTGGTGTTTTTGATCGGGGTGACCGCCGGCGCAGCGACCCTGCCTTTTGAGCCGCGCACGCATCATGAATTGCATCTGCATAGTCGCTTGTGGCTGCCGACGCTGGTGGTCTTGGCGTTGGGGATGATCTTGCTCACGCTCACCTTTGTCCGGACCACCGACCGGCCGTATTTGCCTAGCTCTATGCTTGCCTATGGGGTTTACCTGCCGGTCAGCGCGGCCGGTTTTGGGTTAGGCGGGCGCTTTCCGGAGGTCTGGCCGGCGGCTCTCTGGGTGGCGATCGTGCATTTCGTGTGGGCAACCCTGTTTGGGGTGTTGATCTTGGCGGCGTTGCGCTTTCGGCCGCGTTCGTTTTGGGGATTTGTCTTTAGCCTGAGTTCGATGTTGGCCCTGTTGGTGGTTTTGCTGAACGGCCTCGGGTTGGGGATGCCGCTATGGGAGGTTTTGAACCAAGCTTGGCCCTCCTGGCGGCAAGCTTCGGTTTTGCCGACCGATCTTTCCGCCTCCCCTTCGCCCCTCGTTCCGAGCGTTCTGCCCAGCCCCATCCCGCCTTTTGTGACGCCCACCATGGCCCCGGCCAACACCGCCTCGGCTACCCCTAGCCGTACGGCTTCACCGACTCTCACTGCCACGCCTACGTTCACCCCGACCTGGACGGCCACTCCTACGCCGGTTTATGCCATCATCCGCTCCAAAATCGGCGGCGGGGCCCGGCTGCGCAAGTCGCCCAACGGTGAATATATCACTACGTTGAACAATGGCACGGTGGTGGAAGTGCTGGGGGAGGTGCAGGTAGTCAATCGAATCACCTGGGTGAAGGTGGCTGTGCTGCGCGAGGGGCAACGCATTCAGGGATGGGTCTTGCAGGCGGTTCTAGCGATTGCTACGCCGGTGGACGACTGGCGTCCAACATTAACTCCTTCTTTCAGTCCTACCCCGTAAGTTTCGCAAACCCATGATCTAACATCTTCCTGTTCTGGAGTTCGCGCATGCCTATTCACTTCGGCACCGACGGCTGGAGGGCCGTCATCTCAGACACGTTTACCTTTGCCAATCTTCGCATGGTGGCCCAAGCGATTGCTGATGCGATCGCTTCGGAGCACTGGCAGGCCTCGTCCAACGGAGAGCCGGCGGCCAATCCGCAGCGCGTGGTGGTCGGTTTTGACACGCGCTTTCTCTCCGATCGGTTCGCCGCCGAGGTGGCGCGCGTTTTGGCGGCCAACGGTTTCGTGGTCTACCTGGCCCAATCCGACGCGCCGACGCCGGCCATTTCGTATTCGGTCAAGCATCTCGGCGCCGTGGCCGGCGTGATGATCACGGCTTCGCACAACGCCCCGCGTTACAATGGCGTGAAATTGAAAGGCGCTTTCGGTGGCTCGGCCCTGCCGGAGCAGTGTCGCCGTGTGGAAATCTACATCAACGATAACGAGCAGCAGGCCCGAGGGCCCAATCTGATGGATTTTCAAAAGGCACGCGAGGCCGGCCTGATCCATCGCTTCAATCCCCTGCCGGCCTATTACGAACATCTGCGCACCCTGATCCAGAGCGATATGATCGCCGAGAATCCTCAGCGGATCGTGGTGGACTCAATGTATGGTTCCGGTCGAGGCGTGATCAAGGGCTTTTTGCAGGGGACCGGCTGTGAGGTAGCCGAGATTCGCAACGAGATGAATCCCGGTTTCGGGGGCATTCATCCCGAGCCAATCGCCAAATATTTGGGTGCTTTGGCCTCGGCCATCAGCTCGGGTATAGGCAATTTTGGCTTGAGCACCGACGGCGATGCCGACCGCATCGGCGCCATGGATGAGCGCGGGAACTTTGTGGACCCTCATAAAATCTTTACCCTGGCGCTCAAATATCTGGTCGAAAAACGCGGCATGACCGGCGCTGTGGTGCGCACAGTTTCCACTACGCGCATGATCGACCGCTTGGCACAGCGCTATGGCCTGAAGTTGTATGAGACGCCCGTAGGCTTTAACCATATTGCCGATTACATGATGAGCGAGGATGTGTTGATCGGAGGTGAAGAGTCAGGAGGCATCTCCTTCAAAGGGCACATCCCGGAAGGGGATGGAATCCTGATGGGCCTGTTGTTGGTGGAGATCGTGGCCGCTCTGGGCAAACCGCTGCATGAGTTGGTAAACGACCTGTTGGACGAAGTCGGGCCGGCCTTCTACGAGCGCCGCGATCTGCGCCTGAGCCGACCTGTTGCCAAGGCCGAAATGACAGACTTCCTGCTCAAACGCGCTCCGGCCGAGATCGGCGGACAAGGCGTGGCCGAGATCACCTCTCGCGACGGCGTGAAATATATCTTGAAAGACGACTCTTGGTTGCTCATTCGTCCGTCGGGCACCGAACCGGTGTTACGAGTCTATGCTGAGGGGCGTAGTCCGGAGATGGTGAGAGCCCTGCTCGAGTATGGCGAATTGGTTGCAGCGAGGGTGGTGTGAAACGCGTCTTTATCTCTGCCGATCATGGGATGGCGATCATCTACTTCCTGCAAAGCGAGGTGGTTCCCACTCTACTCGAGGCGGGTGTAGAGGTGGTCGTCCTGACCGATGACGATACAAAAGAGAAGATCGCTCAGCGTTTTGCGCGCCCTGGGCTGACGATCGAGGGCCTGCGTCTGAAAGAAGCGGCGCGCTACGCCAACACCGTGTTCCCGCGCCTACAATGGCTGTTGGCCTATTTGCGGCGGGTGGGCGGCTCGTGGCGCATTAACTCCCAGGCGATGGATAGCCACATCTGGGAGGTATGGCACGAAAACTCCTGGAAGTTTCGATTGGGAATCTGGACTCCTGCCGCCCTAGCCATTTTACTGCTCCGAACGTCGTCGACCGCCCGGCGCTTGCTTGTCCGCCTCCAATCTCGCTTCCAACCGAACCCGCCGCTGTATGCCGATCTATTTGAGAAGTACACGCCCGATCTGGTGATCGCCTCCACCGCCGGCTGGCGCCTGGACCGTTATCTGCTGCGCGAGGCTCACCGCCGCGGCATTCCCACCCTGGCGGCCATTGTCGGCTGGGACAATCCTTCTAGCTATGCCATCCCGGGGGCGCCTATGGAATATGCCACGTGTTGGTCGCAGGAACAGAAAAAGGAGTTGGTGCTTGGCTCCAACTGGGATCCAGATCGAGTGCATATCGGCGGCATCCCTTCCTATGACGGCTATATTCGCAAGACGTGGCTGATACCGCGCCAGGAATATTTCCGGCTGCACAGCCTCGATCCGCAACGGGCGCTAATTTCATACGCTTGTTCGTTCGTCCACTTTGCGCCGAACTATCCGAACGTGGCAGCCCTGGTGAATCTGGTCGCTTCCAATGCGCTGGCTCGACCGTCGCAGTTGTTGATACGCTTGCATCCCAGCCATTTTCAGGAGAAACCCAAGATGTTCGCCCAGGAGCGAGAGCGCATCTTTGAGCTGGAGAAGCAGTATCCACATGTGCATGTGGTCAAGCCAGTGCCGTTGGGCGGCTCGTTGGGCTACTACAGCGGCGAGGATATGGACGAAAAGGCCTCCATGCTCTACCATTCTGATGTGTTCGTGACAGTCTACTCGACGATGGTAGTGGAGGCGGCCGTGCACGATACGCCGATCGTCTCGGCGGTGCTTGACGCGCCCGGCGGGTGGAATCATCCGAAGAAGTTCTCGCTCTCGCTCAAGGCGATCGGCAATTGGCCTACTCATAAGCGGTTTCGCGAGGCGCGGGCCGGCCGCGTGGCAGAGGACACGGAGCAGCTGCGCCAGGCCCTAAACGCTTATCTCCAGGATCGCTCTCTCGACCGAGAGGAACGTCGTCGCTTTATCGAGCAAGAGATCACCTATACCGATGGCTCAGCGGGCCGCCGGACGGCTGAGTTCATCTTGAAGATGCTGGGCATGGCCTAGCGCATAGGCCGGGGTGGTCGGAAGAGGCATCAGGCCTTGGCCGGCTTATTTGGTGCTCTGGGCGAGGAAACGGCGAGTGGCAGCGAGGTATTCGTGCGCTACTTGGCCGCTCTGCTCCCAATGGTCCAGCAATTGGGTGATGGTCAGTGCAGCGTGCAAGGTGTAGCCGGCCTGTGCCAGGGCCTCCCGTGCGCCAGATTGGCGGTCGATCAGTACGACCACGTCGCGCACCACTAGGCCGGCCGAAGTCAGTTTCTCGATGGCCTCGAATTTGCTGCCGCCAGTGGTGGCTAGGTCGTCGATCACAACCACGGTTTCGCCGGCGGTGTAGTCTCCCTCGATCTCGGCGCGGGTGCCATAGGTTTTGGCTTCTTTGCGGGGGTAGATGAATGGATAATTCCCCGCCAGGGAGATGGCGGTGGTGATCGGGATGGCGGCGTAGGGCAGGGCGGCCAGGCGATCAAACCGCAAGGGCTTCAACAAGGGCAGATAGGCTTGCGCCACTTGGGCGAGCAGATCGGGGTAGGCGATCAGCCGGCGCAAGTCGAGGTAGATCGGCGATTTCAGCCCAGATTTGAGGCTGAAGTCGCCAAAGCGAACACAGCCGGCGGAGAGTAGGCGGTCGGCTAGCTGGGGGAGAAGCGGGGCGCTCATATGTTTCTGTTCGATCGCAATCGTTGTGACATGGTTATAGCTGGAACGAGTCGGCGTCAGCGCTTTAGGGAATTGCGTAGGCGCAGGATGGCATCGCGCAGATGGGCGGCTGCACGCACCGGGTCATCGCTGCGGGCGATCGAGCGGGAGACGTTGATCAGCAGCCCCAAGCCATCCGAACGCAGGCCGGCCCGAAGCGCTTGTTCCAATTCGCCGCCCTGGACACCAATGCCGGGCGCCAGGAACCACATCCCTGGCGCGGCAGCCCGAATGTGAGCCATGATCTGGGGATGGGTGGCGCCCACCACCAGCCCAATGTTGCCGCTCTGATTCCAGGCAACGGCCAATTCGGCAATGTAGAGGTAGAGCGGCATCGGCCGATCGGAACCTACCGGCAAAACCAGCAGGTTTTGGATCTCCATCGAGCCGGCGTTGGAGGTCTTGCAGAGCAAGAAAACCCCTTTGGTGGGGTCGCCGAGGAATGGCTCGACCGAGTCCCGGCCTAGGTAGGGGCTGAGGGTGATGGCATCCACCCCCAGGGTCTCGAAGGCCGATCGAGCGTAGGCTTCGGCGGTGGAGGCGATGTCGCCGCGTTTGGCGTCTAGGATGATCGGGATGGGCGAACCGAGACGATCGGCTTGTTCGCGGATGGCCTGGATCAAGGCCTGGAGGGCACGCCACCCTTCAGCACCGAACACTTCGAAGAAGGCGATGTTGGGCTTGAAGGCCGCGGCGTAGGGAGCCGTGTTTCGGACGAGGTGCAGGCAGAAGTTCAAGGCTGAATCGGCCGTCGGGGTGGGGAGGTCGTGCAGGTGGGGGTCGAGTCCCACACAGAGCAGGCTGTCTGAAGCGGCGACCCGCTGTTCAAGAAGGGAAAAGAAAGTGGTCATGGTCATAGGAAGGGGGTATCAGGCATCGCTGCAGATACCTGATACCCTGGCGATTCTCACGCTTTGCCGAGCACCATGGCCAGCAAGGCCATGCGGACGTAGAGGCCATACTCCATTTGGCGGAAGTAGGCGGCTCGGGGGTCATCGTCGAAGTCCACGCTGATCTCGTTCACCCGCGGCAGGGGATGCATCACAATCATGTCTTGCTTGGCGGCTTTCATCACTTCAGGGGTGATCACGTAGGAGTCTTTGACGCGCTCGTATTCCTCGGGGTTCTCGAAGCGCTCTTTCTGGACGCGGGTGACGTAGAGCACATCGGTTTCGGGGAGCACTTGGTCTAGGGTGGCGTATTCGGCTTGGGGGATTCCTTTGGCGGCAATCTCTTCGATCAGCTCGCGCGGCATGCGCAGGATGTCGGGCGAGACGTAGTTGATCTTGACGTTGTAGAGGGAGAGCAGGCGCGCTAGGGAGTGGACGGTGCGGCCGTATTTCAGGTCGCCGAGCATGGTGATGGTCAGGCCGTCTACCACGCCTACGCCAAGTTCTTCAAAGACGGTGAAGAGGTCGAGCAGGGCTTGGGTGGGATGTTCGCCGATGCCGTCGCCGGCGTTGATGATCGGTTTGCGGGCTGCCCGGGCAGCGATCTCGGCCGAGCCGGTTTCGGGATGGCGGAGGACGATCACGTCAGCGTAGCACTCCAGGGTGCGCACGGTGTCGATCAGGCTCTCTCCTTTCATGACCGACGAGTAGCGCACTTCGTTGATCGGGATGACCGAGCCGCCGAGCCGTTCCATAGCCGCAGTGAACGAGGAAGAGGTGCGGGTGGAGGGCTCGTAGAACAGGTTGGCTAGGATTTTTCCTTTGAGCAGGTTGAAGGTGCCAATGCGTTCGACCATGCCACGCATCTCGTGGGCCACGCCGAAGATGTATTCCAGATCGGGGCGTTGGAATTGCTTGACGGAGATGATGTCTCTGCCATACCAAGAAGTGTTTTTGTTCTCGCCAAACGGCAGGTAAGGAGAGGGAGAAGGGGTAGGCATACGGTACTCCTTTGGAGGAAAGATTGGATGATGGATAAGAACGGCGGAGATAGGCTTCTAGAAGAGGTGATTGGCCAAGGGGAGGATGTTGATCACCGGTTCTTCGTAGGGATGAACGCGGCGGATGGCGCGCAGGGCGTCAGGGACCAGGTCGCGCGGGCAGGTGACCTCGAGCTTGTATTCAGCGACCTCGTTGATCTGCCCGACTTCGCCCTCAGCCGGGTTTGCTCCGGGCAGGGGACGAAAGAAACCACGCACTGGCGTCAGCGAGACGCAATGATCGTAATTCCCGATGACGCCTACGCCAGCCTTGGCCAGTTCATCGCGCAAGGTCAGGGCATGCTCTTGGGGAACGAAGACTTCGATTTTGACGTGGGTGAAGGCATTCAGTTCCATAGTCTCTCTCCTTTCAGTGTCTCACGTTTTGGCCATATCCTGGTTCGACCAAAATTTGACCGTCGTCAAAGGCGAGTCGGCCTCGCAGCACTACGCGCCGCACACGCCCTTTGACTTTCCAGCCTTCGAAGGGGGTCCAGTTGCAGCGACTGAAGTGATTGCGGGCGCGGATCTCGTAGACGACCTGCTCGTCCACCTCGATCCAGGTTTCGGGTTGTTCGGGCAGGGAGAAGATGCGCCGTGGGTTGGTTACGCATTTTTGGATCAGGTCGTGGAGGGTGAGGCGACCTTCGGAGACGGCGGTTAGGAGCAGAGGCAGCAGGGTCTCGAGACCGGGGAAGCCGGGCGGCGGTGAGGGAGAGTCTTTCTCGGCCAGGGTGTGGGGGGCGTGGTCGGTGGCAAAACAATCCACCACATCCAGGTGTTGCCAGAGGGCGTGCACATCTCGGCGGGTGGCTAATCGGGGACGCACCTCGCCGCGGCCGGGATGGTTGCCGGCAAAGATGGGGATGTCCTCGGCGGAGAGGAACAGGTGGTGGGGGCATACTTCGCAGGTGACTTTTAGGCCGCGCTGTTTGGCGGCTTTGATCAGGAGGATCTCTTCTTCCCGCGAGACGTGGGCGATGTGCACTGGCCGGTCGTATAGGGCGGAAAAGAGGATGGCGGCGGCCATGCTGCGCGACTCGGCGTGGACGACAATGGGGTAGGGTTTTGGGTAGTGCTCGAAGTGGGGCTGCCACAGGTCCATGCGATCCAGGCGTAGTTCGCCGAAGGTGGAATCGAGGTACATTTTCAGGCCGGCCGCGCGCCGAGCGAGCGCTGCTGCCGTGGTCGCGTTCTGGGGGCCGGCGCCTAGAAATTGGGCATAGTCGCAGCGAGCTTTGGCTTGAGCGGCTTGGAGGGCCAACTCGAGCGTTTGGGCGTCGAAGATCGGTGGTTGGGTGTTCGGCATGGCGAGGATCAAGGTCACACCGCCGGCCAAGGCGGCCTGGGTGGCGGTGTCCCAATCTTCTTTGTGGGTTTGGCCGGGCTCGCGCACGTGGACGTGAGGGTCGATCAGGCCGGGCAATTTGAGCATGAGTTGGGTCTCCGTAAGGGTTGGCGGGTGAGGAGAACGATATTTGGTGTTGTTTCTCTTCTCAATAAGAAAAAGAGCCGCTTGAAGCGGCTCTTTCATGCTATAGAAACAATGGTGCTGATGGCCGGTTGAGCCAGTACACGCTGGTTCATCAGTACTCCATACATCGCCCCTGATTGTATGCAGACGCGCCGTTCTGTCAAGAGGATCTGGCCTTGTTCAATAAGCGTCCTATGACGCAAAGGAGAGGCCGGGAGAGCAGGCATGGGAAGGGATCAGCGATGAAGTCAGCCGCCGATTCAAGGGTCAAACGGCCCGCTTGTAGCTCTTTCTAGAGACAGTTCGTATCATCCAAATGGACTTATTGAACAAGGCCCTGTTTGTGTTGGTCGGCATAGCGCTTTATCTGCCTTATCAAGCCGTGATTATTCCCCTGGTAATCTTCATGGCCAAGACCAAGCTCGCGCTAACCTATTGGGGACTGATCCTGGCTTATCTCATTTTGAACGTTCCTTTAGCTTCTGTCTTGATGGGCACCTTCTTCCTGTCCATCCCTCGCGAACTTGAGGAGGCCGCCGAGGTGGACGGCGCTTCGAAGATTCAGACCTTCTTCCGCGTCGTTGTGCCCATCTCGTTGCCGGCCTATGCTTCTGTGGCTATCATCGTCTTCACCCAGGTATGGAACGAATTCTTCCTGGCCCTCTCTCTGGCTTCGCCGAAGACCCAGACGGTGCAAGTCGTGATGGCCGAAGCCAAAGGCACCACCCTTGTCTTCTACAACCTGCAAATGGCGGCAGCGCTGATTGCCGTTGCTATTCCCTTACTGTTCTTCCTGCTGCTGGGCCGCTACTTCATCCGCGGCATCTTAGCCGGCGCGCTCAAGGGCTGATCTGGCAAGGGCGGTTATCTTGAGAAACCGGCCTTTCTCCAGGCCGGCGCGCTGCCGGCCGTACACGTTGTGCCGGGGGCGCGCAGTCCGTTGAAGTTCAATCCTGCCATTTCAACGAATCGCTGGGGGAATCTCGCCTTGTGACGATAAGGTCAGATAAGTTCGCTGCTGGTAAAAATGGAATGAGCGTGTGCAAAGAGCAGACCGGATTCGATTCGGATACCGTTATAATAGCTAAGAGAATAACCATGAAAGGTATCCGATTCCTTATCTTGATCCTGGGCTCGTTTGCCGCGTCGATCGGCCATGCCTTTGCTCAAGGTGATCGCCCACTGATCCTAACCCTCGACGCTGAAGGCGTGATCATGCCCCCCATGCTGGAGTATATCGAGCGTGGGATTGAGACAGCCGAGCGTCGCCGGGCCGAGGCGCTCATCATTCGCCTGGATACGCCAGGGGGCGACCTGGGTACTACGCTCGAGATCATTAAGGCCATACGCGCCAGTTCGGTGCCGGTGGTGGTGTTTGTTGGGCCAAGCGGGGCGATTGCCGGCAGTGCTGGCGCCTTGATCACCGTCAGCGGCCACGCTGCTGCCATGGCCCCAGAAACAGCCATCGGCGCTTCTACGCCGATCAGCGGCTCAGGAGATACCCTCGACCCCGATCAACGCGCCAAATCTGTGGAAATCGCCAAGGCCGCCATCCGCCCGTATGTGGAACCGAGAGGCCAACAGGCCCTCGAATTGGCCGAAGCGATGATCGATGTGGCTAAAGCAGTCACTGCCAAAGAAGCCTTAGAGGCCGGCCTGATCGACTTCGTGGTCTCAGATGTTTCGGAATTGGTTGCTAAGCTAGATGGGTTTTCGGTCGAAATGACAAGCGGGCCGCGCACGTTGAATACCCAGGATGCTGACGTCGAAACCCTGCCGATGAGCTTTATTGAGCAATTGCTGCTGATCCTGACCAATCCGCTGATCGTGCTCACTCTGTTGGGAGTAGGTGTACAGGCTATTCTGATCGAATTGTCCAACCCAGGGGGATGGGTGGCCGGCTTTATCGGTGTCGTATGCCTATCACTAGCAGCATATGGCTTGGGCATCTTGCCGGTGAACTGGTTTGGCATCATCTTCCTGATCATGGCCTTTGTTCTCTTCGCGCTCGATCTTAAAGCCTCCACACAAGGCGCCTTGACCGTGGCTGGCATTGTCTCGTTTATCATTGGGGCGCTTGTCCTGTTCAATTCCCCGGGCACGCCGGATTTTGCGCGGGTATCCATTCCGGGCGTTATCCTGTTGGCGGTGATTTTGGGTGTGACCTTTGCTATCCTGGTCGGATTTGGGATTCGGGCTCTGCGCGCTCCGATCTTGGTCGGCGAAGAATCGTTGGTCGGGAAGCGCGGCATCGCTCGGACCGATGTGGGTGCCTTGGGTGGACAGGTCCAGGTGATGAGCGAGTTGTGGTCGGCCGAAGCCGTTGAGGGATCCGCCCCGATCCGCAAGGGGGATGGGGTAGAGGTCGTCGAGGTCAAAGGTCTCAAGTTGAAAGTGAGAAAGTTAGAGCAGTAAATCCTTAGCGTTGTCGAGGAGAAGTATGGCAGGTATTCCTACACGCGATCGCGTTTCTCCAGAACCGAATGCTCGTCCCCTCCGACGGCCCGAGTGGATACGGGTGCGGGCACCCTCAGGTGAGACCTATGAATGGTTGCAAAAGTTGATGCGCACCAAGGCCTTGCATACGGTATGTGAGGAGGCCATGTGCCCGAATATCGGTGAATGTTGGGGCAGCGGCACGGCCACCTTTTTGATGCTGGGCGATGTGTGCACCCGAACCTGCGGTTTTTGTGACATCAAGCATGGCCGTCCAGCCCCGTTAGATTGGGAAGAAGCTGAACGAGTTGCTCAGGCGGTCAAGGCGATGAATCTGCAGCATGCCGTGATCACTTCCGTCAATCGCGATGAACGACGAGACGGGGGAGCACCGATCTTTGCCATGGTGATCCGCCGCATTCGGGAATTGTTGCCAGGATGTTCGATTGAGGTGCTGATCCCAGACTTCAAGGGCCGCTTGGAGGCCTTGAAGATCGTAATGGATGCCCGCCCTGAGATTTTGAATCACAATGTGGAGACGGTGCCGCGCTTGTTTCCCATCGTCCAACCCCAGGATCGGTATGAGTGGGCAGCGGCCACCTTATCTAATGCCAAGAAGCTCGATCCGGACGTGCTGACTAAATCGGGCATCATGGTCGGCCTAGGAGAGACCATCGAGGAAGTCAAAGCTGTGATGCGCGATCAGCGAAGCTGGGGTGTGGACATTTTGACCATCGGTCAATATTTGCAACCCAGTAAGAAGCATTTGCCGATCCGACGCTATTACACCATGGAAGAGTTTGCCGAGCTCCGCGAGTATGGTTACTCGATCGGTTTCAAGTGGGTGGAGGCGAATCCGTTGGTGCGATCGTCCTATCATGCTGCCGAGCAGGTGCGAGCGCTAAGCGTCGTGCACCGACAGTTGTACGGCGAGCCGGCCCCTTAAGCCCCGAACCAAGCCGAATCCTTCCCGATCCTGGGAGGGGTTCGCTTTTTGGAAAAGGTTCTTCAAGAACGTAGGGTGCGCGATCCTTCTGGGGCTCGGGCGCTCATCCCCACCGGATGATAGGTCGGTTCTGCGGCCGTGGGACGGGGTGCCGGGCGGACGTAGGTGGGGGCCGGCGAAGGTCGGGGTTGAGGTTCGCTTTCGGCGGAAGCGGGAGCCGGCCGGCCGACGCGAGCGAGAGCGCGGGTATCAGCCACGGTAAACAACCGCTCGCCGGCAATCGCAAAGGTGCCAATGATCAAAACTCGGATCAGCCACACCATGATCGCCACGAAGATCGGTACCATGCGCACAAAGGTGGAAGCGCCGATCAGGCTAGCCCCTGCCGGCTGGTGACTGACGATCGCCACCGAGACGCCCCACCAGGTGAGCGAAGCGTTGAAGGCGGCCGCCAGCAACCAGGCTCCAAAGAGATACCAAACCTCGGCCGGCTCATCCCGACCCTGCTCTGGGGTGAAGATGCGAGCGATGCCGGCGAAGTCCATGCCACAAAACGCCAACGCCAAGATGGTTGCCCAGCGAATGCCGGCGAAGTGCATATCGCCCAGGATGTCCAGCAAAGCGAACTGGGTGGTGCTAAAGTTGAAGATCTCAAACGCCACCAACGCCGCTACCAAGATCGTCCCAAACAGCGCGCCGCGTTGCTGGACTATGCCCCGAAGGAAGGGTAGCAGTTGGATCGTGAGATTACGGTTCATGGTTACTCCTTTCTTGGACAAAGGGTAACGACAAGCGACGACAATAGTATAGAACATATGTTCTATTCTGTCAATAGTGACAAAGGGTGTTCTATAAATCAGCCAAGATCAAGTAAACTTGCAGTACGGCAAAAGGGAAAAGGCAAACGTTCTCCCAAACCCTACCGATCGCACATCGGTTTGGAAGACCTTCACCGACTGGCCCAAGCCTTTGTCCAGCGCCATCCGCAGCCCCGGACGGGACGCGGACGCCCTCTGCGCCACGACGAAGCGCAGATCCTGGCCTTGTGGCTTTTCAAATCACTCTAGCGCTTGTCCGATCGTCGCCTGCGCAGGCTGGCGGGGGTGCTGGGGTATCTAGTTCCAGAGATTTCCAGCTGGCACGATTGGGTCGCTCGCCTGCCCGCACAGCGCTTCGCAGACTTCAACCGCCGGTCAGCGGTTCGGCGCCTGGGGAAGGCCAAGTGGAAGGTCCTATTCGTGGACGGCATAGGATTCGAGTTCACCGCACCGCTCACCCAAGCATGGCGACCGGGCAGTCAAGTGCGTCAGGTCCACGCCCATATCCAAGTCGTCGCCGTGGCAGCGGTATCCCCGAACAGGATGGGAGTTGCTTGGGGCGCGCTGGGGGACGGCGTATACCGATGAGCGGGTGGTATGGCGGTCATGGTATCAGGAAGCAGGCGACCATTGGCCGAAGGAAGGCTGCTTGGTGGTGGGAGACGCTCTATGTGGGATGGACACGCAGGGATGGGCTTGGATAGATGCGGGGCGAGGAAAAGCCATGATGCGGGTGCAAGAGAGCCTGCATCGGGAGGGGTGCGTCGCCCAGTGCGCCGGCGGGCCCAGGCGGATCACCAAGCGGATCAGGCGACCTACCGGAAGCGCTACTTGGATCGAGTCGTTCTTTGGCGCCTGGAAGGGATTGTGTAATTCCAATCCTCCGGAGCACCAGGACGAGATGGCCTTCCGAGCCGTGTGGGGACGCCTGTTGTTGTGGAACATCGCGATGGTATAGTGGGCGTCAAATGCGTCATGGCAAGGACAGAGTGGTATTTTTTAGAACATCCTCGTCAAACGTTGACAGACGCCTAAAATTTTGATAATATAACTCCAAAATCTTTTCCTCTCAGAAGAAGGAGAGAGTTATGTTCGACGAAATCGGAACTCAGGTGGTTGCTGTGTCGCCGGCCGCTGCCGAAGCGGTGCATAAGATTATGGCCGAGCGCAATCTAGAAGGATATGCTTTGCGGGTGTATGTTGCTAGCGGTGGATGCTGTGGCGTGAACTTTGGCATGGCATTGGACAATCAAATCCGCAAGGACGATACCACGTTCGAAACCAATGGCATTAAGATGGTGCTGGACCCGATCTCTCTAGACTATTTGCGGGGGGCTTCGATCGATTTCGTTAACGATCCTGTCCAGGGGAGCGGGTTCGTGATTCACCAGGCGCACAGCAGACATTCCGAAGGTGGGTGCGCCTGCGGTGGATCGTGTTCTTGTTAAGCCGTGCCGCTGGTATTGAACGGAGACGACGGGCTATTTGCCCGTCGTTTATTTTATAGCTTTCCCTCGTGGAAGTTCACGCTTCGTTCGGACTCGGAAAAGTCGGTTAAGACAATCAGTGCGTTGACCACAGTGTAGCCTGCATTGCGCCAGGTGTGTTGCAGGCGAGCTGCAAAGATCAGGCTATCTCCTGGCTCAAGCACAAACGTTTGGTCCTCGACGCGATATTCCAGAGTCCCGCGCAGGCAGAAGACGAACTCATGACCGCTGTGTGCCATCGGGATCGGACCGCTCCCGCCGCCACTTTCTAAGGTCAGAATGAAAGGTTCTACGCGCCCGATAAATTGGGAACCGCCCAGATCTTCCCACACACCGCGCGGGAAGGCCACGCGTGGCCGTTCCTCAGCTTTCATGAAGAGGATCGATTTGCGCGTCTGAGGCTCTCCGAAGAAGGCGGTGATGTTTACTCCCATCGCTTCCGCTAATTTGTATAAGGTGCTCACCGAAGGGCTAGTTTTGCCTCGCTCGATCATGCTGAGGGCGTTGGCTGAGAGGCCGCTTTTGGCGGCCAGTTTCCGGAGTGAGATGTTGCGCTGTTCGCGCAACTCACGCAATCGTTGTCCGACGTTAATCGAGGGTGCTTCTTTTTTAAGGTGAATCATGGCTGATCTCCAAGGGGTAAAGAGGCAGTCGGCACTGCTCTGGGGAATATTCACTCCTGTAAAGTGGTTTGGAACGCTGTATGAAATTAGGCAAATTATACAGCAAATGCGATCCCTGCTTGGTGTGGGATGATCGATGGAGAGTGGATAAAAAGGGAATTTTTCACACAGAGACACGAAGACATGGGGAGGTTCTGTGATCTACGTGTTGTTGTTTTCCGGTGTGAGTCGCGTTGCACGGCGGAGTGGAGGCCGGATCCCAAGCACAGGCCGACCCCGAAGGGAAGAACGCCGAGCAAGGCCATGATCCCGCTCGCCTGGCGCAACGCTCGCGCTGTTTTTCTTGTTGCATGGTCCAGAAGCCTTGCAGGCAGCCTGGAAACATTTGATGTCCTGCTTCAACCGACGTCAATAGCACAAGCAGCGTTTTCCGAACTATCCAGCTCATGTGTTTCAGTTTATCTAACCCATAATTTAGCCACTCCGGAAATTTGAAAACAGAGACAATTTTTGGTATAATCTATAATGTTCCAACATGAAGGCCCCGTAGCTCAACAGGTAGAGCAGTTGACTCTTAATCAATTGGTTGGGCGTTCGAGTCGCCCCGGGGTCACTGGAAAGCCCGCTTGCGGGCTTTTTTGTTTGCCTCCCATTCCTTCACACGCTCAAACAGATCGTGCAAGGAGTGCAGACGCCGCACGTCCACAGCCAAATTTTTGACTTGCGTCCGGTCGTATTGAAAGACGCGCATGCCGGCCGGAATAACGCGAGCACGCAGCCGAAACTCGCGACGCAAGATCCAACCGGTGAGGAAAATATCCATGCCATAGATCCAAATGTTGCCCCACTCGTAGGGGGCAATCACATAGGTCTGGCTGCGAAGAGGGCTGCGAAGGGCGATGCGTCCACTCGGCAGGCGATCCACATGCAAGGAAGTGATGGAGAAGAAGGGCGTGCCGGCCTCGACACGGGTCCGAGGAGGCAGGTGCACCGTCTCAGTAGCGTAGGAGCGATCTTCAAGCTGGCCGCCGATTTCCACCACCATGGATGTCTCGCAGTCCGACTTCAGCGCCAAGGGTCCCAACGGTGCCCAGAGGTAGGGATTGGCCCAGGGTTTAGATAGGGCATGCAACAGGTAAAGCGGTTGGCCAGCGGCCTGGGCGCGCTGCATGTCGCGTCGTGAAGCGGCCACCAGGGCGGCGACGAAGGCGAAGAGGTACAGATCGTCGTCGCGGCGGCCTTCGGCGGCATCCTGATCGACCGGCACCAAAGCCGGGGCATCGAGGAGCAGACTCGGGTCACGGCGGATGCGACGGATTTGGGCGCGGCGGGTGATCAGGAAGGATTTGAGGTCGCAACGATGCCCCCCAAGGGAGAGATCGTAGCGATCCGGCTGGGTGAAGGGGGTCCAGCCTTGCAGGTCGTAGGGGATGTCATGATGGGCAAGGTAACGCCGAAAGGCCAGTTCCACCGCCACGCCGGCCGCGATGCGACGTAGCCGATCGTAAGGAGACCCTCCCATGCGATTGTAGGTGTAGGGCAGGGAGCGCACCGCATAGGCAATGCCGCCTTGGATCAGGTCTGGTGAGAACGAAAGGCGGAGGAAGGAGGATGGGGTGAGCATGGTTGAGCCGAGCAGCGGTCATCGGCGAGGACGTTCCTCGGGTTCGTTGCGAAACTGCAAACAGTAGTGATGAAACGTGTTGCTGACCCAGGCCGACCCTAAGCCATAGGGCGCCAGGCGCTGATTGTCCTGACACCAGATGCGCTCATCCTTCAAGGCGTAGATCTTGCCCAGTTCACGACCCAAATCCCAAGCCAAGGGATAGAGCTTGCTGCCTTTTTTGACGTTCTTGACGATGATGGTGAGATAGGCATTAGGCTGCAGCAGCGGCTTGAGGCCGGCATAGATGGTCACCAGCTTTTCTAGAAAGGTGGGGTAATCGTGGATATTGCCAAGATCGTCGGGATCGTCGGAGTAGAAGACATCCAGGTCGGGCGAGGCGCGCCGCTTTTTCTGGGTTTCAGCGCCGCGGGCATGCAACATATCCCAGTACGGGGGCGAGGTCAACACGTAATCCACCGGTGGGAGGGACAATTCGGTCAGGCGCGCGGCATCGGCTTGGATCACCTGGGCAACCAGGTCCTCCGCCGCCTCCCCCAGGGCCGCGCGCTGCTCGGCGATCCTTTGCTGCGCTAGCTGGACGTATTTGGGATTCAGCTCCACGCCGTAAGAATGGCGGCCGGCCCGCAGGGCGGCGATCAGCGCCGAGCCGGTGCCGCACATCGGATCGAGCACCACCTGCCCCCGTTTGGTGAAGAACTCGATGAACTCTTGCGCCAAGCTCTCCGGGAATTTGGCCGGATGGATCAACACCCCCTTCTCGCGCGGCGGAGGGTTATGGACAAACCAGGATTTTTGAAACTTGAGCCAAGATTTGGGATCTAGATCGTTCAGTTTATTGGTCGGCATGTGAGAATTATACTCTCACGCCGGCGCCAACTGACGCTCGAGCACCGCCTGCATGGACCACGGGCCGGCCCAAGTCACCCAGACCTTCTCGATGTGGCCGCGCAGATCCGCCTCGGATTCGACAAAGACCAGCTTATTGGTCGGTGTGCGGCCGCGCCAGCGCCCCTTCACCTTCTCCTCAAACAATACCTCCACGCTCTGGCCCACGTACTGTTGATTGATCTCAGCGGCAATCCGCTCTTGCAACTGCTCAAGCAGTCGGAAGCGGCGCATCTTTTCTTCTTCGCTCACATCATCCGGCATGCGGCGGCTGGCCACCGTACCCGGCCGAGGCGAGTAGCGAGCGATGTGCACCACGTCCAGGCGCAGATCGGCCAGCACCTGATAGGTATCCATAAACTGGGCCTCGGTCTCGCCAGGGAAGCCGACGATCACATCGGTGGCAATCGAGCAGCCGGGGATGCGTTCGCGGATGCGGGCGATCAAATTCCGATAGTCCTGTTGGGTATAACCGCGCTTCATGCGGGCTAGCACCTCGTCGTTGCCGGCCTGGATCGGCACCTCGATGTGCGGCATCACCTTGGGCAAGCAGGCCACCGCGTCCATCAGGCTCTCGCTGAAGTAATTGGGGTGAGAGGTCAAGAAGCGAATCCGCTCAATGCCCTCCACCTCGTGGACGATGCGCAGCAACCCGGCCAGGTCCGTCCCATCGGGAATGTCCTGGCCATAGCGATCCACGATCTGCCCCAGCAGGGTCACCTCTTTCACGCCCTGGGCTGCCAGGGAACGCACCTCGGCGACGATCTCGCCCACCGGCCGGCTGCGCTCCACCCCACGCCGGTATGGAATGATGCAAAAGGTACACGAATGGGAACAGCCGTACACCACCGGCACATAGGCGCTGACCAACCGGCCGCGCTCGTGCTCGGGCAGGATCAACTCGCCGTCCATCAACCCAAAACGGCGGGCGGTTTCGGATTTCTCGTAGGCCCGCACCTCGCCCTGGGTCAGGAACGAGATCAACGGCCCAGGATCGGAGGGCGGCGAGAACACGTCCACAAACGGCAGGCGAGCGCGCAGTTTCTCCGCCCCACGCACCCCCACCATGCACCCCATCACGTTGATCACCAGGTTGGGATTCTTGTCTTTGAGCGGGCGCAACTGCTGCAGCCGGCCCAGGGCGCGGTCCTCAGCTGACTGACGCACCACGCAGGTGTTCAACACGATCACATCGGCCTCTTCGGCCTTGTCGGTAAAGATATAGCCCAAGCGTTCCAACGACGAGCCGACGCGCTGCGAGTCGGCCACATTCATCTGACAACCTTCGGTCCAAACGTAATACTTCTTCATGGCACGAAAATTATACCAGGTAAGTCCAGATTGATCGCCCTCAACGTGGCGAAATGCCGCGCACGATCTGGCGGATCAGGGCCGGCCCATGATACACCAAGCCGGTATACACCTGCACCAGAGAAGCCCCCATATCCAAACGACGCTGAGCGTCCTCCAAACTCATCACGCCGCCCACACTGATGATCGGAAGACGCCCCTCCAAGCGACTCACAACCTGACGTAACACTGCTTCACTCTTCCCTCGCAGCGGGCTACCGCTCAACCCGCCGGATTCGCGGCCCAAAGCCGATCGCAACCCGATCCGCTCGACGGTGGTGTTGACCGCAATCACCCCATCCATGCCGGTGCGTAGGATCACCTCCAGGGCATCGTCTAGCTCGGCGAGTGAGAGATCGGGCGCTAGCTTGACCAAAAGCGGCAAGCGCTTGCCCAGACGAGCCTGCTCGAGCACGCGCTGGGCATGGAGTTGAGTGAGCAGGTCTTCCAGAGCGGCCCGACCCTGCAAGGCGCGCAGGCCCGCCGTGTTCGGAGAGCTGACGTTGACGGCCAGGTAATCGGCGTAGGGAGCGAAATCCTGCAACAGGCTCAGATAATCGAACACCGCCTGATCGTTGGGCGTCTCGCAATTCTTGCCGATGTTGATCCCCAGGATCACGTCGGAGAGAAAGGGTTTGCGGCGATAGCCGCGCCCGGCCGGCCTATAGTAGGCCTGCAAGCGCCTCTGCACGTAAGCCGAGCCGCGGCTTGGAAAGCCCATGCGGTTGATCACCGCCTCGTCTTCCACCAAGCGAAACAGGCGCGGTGTCGGGTTACCATGTTGCGGCAAGGAGGTCACCGTGCCGATCTCGATGTGGCTAAAGCCCAAGGCCGACAAGCCGGCCACCGCAAACGCATCCTTATCGTAGCCGGCTGCCAGCCCCAGTGGATTCTTAAAGCGCAGCCCAAAGGCCCGCACCGGTTTCTCTGGCAGGGTATAGGCCAACGCCAAGAGCCACAGGGCCGGCGGGAAGCTCTGCACCAGGCGCAAGGCCAACAGAGTCAGCCGATGTGCTGTCTCTGGCTCTAGGCGGAACAAGAGCGGACGGATCAGGCGATAGATCACCAGGGTGATTGTAGCACGAATTCCCCCCTATCCCTTTGGCGCCGGGAGTGGATAAAAAGGGGATGGTTTCACACAGAGACACAAAGACACGGGGAGACTCTGTGATCTACATGTTGTGTGTTCCCATGCGACTCGCGTTGCACGGCGGAGTGGAGGCCGGATCCCAAGCACAGGCCGGCCCCGAAGGGAAGAACGCCGAGTTAGGCCATGATCTCGCTCGCCCGGCGCAACGCTCGCGCTGTTTTTCTTGCTGCGTGGTCCAGAAGCCTTGCAGGCAGCCTGGAAACGTTTGTGTCCTGCTTCAACCGGCGTCCATGGCACAAGCAGCGTTTTCCAGCTATCCTGCTCGTGAGTTTATCGAACCTAGAATTTAGCCACTCCGTGGCGCCTACGGCACGCGCAGAATCCAGAAATCGTGGTGATCGAATTCAGAGTTGTAGTACTCCCACTCGCCAGCAGGGTAGAGGGTTTGAAGCAGGGTCAGAGTCGCCTGATCATCGTACTTGACAAAGAACACTTTCGGGCCGGGGATGGTGAGGGTGTTCGCCAATTCGTCACCCCATATCGCCATATCTCGCCCCGGCACGCCGGCCCAAATCGGAGGCAAGCGCGTATCCACCCAGTGAGGATAGCCAACCGCCCAGATATTCTCTGCCGGCACACCGCGGCGCATGGCGTCCTTCATCACCGCCCCCAGCTCCGACGTGTTCCAGGCGTTCATCCGATACTGATCGTTGTACCGCTGAAAGATGAGAGCGTAGTTCTGCAAAGCCGCCAGCAGGAACAACGCCCCAACCAAACCCCATCCTAGCACCACCCGTCTCCTCTCGGACCCCAAGGTAGAGAGTAGACCATCCAGCCCGATCCCCACCAACAGGAAGACCGGCACGATGGCTCCTGCAGTGCGGTTGAGCGAAGGGTTCTCGGCCGGAAAAGCCAGCGAGAGGATAGACGGCATCTGGATGAAGGGAACGGCAAGCAAGATGGCCAAATCTTGCCACTGGCGCCGATGCAGGTAGCGCGCCAGCAGCAAGAAGGCGCCCAACAGGAACAGCGCCCCGCTCACCAGGTCCAATGCCGGCCGGTTCGGAATGGAATGCACCCAGATGATCCCGTTATCCCAATTGAACTGGCGTAGGGCGTTCCACAAATTGCTCAAGAAGATCTGCCAAGCCGGCCCAGGCAAGGGGCGCTCGATAGGCCCCAACCGCGACAGGGCGCGGAAGCCGAACGAAAACGGCTCTTCAATAGCATAGCGCGCCAAGGGCAGGAAAACCAGGAACGACGTCAACGCCAGCAAGAGCAACCAGAACAGAGTCTGCCGGCGGATCCAGCGGTCGCGCTGATGGAGCAAGTAGATCACCACCAACGCTACCACCACCAACGGCATGATGCGGAACGGCGTATAGCCGAGTAACCCCAGCCCCAAGGCCAGGCCGGCCAGGATGAAATCGTTGCGGCTTTGGCGGCGCAACCCCCGAATCAGGTAGTACAACGTGGGTGCTACAAACAGCGGATAGAACGAGATGCGCAGCGAGAAGCGTTCCAGCACGATCGGCCAATAGGCGATGCCAGCGAACATCACCGCCAACAGGCCAATGCGTCGGCTGCCCATTTCCACCCCCAACAGATACAGATAAGGCAGGGTCAGTAGGCCGCCGATCAGCGAGGCGATCTTGAGAGTGAGGAACGAAATGCCGCTGAACTGAGCGATCAGCGCCGCCAAGTAAACGTAGAGCGGCTCGCGGCCGGTGTTGCGCGGGAAAAAGATCGAATATTGCCCTCGCGTCACGTCGAACACATCCCACAATTTCTCGGCGTGATCGCTGTTCATCTCGGGCACCACCGTGGGAAGACGATGCAGGTGGAAGAAGAGGATCACGGCCAGGATCGGTACCACCACCGCCCACGCCCACCTCGAGCGCTGCTCTTGCTGGCCGGCAAGGCGAGCGCGCAGGCTGGCCGATGTTTCAACAGGCAGCCAAAAAGCACCTATGAACAGCGCCACCGCCAGCGACCACACACTTACATTCCAAACGTTGAAGCGATTGGGTTCGGTCGGCCACCAGGCGACCTCCTGCCCAAAGAGCCGCAGATCCCACAACAGGAAGAACGCAGCTATCGTCAAAATCAAGGACAAGAAGAACGGCTGGCGCCGAACGGTCCAAGGATCGCGCTGTCGCTCTGGACGGGGCAGAGGCGCCGGCGCTAACTCTCCACGACGGAAAGCCCAAATCGCCAGGGCCAGGGCCGCCAAGTAAAAGACGACGCCCAAAACGGCGTTGCGGTCGGGTGGCTCCAACGCCCGCTGCCCTAACAGGGCGAAGATCAGCAGGAGCAGAGAACGCCAGGGGAAGGATGTCTGCTCTGGCCGAGCCGGCTCCGGCGCGGGGACGGCTTCCTCTTCAGGCGAAGAGCTCACCTCGACCGACGATAACGGATCGGCCTGAGTCCACCAGGCCTTGAGAAAGGCCATCAACGACGCTCGGTTTTTGAAGATGGATTTGACGCAATCTAAGACGCTTGGTTCGTTCATGTGCGCTTTGCCGTGATATAGAAAGTGTAAGCGCCATGTTCGTGCAAGGGCTGCCGAACATGACCTTCCAGCAAAGGATATATCCAGCTCGTGTTCCAGGGATGACGCAACACAACCCAGCGCCCGAACAGACGCTTAGTCACCAGGGCCGGCAGGCCGAAATAGTGCCCCCATTCCAGGGCCGCCAACGCCTGAGGCGAGAAGTAGTGGAACCAGCGCCGAAGCTCAAAGCCGGCCTGCTCCAAGCGCTCCTGCCATACCTCAGGCGGATCGCAGTGGTGATGGCGAGAGATGCGGTTGAACAGACGGCGGTAGGCCTCGGCCAGGGCCGGCAGCCTCAGGCGCTCGAAGGCCCGAGCCAGCGAGAGATAGCGGGTGAAGTTCGGGTTGGGCACACAAAAATAGAACGGCGCCCCAGGCTGCAACACCCGCGCCACCTCGTGCAACACGGCCTGCACATCGGGGATGTGTTCCAACACCGAGTTCGAGAAGGCGCTGGCAAAATAACCCTCAGGGAACGGGATGCGACCCCCTTCGGCCTGCAGGAGCCAGCGATAGCCGCCGTAGCGTTTGGCCTCGAGCAGCGGAGCGCGCCACGGGTCTAGGCCGACTTCGATCGGGCGGTCGAAGGTCACCGAGGCGAAATGCCCATCGCCACAGCCCACGTCTAGGGTGGGCGCGGGCAGCTCGAGATCCAGATAGAAGCGGGACTCGGTCGCCCGGAGCAGGCTACGAAAGTAGGGGAGGTCGCGCAGGTTTAGGGAGAGGAAGTCCTTTTTGGGATGGTTATCCATTCGGTTTTTTCATCAACCTGAGGAACAGTTTTTCGTATTCGGCGGCAATCGAATCGGGATCGTAGAGATGATGCAGATCGTTGAGGTTGCAGCGATAGGCTGGCCAGTTGTCCACGATCTTCAGGATTGCCCGCGCCAACGCTTGTGAATCGCCGATCGGGATCACTTCGCCCATCTGATGCATCTGAACAGGCCGGCGCACGCCGGGTAGGTCAGAGGCCACACAGGGCACGCCGCTCATCATGGCCTCAACTTGCACCAGGCCAAAAGCTTCGGTGGAATTGAGGGAGGGCACTACCAACACATCCAGGTTGGGGTAGAAGGCCGCCATCTCGCTCGGGCTGAGCACGCCCAAAAAGGTCCAATGACCGCTGGCCTGATAAGCCTCGATCTGAGAACGCAGGCGCTCGAAGTAGGCCGCCTCGCCCAGCACGTTTTGGTATGGGCCGGCGAACAACACCTGGGCCTGGGGATACTTCTCCAGAATAATCGGCAGGGCGTTCAGCAGGACTTCCACCCCCTTCTCGGTTGCAAAGCGCGCCGCCATACCGATCACTGGCCGGCGGGTATGAACGTTGTGGGCCTCGGCAAAGGCGGCTACGCTGCCGGGGGGCGGATCGGGCAACTCAATCGGCGGAAGGATGGGGGTCAGCTTATGGCGAAAGCGCCGCAAATAGGATGAATGGTCGGCATAGTCCTGGGTATAGGTGACGATGTGATGGGCCAGCAGGCCGGCCAGGTAGTTCTGCACATTCACCACAGCGTTGACGAAGCGGTTGAATAGCCCAGGCGGCAGCGAGAGATCGCAGTGATAGGTGAGCACGGCCGGTTTTCCAAACAAGCGCGCCCGCAGCGCCACCCCTGGTGCATCGAACTGAGGAAGGTGCAGGTGCACCACATCGTGGCGCGCCGCCAGCTGAGTGGCCACCAGACCAAAGGTGGGCGCCACTACGCCCTTGCTAATGCGCAGAGCTACCGGAATGCGAACGACCGTCACCCCGTCCATTTGTTCACGACGAGGCAGCGAACGGTTATATTGAGAAGTCATGACAGTCACCCGATGGCCACGCCGGGCTAAAGCGCGGGCCAGGCGCTCCGCATAGATGGTGAGGCCTGAGATGTGTGGACGATAGTAGGTGAGGACAGTTAGAATGTTCATCGGCGCAGCGATTATAACCCAGGTGGCGAGTATAATTTCCATACCCATGGAGAAACTGGTCCGAGACGCCCAAGAACTCCTCAACATCCACCTGACCAGGCGGGCCATCACGGCGCTTTCGCTCTATGAGAAAGAACTGATTTTGTGGAATCAGAAGTTCAACCTAACCGCCATTCGTGACCTGGATGGCATCCGCACCAAGCACTTTCTGGACTCGTTCTTCTGCGCGTTGGCCTGGAAGTCCAACCCACCGACGCGCTTGGTGGATGTGGGCACCGGCGCCGGCTTCCCAGGCATCCCCCTGAAGATCCTTTATCCCTCGATGCACGTCACCTTGGTGGAGTCGGTGAGCAAGAAGGCCATGTTCTGTCAACACATCATTCAGCTCTTAGGCCTGAAGAAGATCGAGGTGGTCAATGCTCGAGCGGAGGAGCTGGGAAGAGACCCAGCCTATCGCGAGAGCTTCGACTGGGGAGTGGCGCGCGCTGTGGCCAACCTGCGGGTGCTGAGCGAATACCTGCTGCCGCTGATCAAGGTGGGCGGGATGATGCTGGCCCAAAAAGGCGAGAGCGGCCCGGCCGAAGCCCAAGCCGCTGAACGCGCCATAGACATCTTGGGAGGCGAGTTACGCCAGATCGTGCCGGTTACCCTGCCGGGGATCGTGGAGGATCGGTATCTGGTGTTGGTGGAGAAGGTCCACGCTACGCCGCCCAAGTACCCGCGCAAGCCGGGAGTTCCATACAAAGAGCCGCTCTAGCGCCGAAGCAGACGGCATAGCCCCTCAACTTGTTTCCCGCTTGGCAGCGATCGAGGGCGACCATTGCTGCACTGGTTTCAGAAATACACCGGCAGCGGAATTCCGATGCCGTTCAGGCGCACCTGCGAGGGGTCGTTAGGCCAGACGCCCGGCACACGGGTCCCGCAGAAGGAACAGGTTCCTTGGACGGTCAGGCGATAGGCGCGCACCACATACCCGCGCCGTTCGATCACCGCCCGGCCACAGCCGGGGCAGAAGGTGTGCTCATATTCGCCTACCAGGCCAGGCAAGTTGCCGGCATATACGAAGCGCAGGCCGGCCTCGCGCCCGATCTCGGCCGCCCGCTTCAGAGTGGCTGCGTCGGTATTGTCATTCTCGGTCATCTTATAGTCCTTGTGGAACGCCGTAACGTGCCAGGGAATGTCGGGCGAGACGCTCACCAAGAAGCGCGCCGCATCCCATAACTCCTCGTTGCTATCATTGAAGCCGGGCACCACCAAGGTCACCACCTCCACCCACAACCCTAGTTCATGGGCGCGTCGAATGCCGTCCAAGATGTACTTGAGCACCCCGCCCAACCGACGGTAGTTGCGATCGCTCATCGTCTTCAAGTCCACTTTGTAGGCATCCAAATAGGGGCGCAGGTACTCCATCACTTCTGGCGTGTTGTTGCCGTTTGACACATAGGCGCAAGCCAGGCCGGCTGCCTTGGCCTGCTTGAAGATCGCCACTGCCCATTCGCTGGTGATCAGCGGCTCATTGTAGGAAGAGACGATCACTGAGGAACCCGTCTGGCGGGCAAGCTTCACCATCTGCTCCGGCAAGATGCGCCGAATCAGGCTCACCGATGAATCTGAAGCCGGATCGCGCATCGCCTGCGACGTATACCAGTTCTGACAATACCCACAATGGAAGTCGCAGCCCAACATGCCGAAGGTCAAGGCGGTTGCCCCAGGCAACACGTGAGAGAACGGCTTCTTCTCGATCGGGTCGGCATTGAGCGCCGCCACATAACCGAACGGCACCCTCAAGACGCCATCCTGGTTGAAACGCACCTGGCACACCCCGCGCATCCCCGGCCGGATGCGGCAGCGGTGAGCGCAGGCCAGGCAACGCACCGAGCCATCTTCCAGGCGTGTGTAGAGCTCGCCCTCACGAGTCAAGCGATCGAGAACTTCGGCTATCGTATTCATTGCGCACCAACCTTTCTACCTTCCTTCGGCCAGAGCATCTTTGCTCAAAAAACCTTTAAGCGCGCCCCGGCCGTCTGATCACACCTACAAGGTTTTGCTGCATTCTTCTATAATATACCGCATGTTGAGCCTTGTTATCCAGGCCGGCGGAAAATCAGAGCGCATGGGCGAGGACAAGGCCCTCAAGCCCTTCCTGGGTCGGCCGCTGATTCAGCGGGTGATCGAACGCCTCGATGCCCTGGCTGACGAGATCATCATCACCACCAACCGCCTGGACGCTTATGCTTTCCTGCTCGATTGGCATCGCAGTCGTCCCTGGGCCGGGCGCGGCGCCCAGGAGCCGCCCCCCCTGCGCCTCGTTTCCGACCTCGAACCGGGGCGCGGCGCCCTGGGAGGCCTATACACCGCCCTAGCCTCTGCTACGCGGCCCATCGCCGCCGTGGTGGCGTGTGACATGCCCTTTGCTAGCGCTGCGCTGCTCGAGGCTGCGGCTCAGCTCCTGGTCCAAGAAGAAGCGGATGTAGTCATCCCACGCAGCGCCGAGGGCTACGAACCGTTTCACGCCGTCTATCGGTGTTCGCGCTGCGTTCCTGCTATCCGCAACGCCCTTCAGGCCAACCAATGGAAGGTGATCTCTTGGTTCCCGGCCGTGCGGGTTCGAGAGCTGACGCCCGCCGAAGTGGCTGGGCTCGATCCCGACGGCCGGGCCTTCTGGAACGTAAACACCTCTGAGGAGTTCGCTGCGGCTGAACGCCTAGCAACCAAGCTCTCCTAACGGACGATCAAGACCGGACACGGCGCATGAGCTACCACTTTCTGGCTGGTGCTGCCAAACACCGCCGCAACAATCCGCCCCAGGCCACGCGCCCCCATCACGATCAGATCGACCTGACGGGTCTTGGCCACCTCGATGATGGCCTCGGCTGGTGATCCCTCGATCAACTCGGTCTGCACCTCGGCCGGCACTTCGCCAACCGCCTGCTGCGCTGCGTCGAGAATCTTCTCTGCTTCTTTTAGTCGAGCGTTGATCGCATGCTGCAGGTTAGGTTCGCCGAGATAAGAAGGAATATGATCGTAGGCGACCACAATCAACAACTGTTTGGCGTTCCCTGTGCGGGTCAAATCGCCCGCCATGCGCGCTGCGTTCAGGGCATGATCTGAGCCATCTACAGCCAAAAGAATGCGCTCAAACATATGACCTCCTTGCTATCTCGGTTACAATTTCAGTATACATGAGCTCGAGTTTAGACAAACGCTATCGTCCTGACGGTTCGTCAGGGTAAGAACTTGCACCTTACCAATCGCATTTTCA
>CAKZJX010000094.1 GCA_937120535.1 uncultured Anaerolineae bacterium
AAACATGCGAGGCGACGATGAAGGTGAAGACCGAAGAGATGGCCGCATGATCTTTATCTTTGCCTTTCCCGCCCCAGATGTACTCTTGAAACTGCTGCTTCGCTTTGCCGAAGTCATGCGTGCATCCGGCGATGAAAGCTGCTTTAGCGAGATCATCTGCTGGAACGGCTAAATTCAAACCTGATTTCAGGCGGAGGATGAGCGCTGCGGCGCGTTGGCTGGTGTCGCTCAGGTGATCGTAAAGTTGAATCGGCTTTCCTGATGCACCCGGCGGATGCGAGATCAATGCACGCATATCACCCCCAACCTTTGAATATCGCGCTTTTCGCTTTTCCTCCTTCCCTCATCACATCAGCACGACAGCGGGTTCCTGCCGTGCCCTTCGGATAGGGAGGAAAGTTGGTACACATAACGATCTCGCCATCTTCCGTCTGAACTCTCACCTTCTTGCCTTTGACGTCTTCCATCAACGTGACCCACTCTCGTTTGGTTGTAGTTTTGGCCTGCTCCAGCTTCCGTTTCTGGACTTTTCCACCGGGTTTTCGAGGGATAGCCCCTGAGGGCGGGGGTGGTGAAGAGGTCGGGTGACATTGAGTTGATGCTCCAACTGACGCTCTCGCACTGCCAGAGACCGGCTCAGCCAGATTGCAAATACTTGGGTCGAACGCGCAAGGGTCGGGCAAAACCGGACGCTCGCGGTATTCATTATTGGGCTGAATCGTCATGTACCGCGTATTCGGCCGGTTTTGGCTTGCCAGGAAGCGATCTCCATTGGGATCGGCCGGATACCCAGGCCATTCCATCATCTTGAGTAGCATCCCAATGCGCTTCACCTCGTAAAGATAGTGACGCTGTGTGTTGAGCCCAAGCGCGTCAAGGATATGCTGCTCGAAAGCGTGCGTGAGCCTTTTCAGTGTTTTCCGATCAGAAAGCGACTCGCCAGGACCTGTCATTCCCATCTGCCAGTTATCGCCGTCCAAGAGTGAACTGTAGCGCCTTGGGCGATTCGTCAAATAGAGTGTGGCCTCCAGCTTCACCGCTCCCATGCCAAGCGGCTTACCCATGCCGAGATGATGGCAGTAAGTCTTCTCCGGATCACCTAACGGGTGTAGCATCCAGCATAACGCACCCAACTCGCGCTCAGAGAGGTTTTCGAAGTGGATGCGAAACTTAAACCTCACGCCCGGTTTTACAGGCCTGAATTGTGTATGTTGGGTGCTGGTTTCTAACTCGTGGAGCCGCGCCCGCTCGTCCTCGATCCGCTCCCGAATTTGATCGAGCGTCAATCCCTCGTCCGTGCTCAGTCCCTGATGCCAGTAGCGTTTGTGCCCGCGAATCACGGTTTCATGTGGTGGTGGGCTATCGTAGTGATCAAGTCGGTTCTTATCGTCGGGCTCCTGTTGGGTCAGGTAATGCTGAAAAGCGGTAGGTTTCGGCATTGCGAGGATCTTAGGAGTGATTGGTTCATCAGAGAGCCAGTAGTCAGTCTGGCCTTCTTCCAACACGGCATCTGTTACAAACACGCGCCCGGCGTAAGCCCGACGCTTATCGCCTTGTTTCGGCATCTCCGAAATAACATCGCGCCGCTTCATGTCTTCTAACTCTTCCCTGGTCCTGACAAAACCAAACAACGCCTCCGCATAGTCAACATCCTCTGGCCGACGCAGATCCGATGGAACAAGGTCTATCGGCCGATTAGTGTAGGGCAGGCGAAACATCTGCGCACGCCCCAAGAAAGTCAGATGCCCATTTTCGCGGAGGAAGAAGACGGGATCTCCGGGTTCCGGGGGATTTCTGCGAAGCGTTCCATTGCGGTCACGGCAATTCGGTTCTGGTTTATCCTTCGGGAAGGCTCTCTCTTGCCATTGGGTTATCTGATCATCATCGTGGAAACGTTCAATCACATCTCCAGGTACGGAGATCTCCTCGGGATTATCAGCAGGCAAGAGAAAAACAAACTCTTCCCTCTTGCCCGGAACGTCGCCTGTGATGACCAATCTTCCCTCTCGCCATCCGGTCTGGTGTTCATAGCGAATCTCTTCGACGAACTTACCGTTATTGGACAAACGAACCCACACCGGCATCCATTGGCACGGCTGTCCATTCCAGCGAGGCGTTTTATTTGGCTCTTGTCCCTCATAGAAATGACCGCTGAGTTTGTTGCGTTGCACACGCGCCATGTGACAGACCTTGATGACATAGCCATCTGCCGTCCGCCTCAGGAAGCCGGCTTCGACTCTGCCCGTCATCCGTCTTCGGTAATGCTGTCCAACCGCTGTATCATCCACCGTGCGAAAGAACAAGTTCTTCTCCGTCACCCACTGCATCTTCCCATAACTCACAATCTCCAGCACACTGCGAAGCATCCCGCGCAGGCTGCTGCCGGGGATGATGGGTTGGTTGGGGTCGCGGGTATAGAAGAAGTGCGGAGTGTTCTTGATTCGGTCGGCGTAGCGCGTCTGGTTGTCAATCTTGCGTCCGTTTCTGTCCTTGTCTTGCTCATCAAGGTCAAATTCAGCACGCGTAAACGGACACCTCACATAGAGTGGCGACTTAGTTGTTAGCGTCATCTCAAAATAACCTGTGTGTCGGTCAGGATAGTAACGGTCGTGGTCAGGCAAATCGTTGGCATCATCCACGGCTGTGACCACGACTTCAGGCAGCGGCACGAAGTTGTATGGTGCGCTGGCGGTGCGATCAGAGGAGGGATTCTTGTGTTTGGGTAGATTCAAGATCTGACGGTTGCTCATTTTACTTCCTCCAATTTCAGGTCGAAGAGTCGGCTGGCGACGATGCGGCTAAAGCCGCTTTCATCGTCTTGCACATAATGTCGCACCCAGAGGCGCAGAGGGCGGCTTGATTCGTCAAATTTCCCTCTCACATCAAGCGGGATGGCATGGCGCAGCCCCTGTGCGCCATCGCTCATCAGCGTGAAGCCGTTGGCGAGTGGCTGGGGATCGGTGCCCCAGAGAATCTGCGGTTCGTCAATGGCGTCGGTAAATGTTGGTTTTTCTCCATCCCGAGCATTGTGAATCAAACGCGCATGCCACCGGTTGTCACCATCCCGCCAGAGCAGGAGCTCGGCATGCTCCGCAAACAGTCGCGCCTGTTGCAACGTCTCTGCACGGATTGGAGGAGAGACTTTGGGCGCAACGGTGTCGGATGTGACCAGTTGCCCATTGTCCACCCGGCCCCAAATCACGCCATCATCGGCGTGCGCCAGTAACCACTTCAGGTTATGTGTGACGGCTTGGTTTTGAAGCCACCCTCTTACATCGCCGATAGAGTTGGTCTCAACGGACTGAACCACAGCGGGATTTCGTTTGATTTCGCGTTTCATGGCACAGCCTCTTTCAAATGCTCGTTCAGCGCGGTGACGAACCGTTCCAGCGCATCTCGATCGCCGTTTACGGTTACACCCTGCCCAGTTGTGATAATCTCCCAAGTTCGGGATGAACCATCGCTCTGGTGAGTTAATATCGCGCGCTCGCCCTTGAGCCGTCCCCTTCCGACGCTGCTCTCGCCGCCTAAGGGCAAATCACCTGTCCACAGGTCCTTGAGTAGCAGCAGGAGCAAGCCGATCTCGTGGTCCTTCGGGTTTACCAAGCGCAGGTCAATTGTAACGTTTGTATCATTGCCACCAAATGCGGGCTGCTCGCTAAACAGCGCAGTCTCTCTCGCGCCGCCGGTGAAGCGGTCGATGCTGATACGGTTTTGGACGAGGTCCGTTTTCACATTTTGCATGACGGTCTCGGTGACCATGACGCGGCTAGCAAATGATGTTGCGTCTGTGTCGCCCTGTTGCCTGCGCTTCTGCACTTTGTCCATGTCCGCTCCGAACATTGCATCAACCAATACTTCTGAACGTGTACTATTGTGAGAAGTGTCCAATGTGTTGGCGATCTTCAGGGCACGCGCCCGTAGCGCTCCGGCGAGGCTCGTCCCGGATAAAATTGGCTTTCGCGTGCCATTTGCCTGCCGCGCGTGCAGGTGGACCATGTCAGGTCCCCAATCGTCCTGGCCGCTGCCGGAGCGAATGAGCAGTGAGCCATCAAGCAAGAACGTAGCAGAGATATGGAAGAACTCGCGCTGATCATCCACTAAGGCGGCGATGCCCAGGACCGTTACAATGTCGGCAATAGGCGTAACGTTCGTCAGCGGTTCATCACCATGCTCAATCCAATCGAGCAGCTCATCAGCTTGCGTCAAGTCATAAGTCTTGACTCGCCACCCTGCGACTCTCACCCGTCCGTAGCCGCGCCGTTTGCGCGCGCCCAACGTGATGCCACCGTCGTTGAATCCCGTGAGCGCCGTTGCCAAGGCGCGCTTCAAAGCGGAAGCATCATCCCCTTCGCGGATGAGCAACTCAAACCGCAGCGGAAAGGTCGTGCCCGCCTGCCACAGTTGCAGATCAAATAACCTGTCTTCTCTTGCCGTGCGGCTTTTGGGGTCGATCCCGACGCCGTCACGCATTTCCATACTAAATGTTCCCGGTTTACCCAGCGCGTCATCTACGATGAGCGGGCTCTGTTCCCCTTCATCATCTCCCTTCAAACTGCCAAAGAGCAGGACACTAGCTGAATTTTGATCGGCAGGTTGACCGTACCCGCGTTCGCGCTCACGCAGATAACTACGCAGCGCCCCAGCAATCGAAGCACCCGTCAGTAGCGGCATCTTGCCATCGAGCGGGTCAACCAAGAGCGGCATGTCTGTCAGTTCATCGGTGTCGCCGTTGCTAAAGTGTGCAGATGTTTGCAGTATCAGATCACCTTCGACAATCAGACGGGCAACGATTTT
>CAKZJX010000095.1 GCA_937120535.1 uncultured Anaerolineae bacterium
ACTCACCCACTGTTTGTGTTACAGCATGTTCTCCTTCTCTAGGGTATATCATCCTGTTTAAGAATCTCACTTTAGGAGGGAAGTATGGCTTGGGAACGGAAATTGATGCGCACAGTGCGCGTACGCAATCTTCAGCGGCGAGGGGTGTTGGCTAATTTGCTCACGGCTATCTCCGAGGCAGGGGGAGATATTGGGAGCATTAACCTACTCACCGAAACCTCACAAAGCGTGGTGCGCGATATTACTGTCTATGCCGAAGATGAGGCGCACATGGATCGCATTTTGGCCGCCATGCGCGCCAATTCCGGAACACAAGTCTTGCAAGTGCGGGACGAGGTGCTGGAATTGCATCAGAAGGGCAAGATCGCCATTCGTTCGCGTTACCCGATCGACTCTCTGGCCACCTTGCGCCGCGTGTACACGCCTGGCGTAGCCGATGTCTGCCGCCGCATTGCCGCCGATCCCTCTCTGGCTTGGACCTATACCAGCATCAGCCATCTCATTGCCATCGTGACCGATGGGACGGCCGTGTTGGGTTTAGGAGATATTGGCCCCCTGGCAGCGATGCCAGTGATGGAAGGCAAGGCAATGTTAATGGAGACTTTGGTCGGTCTTTCGGGCGTGCCAATCCTGTTGAATACCCGCAATCCTGATGAAATCGTAGCAACGGTGTGTGCCATTGCGCCGACGTTTGCAGCGATTCAGCTCGAAGATATTGCCGCCCCCCGTTGCTTTGAGATAGAAGAGCGATTGCAGGCAGCGCTCGACATCCCAGTGATGCATGACGATCAGCACGGGACAGCTGTGGTGAGTACGGCGGCTTTGATGGTTGCCGCGCGCCGGACCGGACGTGATCTACATCGATCTGCCATCGGTCAGATTGGTCTGGGCGCGGCCGGCAACGCTATCGGGAAGATGTTGATGCGGTTGACAGGGAAAGCGGTTCTAGGTGCCGATATCTCCGAAGAAGCAATGAGCCGTTTTGAGAGGGCCGGCGGGCAGCGATCTACGCTGGACGAGATCATGGGCACCTGTGATATTGTGATCGCCACCACCGGTGTTGCCGGCCTCATCCGCCCGGAGAAGGTGCGCCGAGGACAGATCATCTTGGCCCTCTCTAATCCGAACGCCGAGATCGAACCTGATGTGGCGTTAGCCGCCGGAGCGGCGTTTGCGGCAGATGGCAAATCGGTGAACAATCTGTTGGGGTTTCCAGGCCTCTTCCGCGGTGCAGTGGACACCCGCGCTCCGCGCCTCACCTACGAAATGCTTTTGGCTGCCGCCGAGACCATTGCGGCTCATGCCCCTGCCGGCGAACTGGTGCCCAACCCACTTGATCGTCAAGTCCATCGCGCCGTGGCGCGGGCGGTGGCTGAGACGGCCATCCGCCAGGGCTTGGCTCGGGTGGAGTATGTGCCTTATGTGGAAGATTGACCATCGTAAAAAGAAGGCCACCCTTAGGGAGGCCTTCTCGTTGGTTTTTGGGAGAGGGGGAGCAGGCCGGCAATCAGGATTTGCCGTTGTGATGGAGCAGTTCCGTCAGCAGAGTGCCTAGGCGTGTGATCCCTTCTCGGATTGTGTCAGGAGAGCAGTACGAGAAGTTCAGTCGCATCGTGTTCTCGCCGCCACCATTCGGGTGAAAGGCTGCGCCCGGGACAAACGCCACCTTGCGTTCCACTGCCCGTTTGAGCACCTCGGCGGCGTCGATGCCGAGAGGCATGATTCCCCAGAGGAACATTCCGCCTTGGGGTCGAGTCCAACGCACTTCGGGCGGGAACATTTCTTCCATCATCTCAAGCATGACATCGCGGCGTTCCTTGTACACGGCGCGGATCAGTTTCACATGCTCGTCTAAGAAACCGCCTTTGCTGACTTCGTAGGCTACGTATTGGTTGAAGGAGGCGGTATGTAGATCGGCAGCTTGTTTGGCCATTACAAAGCGTCGAATTACCTCGGGTGGGGCGATCATCCAAGCCAAGCGTAGACCCGGCGCCAGTAATTTGGAGAAGGTGCTCAGATAGATCACGTTACCCGTGTAGTGGCTTCCATTGGAACCGCGATACTGGCTATCGAGCGCAACCACAGGCGGGAGGTGTTCGCCCTCATATCGTAGTTGACCGTATGGATCGTCTTCCACGATGGGTACACCGTATTTGTCGGCCAACTCCACCAGTTTTTTGCGTCGCTCCAGACTGAGTGTACATCCGCTAGGGTTTTGAAAGTTGGGAAGGACGTAGATAAACTTGGGGCCTTTGCGCAACGCCTCTTCCAATTCATCTATCACCATGCCATGCTCGTCGGCTCGCACAGCGATGTACTGTGCTCCATAAGCGTTCCAGGCCTGCAAGGCGCCCAAATAAGTGGGCGACTCGACAACAATGTGATCGCCGCGATTGATGAACAGCCTTCCAATGAAATCGAGCGCTTGTTGGGATCCAGAAGTGATCAGGATGTTGTCGGCGGTGAGTTGCACGGCATAGCGTGAAGCGTGCCGGGCGATCATCTCACGCAGTGGGCGGTATCCTTCGGTGGTGCTATATTGCAGCGCTTGTGCTCCGTATTTCTCCAGCACGATGTTGCAAGCTTCTTGGAACTTCTGGACCGGGAAGACCTCGGGCGCCGGCAAACCTCCAGCAAACGAAATGATGTCCGGTTGTTCGGTTAACTTGAGCAATTCCCGAATCACGGAACTGCCCATGCTTTTCGTACGGTGTGCATAGCGATACTCCCAGGGTGTTTGCATGCTTTCCTCTCCTTAGAGAAGGGACTAGAAAGGCCTGACAGGTATGCAGCTACCCGTCAGGCCTTGCGTTTCGTCAAGGCGCCAGGATGCCTAGTTCGTAGGGAAAGATCCCTATAGTAACCATCGTCATCTTAATCTTACCGTCTTTTTGGCCTGTGCGCAACAGACAATTTCCTAACAAATGTCACGAAAACCGGCTGAAGCTATTCCGACTCGGTTGCCTGTACCGGATTGCGCAGGACTCCTAGCCCTTCAATTTCCGTCTCAACGATGTCCCCTGGTTGGAGCGGGCTTACCCCGGCCGGCGTGCCGGTAAAGATCAAATCCCCCGGCATCAAGGTCATGATGGATGAGATGTAGGCAATCAGGGTGCCGATGCTAAACACCATGTCGCGGGTAGATGCCATTTGCCGCATCTGTCCATTCACTCGGCAGGTGATCAAAGCGTCGGCTGGGTCAAAATCGGTGTCGATCCAGGGGCCAAGTGGACAGAAGGTGTCGAAGCCTTTGGCGCGCGTCCATTGGCCATCGATGCGTTGCAGATCGCGAGCGGTAACGTCGTTCCCGATCGTATAGCCTAGGATGTACTCGCAAGCGGAGTCGGCGGTAATATTTCGTCCGCCTTTGCCGATCACTACAACCAATTCGGCTTCGTGTTCAACTTGATTGGATTGAGGCGGCAAGACGATGGCCTCGCCAGGGCCGATGATGGCCGAAGGAGGCTTGAAGAAGATCAGGGGAATTTTGGGCACCTCCGCCCCATGTTCACGGGCGTGTTCGACGTAGTTTCGTCCAACACAGATGATCTTGCTCGGTTCGGCCGGCGCCAGCAGGCGGATCTTCTCAAGCGGCCACTCCGCAGTTAACCGCCGATAGCTTCCGAATAGATCGCCTTCGATTGGCCCGACCTTGTCATCATGGATCCAGCCGTATTGGGGTGGCTGGTCTCCAAGTTGGAACTTAACAAAGCGCATAGTGCCTCCAGAGAAGCAGGAATGATTTAAGTGTACCCATAATTGTCCTGCTTTGAAAGACCGCAAAGTTGTGGTGACTGTAACAAATTCGGTTGGTGAGTTTAGGCCTCCTACTTTTCTGCTTTTTATGTGTCACATATTCCAATTTTATCCCATTTAAGTGCCTAGAACATGCAAAGAAATGGCATCTTTATCCCACTCATTTCTCAACCCACCAAAAATGTTACCGTGTCGAGCATCTTTCGGCAAAGCGGCCTCTTTGATAGTCTCCTGCTTAAGATTAATCGCCCAGTTCGCGAAGACTGCCCAGAATCGCAATAAACTAAGGAAAACTCTGCGCTCTCTGTGT
>CAKZJX010000096.1 GCA_937120535.1 uncultured Anaerolineae bacterium
TCGCTATCTTTCAAAGTCGGTTGCGGGCCACGCTGCCGAAGCCGCTTACCTTGGAGATAATCGTCAATCAAGCAGAACACAGCAATGATAAATGTGGTAATATCCATAGTGGAGATCTCCTGAAGATTTTTGGTTTGAACCCTACATTTTCGGGGATCTCCTTTTCTTGTCAAGGGGGTACAAAAAAAAAAAAACTTGCACATCGGGTTTCTTAGCTTGCTTCGGACTAGTTTTTCTCCTCTCTGGCGTAAACAGCAACGTTCTGATTCCCGTGCTGTTCGTTGCAATCCTAGCAGTGCTGCTTGTACTGGGTTTTGTCCCCTCCTTATTGAGAACAATCAATCTCTTCACAAAACTCAAGAGCGACCGTGACAATCGCGCCATCCGCCAGGCGCAGGGACAATTGTCTTTTGACCAAGACCGTTACTGCCTCTGGACCGGTGAACGCTGCCTGCCGCTTCCTTTCAAGGAGCATACCGGCGGACTGATGCCCGGCGCGACCTATCGGGTCTTTTACCTGGAGCAAAGCGGCTTTGTGCTTTCTGCCGAGCAAGTCTTTGCGGCCAGCCCGGCCCAGGCCCGGGCGGCGTTGCTCAACATTCTGGCCAAAGCCAACGGCTTTACATCGGAGGATCTGGCCAGCAATCGCAACGGTCAGATTACCGCTTTGCAGCGTCTCAAGCCGCTTGGTCACGTGCTGGGCGGTCTTCTTACCATCCTGATTCCCCTGGGGATAGGCGGCCCGATCGCTTTTTTAGTCTTCTCTGCCGCGAATAACACGGCTTTTCTTCTTGTCTTTCTTATCCCGGCTTTGGCATTGGGAATTTTTGTGCTGACAGGCCTCTGGTCGGTGCTGAACGGATTGCTGGATATGTCCATTTCAGGCCTCCGGCAAATCCAGGGAGTCGGCTACAAGAGAGAAATCATCCGGCGTAGGCGCGGCCGCTCCACGCGCAGTTGTTACTATGTGATCGGCGAGGATCGTTTTCAGGTCAACTATCGCGCCTATCTGGCCTTGATGGACGGCTTGGAATATCGCCTCTATTACCTGCCGCGCACCAGAAAAATACTTTCGATCGAGCCGATTGGTATTCTCACTTGAAAATTCAACTTTTACAGGACGGACAGGATAGGCAGGATAGGCTTTTTTTGGGGCGGGCGCGTATTCGTTGACTCGTGGCCGAGTCTAGCCACCTGACAGTGGACTGAAGTCCCCGGCTCAGGGCGTTGAAGCCCGCTCGAGCGGGCTGTTCCTTACCTGCTAAGCCCCCGCTTCAGCGCCTACCTTCCTTGCCGAAGGCGCAGCGCGGCGGCCCCACTCGCTCACCCGTCGAAACTGCCATACCGCCAGCAGGAAGAACAGCACCGCATAGCTCGCCAGCGCGGCCAAGGGCAGCAGCCCCGACTCGAAGCCGAGCAGGCGGACGGCGATGTTCTTGAAGCCGTCCATCGCCTAGGCGACGGGGGTGATATGCCCAACGGCCTAGAACGCCGAGTCGGTGTACTCCAGCGGCGTCCAGGCTCCGCCCAGGGCAGAGAGAAAACGAACATCAGGATGAGCGCGAAGGCAATCGCCTGTTCCTCGTTCTTGGCCAGCATGCCAATCAGCAAACCCAGCGAGGCAATGCACAGACTGGCCAGGATTTGCCAGCGCCCAACCGGCGCGGTCAACAGGCGCTGGAGCGAGCAGGTCTTGCGTTCGGCGACGAGGACGGTGCCGCTGGTCAGCGCATGTTTGTGGTAGGTGGATCGGTGGATGGAGTGCATACCACCTGTCGAGAAAGGAGCATTAGCGCAGTCAGCGGTAGGAATGGGCTTCCGCTGCGACCGAAAAGACCGAGTAAGATCAGAGGCAGCAACCAGGCGATCGCCGGCCAGAACCAATCTACAGGGCGGATGGAAGCTGTTGTCAGAAATAGTGGAACAAGCAGCAGGGCAAAATCGTAGTTGAGCAGATAGGGATCGGCCGATAGGGTGATTAAGATGACGGTGCTGATGAACGATTCAGGCCGGCGGAAGATCGGGCGGCGGAGGAAGAACAGGCCGGCAAACAGGATGATCAACAGCACCGCACCGATCGGCAGGGCCAAGCTCACATCGGTACGGCCAATCAGGAGGGCTGTTAATCCTACGGGCAGGCTAGCACATAGGGCGCAGGAAGAGACGCCTGGGAGATGACGGAAATCAAAGAGGGAACGCAGATAGGCGATCGGCCAGAGAGGATCGGCCAGAAAGCCCAACCCAAAAAGCAAAACGGCAACCACCAGGACGGCCTTGAGCGCGCGGCGAGCGAATTCGCCACGATTGAGAAGGAGATAAAGAATAGTTGCGCCAGAGAGAGGACCGCCTAGGTGTGGCTTGAAGGTCAAAAGTGCGGCGGCTAGGGCGGTAAGCTTTGCGTTGCCGTGGCGGAGGGCGTAATTCATCAACGAGGCGCCGAGAAGAACCGGAAAGATAAATTGTCCCACGTACAGGCTACCGACAACCGGGGCGAATAAGATGGCTGCGAGAAATGAAGCAAGACGGGGTGCGGGTCGCCATCCGTCGGTAATCAGCCAAACGGAGATGAGAAGCATGGATAGGTTGAGACCAAACCACAGGCGTGCCGCGCTTTGTATGGGCAACAGCGCCAGAAACAGAGTAGACAGCGCATACCAGGGTGGATAGGGAAAGGGTAAAACGATAACTTGATCGGGATGGACGCCTGCCAGATGAGCGATCAGCTCGGTTTGGGCCGCGTGGTCGTAGAGGGCGATGCCCTGGAGCAGGCCGAGATTGGCATGATAGAGCACTTGAAAATCGAGGTAGGGGGGGATGGGGAAAGGGATGAAAAAGATCCATAGGGGAAATGTAAAAAAGAGAAAGAACAGGACGGTGGTTTTGTTCATTAGCATAACCAGGGAGGGGTAGATCGAGAATGGTTGACGCATCTTGCTATTCCTGGCAGGCAGACCGAAGTGGTTCGGTGGGCCTTTGCCGGCGTGATGGAGGGGTTCACTTTTCTTTGGCGAGGATGATGGCGACCGAATCGTTGTAGCGCAGCGCCCATCCTTCCTGTTTCAGGGCCTTGGCAAGCGGCGCGTTGGGAGGGAGGATGACCCATTTCACATCGTAGCGTTCCAGCACCTCGTTCCAGCCGCTGCCAGCCAGAAGGGTGTGCTCATATTCTCGCATCAGCTGTTCCCCATAAAAATCGGTTTGACTATCTACAAACACTTTCTCGCCGGGCCACAGGCGATAGAGAAGGTATCCGCCCCAGTTGATGTCGTTGAACATGTTTCCTGAGGGCGGGTTTTCAATCAGCCACGTGGCGGCGGCAACCGGGAAGAGACGCGAATCGAATTCAACTCTCGATTCCTGGTGAACTTGATAGCGGATTGCTGTAAACAGAGCCAATCCTACCCCGATCAGAATCGGCCAAACCGCACCCTGCAGCGGACGCTCCAGTGCAGCGACGTTTGCCTCAACCCGTTTCCATCGTTTGGAATGTTCCAAGATAGGTGCAAGCCATTCTGCCAAAACAGGCGCAGCCGATAAGGCAAAAAGTGGGATGTTGCGTGTAATCCCCAGCGCCAGCAAAGAAAAGCCGGCCAGCAAGAACACCAGGGCGGGCGGCAAAGATTTGCGCCTCAGCCAGGTGATCGTTCCAGCTATCCATGTAAGTAGAAGAAGAAGCACAAACGGCCAGGTGCCAGTTTGAGAGAGATCGGGCGGCCTGGTTTCAACGGTTCGGCTCAGAATGAATATGCTGTTGTTGTTGAGCACAGCTTGCCAGTTGCCCCACAGGGAAGGGGTAGCGATTGATGCCATCCAGGCGAACAAGCCGATCAAGGCTAGTTTTTTGCCCTGGTCGGTTAGATGTAAGGAGGATGGGTTGCTTTTTGAGGATTCGGCGAGCCTCAGTTGGACGGTCTCCCATAACCAACCTGTGAAGTAGGCCAACCACGCCAACATCCCGAAGATAAATCCTCCATGAGCATTGGCCCAGAGGAGCATCAAGGCCGGAAATCGCCATAGTCCAATTTGTTTTCCCTGTCGAACGCGCTCGAGCCAGGCCAGCCAGATGGCAAGAAAGAGGAAGGTAATCAGGTGGGGACGCGGAAGCCAGTGTAGAGAGGAGACGGCCGCAGCCAACAGGGAAACCAGAAAGGCGGTCACGGGCCGGCGGCTACGTTGCACGGCGTCCAGGTAGACCACGCCAAATGATGCGCTAATGATGAACGCGCATACCACGATAACGCCGTCTAGGCCGGCGATGCGGTTGGCCAGCGCGAACCAAACTTGTGTCAGCCATTCATATGGGGGTCGCAGTTCTCCGCTTTTGGTGTGGGAAAGAATGTCGGTGGTGGGGATGAGGCGTTGATCGAGGATGAAATTGCCAAGGGCGAGGTGCCGGCCGAGATCACTATCGAGCGACATCATGCGTGGGCCTAGAATCCACACCGAGAGGAAAAGAGCTGCGAGTAAAGTCTCGCACAGACGAGGGATGAGAAGGAAGATCAAGACTCTACTTTTCATGGAGCCACCCAAGGCATGATGACCGGGGTCAGTGAAAGCAGGCTGCTTTTGGGTGTTTCGCCGTTGGGAAAATAGCCGGACTGGTTTAATTTGTAACTCGGGTGCAATCGGCTCGATCGAAAAGCAGGTCACGTTTGAACGACGTGACCTGCTGCTTGGTCCTATTCACCCAGGTAGTCTCGCAGTTTTCGGCGGATTGACGGATGCCGCAATCGGCTAAGCGCTTGGGCCTCGATCTGGCGGACGCGCTCGCGAGTCACCCCCATCTTGCGCCCCACCTCTTCTAGGGTATAGGCTTGCCCATCCAGCAGCCCATAGCGCAACTGTAGGATGCGCACCTCGCGCGGGGGCAGGGTGTTGAGCACTTCGTTGAGCTGTTCCCTAAGCAGGTTGTAGGTGGCGGTGTCGTCTGGCGGGGAGGCCTCATCGTCTTCAATGAAATCACCCAAGACGGAGTCTTCCTCATCGTCGGTGGGGGTCTCGAGAGAGAGGGGTCGGCGCGCCACTTGGATCATGTTCTCCACCTTTTTGGGAGGCACCTCCAGGGCTTCAGCCAGTTCCTCCACGGTAGGTTCTCGCCCCAAGCGCTGGGTCAATTGATGCTGGACGCGCAGCAGCTTGTTGATTTGGTCGCCCATGTGTACCGGCACGCGAATGGTCCGCCCTTGATCAGCGATAGCGCGCGTAACCGCCTGTCGGATCCACCAGGTGGCATAGGTGGAAAACTTGTGACCGCGGCGATAGTCGAATTTCTTGGTAGCTCGGATCAGGCCGATATTGCCTTCCTGGATCAGGTCGAGGAACGGCACACCGCGCCCCATGTACTTCTTAGCCACCGAGATCACCAAGCGCGAGTTGGCCGTGATCAGGTGTTCACGTGCCGCCCAACCGTCTTCTATCAATTTACGCAATTCCTGGCGTCGCTTAGGGCTAATGTTTCCCTTCGCCAGCTCTTCGCGCGCCAAGCGTCCACGTTCGATGCGCTGTGCTAACTCCACTTCTTCCTCGGCGGTCAGCAGAGGCACGCGGCTCACTTCTTTCAGGTATAAGCCGATGGTATCGTCGGTGTCGATGTTGGCGAGGTAATCGTCGAGCGAGGTGTCGATAGCTGTCTCGGCCTCGGCTTCTTCGACCGCTGCCAGTTCGTCTTCGGTCGGCTCAACGGCGCTGACATCCTCAATGAAGGGAATACCGGCGCTCAGCAAGGCCGAGAAAGCTTCTTCCAGTTGTTCTACATCCTGCTCTGCTTCGGGGAAGAAGTGCAAGATATCGTCCAGAGTCACATACGACTTCTGACGACCGAGTTCGATTAGACGAGCTAGAGCAGAATATCCTTCTTCTTCCTCGTCATCTCCGATGAAGATTTTTTCTACATCCATGGGCATTCTTCAACACCTCAAATTGATCTGATAAAATATAGCATGGCGTTCAAGGTCGCTAACGAGCCATCCTGTTGCCTACTATAGAATACGACTTTTTGAGTTGAAATGCAATCCCCTTTTTACGGCGTCGGAGTCGCTGAGGGCGTTTCTATGCCCGCAGGGGAGGTCTCGACGTCATCGGAGGGGGGATTCGGGGTTGGGGTTGGAGTCGGTGATGGTGTGGGCGAGGGGGTCGGCGTTTCGGCGTAGGGAGGCGACTCCAGCAGTGAGAGCAGGGAATCGACACTATGCTTTCTAATGACGACGATGCTGCCGTCGTTCTTACGCGCGTAGTATCCGTTGCCGGTAGGGGTCACGTCGCCGATCCAGGCGGTGAGGGTTTGGCCGTTGCTGAACTCGACGGTGATGGTATAGGCTGGAGGATCTAGCCCGACATCGGCGGGATTCAGGTCCAGGCGCGTCACCACGCTTAGAGAGGTGAGCTGGCTGGTTGCCGCTTCCATCGAGCCGGCTTGAGCGGCCGCTTCGATCGGCTCGAGCAATCGCCAGGCCTCCTCCTGACGCACGGCACGTAGGCGATGCCCCTCGCGGCTCTCCAACGTTAGGGCAACGACAACCCCTTGATCGGCTGGGAAGAGGAACTCGACCGGCGCTACAGTGGCCGAAGGGGTTGCTTGGGCGGTGGTTGAGTTCGGAGCGTATCTTTGGTAGAGCGCGAAGCCGGCCAGCGCCAGGAACAGCGCCAGCATGATCCAAGTTGTTCGTTTGATCATCGCTCATCCTCGACGACGTCGTGCTATCCAGGCTGCCACACCGGCCGCCAATACCAACCCTGGCAATCCACACACCGAGCCAAGCAGAATGGCCAACCATTGCAATTGACTGGGCGGGATAAAAGTGCGCTCCAGAGTTGGGCGGGGGGTGATGTCCACTGTGGTTTCCTTATCTATGTTGGCGGCCCAATCTACGGCGTTGATGAACAGGTCGCCGTTGCCGTACACATCGAAGCCCTCATCGCCGGCAAAGATCGCATTACCAAAGACCACCAGCCGGCCCTGCGTGGATAGCTTTTCGGCAGCCACTGCTAGGATCAAGGGGCCGGGCGCGTCTTCCGGATCCAAGGAGACCTGAGCGGTCTCTCGTTCTAGGACGCTGAAATCGGTTTCCCCCCAGGCTTGAGAAGACGGGCTGGTCTGGACCAAGGGCGTCAAAATCGTCTCTTCGACCGTCTCTTGTTTGAGCTCAATGCTGCGTGCCAGCGGGAAGATGGTGAAGAACATCATGCCGTCGGTGATCGGATGACTGGGGCTATATGCAGCGCCGATAGCGTTCTGGGGCATGGTGCTGCTCGTATCCACGATAAAATCGTTGCGTAGGCGAATGCCCCATCGTTGTTCGAGCGACTCGGTCAATGGTTCGGGCTGATCGCCAAAATCGGTTAGGGGAACTGGTGCGAGCATGGCGACTACACCGCCACCTTGATCGATGAATTGATTGAGCAAGTCTACTTCGATCTGGGTGAGGGGTTTGATCGGGCCGGCCACGATGACCACATCGGCATCTTCTGGAACACGGTTGTCGGCCAGCAAGCTCAGGGTTTTAACCGCGTAATTTTTGCTTTCGAGGGTCTCGCGAGCTCGGCTCAGAGCGGTTTGGCCGAAGCCGTTGATGTCCATTTCTCCGTGGCCGGTTAGGAAGTAGACAGTGCGTGCTTCGGGATTGAGTAGACGATTGATGGCGCGCAGGAGTTCGGCTTCGTCGGCGTAGTCGGCAAGCTCGCGCCGGCCGTTCATCTCCAGCACGATTTTGCCGTCGCCCGTCACGCCGGCGTTCTTGGCCTCTACCGGATTGGCTACTGGATCGACAAATCGGAAGTCAAATCTGCCGTTGCTGTTGTTCTTGATGTTTTGCAGGAGCTGCTGGGCCGAGTCACGCGGCATCTGGGGGGAGTAGTAGGCTGTGGCCGTTATTGGCGCCGGGAGCTTCTTGAGGGTTTCTAGCGTTTCGGGGGCTAGCGTGTTTTGTTTGTCCTCCGTCAGGTCAGCTAGGTCGCGAGGGTTTTGATAAGCCAGGTAGTTGGCTACAAAGAGAATGCCAAGAAATGCTATGCTCATCACCAACGCGTTGCTTCCGTAGCGGGTTTGTCGCTTGCTCAGGAAGCTCCGCACAGCATCCGGCGCCACCATGGCGTAGACCAACACGCCCAACACCGTTATGGCAGCACTAAGCGAGAGGGCTAGGTTGATTCGATCGGGGTTGGGTGGCGTGTACAGGTCTAGGGCCATCACAACGCGCACCGTTCCTAGCACGAGGGTGGCGATGAGAGCTAGTAGGGAGATGTAGAGGGGAAGGAAGCGATATGATTTCTGGAGCTGTTTCATTAGCGCCATCTCCGAATGTCAATAGACAACGTGCCGACGAATAAGCCCAGGGCGATTAGGCTGAAGAAATAGACCAAGTCGGTCAGGTTGATTTTGCCAACGCTGAGCGAGTCGTAAAAGTGGGTTTGCAGGTCCAGGTAGCGAAAGATGTCTGCTCCGGTTTGGACGTAATTGGCCGGGAAGCCGACCAGCCACCACAAGGTGATCAGGACGGCTAGGGTGGCGAAGAAGGCAGCCACTTGGTTGCTGAAAAGAGCTGAGATGCCTACGCCGATCGACAGGAAGGACGCAGCAACCAAGATCAGACCGAGATAGGCGGTTATCATCAGCCCTTGGTCAATTCCGGGCCGAACCAGAGCGTTGAGGACGATCGGGTATACCAAGGTGATGGCAATGATGGTCAGCATGAACAGGAAGCTGCCCAACCATTTGCCGACGATTAACTCGATATCGCGCACCGGGGCTGTAAGCAGAAGTTCCATCGTGCCCATGCGGTTTTCATCGGCTAGCAGGCGCATGGTCAGGGCCGGCGTGGAAAGGACTAGCAAAAACGCAAATGAGCCAGTGATCGGGCGAATATCAGGCACGCTGCCAAAAAAGACGTTTTGAGAAGAAGAATAGATGACCAGCGCAAAAATGATGCCCAAGACCAGCAAAATTGCGAAGGCAACCAGGTAGGCGATCGGGCTGATAAAGAAATGATTGTATTCGCGTTTGGCGATGGTCCAAATGTTTCGCATAAAGCACCTCACATAGGCAGGCCGGCGTTGTCTTTGGTCAACTCCAGGAAGATCTCTTCTAGGCTCATGCTGATGGTGCGCATCTCGAGCAATTCGTGGCCGGCTTCGATGATCGCTCGTGCCACTCTTGGGCGTACGTCTTGAGTGGGCAAGAATTCAAACTCGATCGTCCCGTCGAGGTTGACCACAGCCTGTCGCACTCCCGGAATGGCCTGAATCTGGGGAAGTACATCATCGGCCTCGCCGCGCACCTGAATCATCACCCGTTTGGCACCCAACAAACGCGCTTGTAGGTTCTCCGGCGTATCCTCAGCGATGATTTGGCCTTTGTTGATGATAATTACGCGATCGCAAATCTGCTGGGCTTCCGAGAGGATATGGGTGGAGAGCAGCACGGTTCGTTCTTTGCCCAATTCTCGGATCAGGTTGCGAATTTCTACGACTTGATTGGGATCCAAGCCAATGGTCGGTTCGTCCAGGATCAGCACTTCGGGGCGGTGAAGCAAGGCCTGGGCGAGTCCAACACGTTGGCGCATGCCTTTGGATAGGTTGCCGATATAGCCGTTGGCGCGCTCGATCATGCCAACCAGCTCCAAGGCTTCTTCCACGCGTTCTTCTGCGTCGGGCAAATGACGCAGGTCGGCCATGAATTTTAAGTAATCGAACACAACCATATCATTGTACAAAGGCACGGTCTCCGGCAGGTAGCCCACACGCTTGCGCACCTCTAGCGATTCGCTTACCACATCGTACCCCGCTACGATGGCCTCACCTTCTGTTGGGGGCATGTAACCGGTGAGAATGCGCATGGTGGTGGTTTTGCCGGCCCCATTGGGCCCCAGAAAACCGACCACCTCGCCCTGTTGGGCATGGAAGGTCAGGCCACATAAAGCGCGTCGCTGACCATAGTCCTTAATCAAGTTGTTGACCCGAATCATGTATAAAGAACTCCTTGCCCTGTAAATTGTGCGAAACAAACGGCACGCCAGGGGAGCTGGCCGTGCCGTGTTTCGTTTTTTGGGTGGCCGAAAGTACTATACAAAATTTTGAGGACAAAGTCAAGTAGCCGACACAACTTCTAATCGTTAGCTAATTCGTTGCGACGGTCGGTGTGGCGCTGCTGCGCCGCAGGGCCGGCGAGTGTTTTTCCTCTCTCAGCTACACTTCACCTGTCCAAGATGCGTATCTTTCACCTTCTTGTTCACCTGTCCCCAACGCTGGAAGGTCTCCCCACCGCAATCAGGGCATTTCTTTGGACGCTCCTCGCTGTCTTGCTTGAAATCAAGGCAACTTTTAGGATGAAAGTTGACATAGGCGAGCTCCTTTTCGTGCGTCATCTCCCACGTACAAGGAGCTCGCCTTTTTGTCAAAACCCACCAAGAGCGTTCGAAAATTCTTTGCCGATCCAGCAGATGCGGTCAAAGTTACCGTCAACGAACGGCAGAACGAAGACACCTTGAGGTGTCTGAGATTGATCCTAGCGCACCAGTTCGATCATAGGTGGAACGGTGGCGTCATAATTCTCTTCATCGTTGTAGCGCACGATGCCGTCAAACGTGCCTCCGATCTCCACTGTGTAACCGATGATCTGGGTGCGGTAGGAGTCAGTATTGGCTGTACCCAGCAGGACGATATTCGACGCTGGGGCCAGGATCGTGCCCTTGAGCAGCTGATCGTTGGTGCCGTTGATGCGAATCTCGCTGTTGTTGGTTATCGGGAAGTAAATCAAGAGTCCTTTGAACGGTCCGCTGGTGGGTGCCGAGAGGTGCAACGCGCCGTTGCCATTCCAGCGAATGTTTCCTGACTCCATGTAGATCACCACTTCATGGCCGATTAGGGTGTCGTTTCCATTCAGTGAGAAGCTTCCGTTCACGCAATACACGCCGGGATTGAGGTGCGTCACGCCGCTAGGCGGGAAGGATCCATTCACTCGACCGGGGTTGAGAGTATTGCCAACTTTGGTAGCGTTTTGGGTGCAGGTAGGCCGGGGAAGGTTGAAATTCGGAGGATATGGAACTTGGGGCGCGTTGTAGACAATACCTGGTCCTACCATTTGTGGGCAGGATTGTGAGGCGACCATGGTAATCGAAGGGGTGATCAGATCAGGGACGCCGTTGCTGGTGAAGCCACAATTGGTCGAGGAATTAACGAAGACCCCACCGCCAACTGTTCGTACACGAGGATTACCATGCATCCAGAACGTTCTTTGCTGATTTGGCTTTAAAGCCACAATCGCATTTCCAAAGAGCAGGGGTTGAACTGAAGGCGGTCGAGCGCGCGCAATGGCTTCTACGCAATGGTTCACCTGCTGAACGCCGATCGCTCGGCCAAAGGAGGTGCGAGTGACCGAGCGGATGATCACCTGCACATACTCGGTGTTTCCCACGTAGGGATTGGGTTGGCCGCCACAGCCAGGAACCGGCGGGCTATGAACTTCTACGGTGTTGGTGGCGCCGTTGTTGTTAAAACCGTTGCTGGCAGCGCGTTCTTGTGCTTGTTGTTGCCAGTCGTTTTGCCCGCGCGCTTTGGCAAGAGCAGCGTCCAGCACGGCAGCATCGGCCACGTTTTGTGCCTGTCGTCGTTCGGTGTAGGCCAGACCAGCATCGACTGCGGTGGCAGTGAGGGCTAGCATGGCGATCATGGCCAGAACAATTAGGATCAGCGCCTGTCCTCTTTCAGTCTTTGAATGATTCATAATAACCTCCTTCCAAATAACCAAATCTCTGCTGCCTTGATAAGACACCAGTACAGAGTAGCTATTCTCAATTATAAGCTAACTTCTGGTTAGAAGAAATTCCAATTTTGAAAGGAGGTGTAATTGAATGGCCTGTTCTCACTCTACGGTGACCGATTTGGCCAAATTGCGCGGTTGATCTACATCCAAGCCGCGCAGGGCGGCGATGTGATAAGCTAACAATTGCAGGGGCAAGACGGTGATCGCCGGCGAGAGCATCCACGGTGTTTCGGGAACCCATAGGACATGATCGGCTATCGAAGCCACCAATTCATCTCCGTCGGTAGCCACGGCGATCACTTTTCCGCCGCGTGCTTTGGCTTGTTGAATTTGGGAGATCATTTTATCGTGCCAGGGATCGTTAGGAGCTAAACAGATAACCGGCATTTCTTCGTCAATCAGGGCAATCGGACCGTGTTTCATCTCACCGGCCGGGTACCCTTCGGCATGAATGTAGGTGATCTCTTTCATTTTCAACGCCCCTTCATAGGCAATCGGCATGTTAATGCCGCGCCCCAAGTAGAGACAGTTGCGGATGTCTTTCAGGAGATGAGCTAGCTTGATGACCTCCGGCTCTCGCTCAAGAGTGCGCCCGGCCAAGTCGGGGATGAAGCGCAGGTCTGCTACCAGCGCTCGCCGTTTTGTCTCGTCGATCGCGCCGCGCAGATCAGCCAGCAGGATGGCCAGCATGTATTGATCCACGATCGGGGCGGTGAAAGCTTTGGTAGACGCTACGCCGATCTCCGGGCCGGTTTGCATCGAGATATACCCGTCGGCAATGCGCATCGCCTGGGAGCCAATGGCGTTGACAATGCTCCATAAGGTCGCTCCTTTGCGCCGGCCTTCTTCCATGGCGGCCAGGGTGTCGGCCGTTTCTCCGGATTGGCTAATGGCAAGGACGACGGTGTTCGAGTCAATGATCGGGTCACGATAGCGAAACTCGGAGCCGATCTCCACTTCTACAGGAATGCGCGCTATGGTTTCGATTAAGTATTTGCCTACCATCCCAGCATAGGCAGCCGTGCCGCAGGCAGTGATGTAGATTTTTTGGATTCTTCTGGCGAGCTCTGGGGTCAAGTTTAGTTCCGGAAGGCGAATCTTGCCTCGTTCAAAATCCACGCGGCCGGCCAGAGTGTCGGTGAGGGAGCGGACCTGTTCGTGAATCTCTTTCTGCATAAAGTGACGATATTCGCCCTTTTCGGCCGAGACCGGATCCCAAGGCACAACCTGGACGACCGGAGGTATCGGCCGGCCGTCGAGCGTCTCGATCTGCACACGATGCCGGGTGACGATCGCCATTTGGCGCGACTCCAGAAACAAGACGCGACGGGTATGTTCGAGAATGGCAGGAATGTCAGAAGCGACAAACGTTTCCTGATCCCCATAGCCGATCACCACGCCGCCGGCATTCCCCAGGCGAGCAGCCACGATCTTGTCCGGCTCATCGGCCGACAGGAGCACGACCACGTTGGCGCCTTGCAAGAGTTGAAAGGTGCGCCGCGCCGCTTCGACCAATCCCAAGCCCGAAGCCAGGTAGTGTTCTACCAAGTGGACGATGGTTTCGGTATCGGTGTCGGAGTTAAACGTAACGCCTTCGGCCGTGAGCTCTTGGCGCAGTTCCAGAAAATTTTCAACGATCCCATTGTGGACGACCACCACTCGACCAGTTTGCCCAATGTGGGGATGGGCGTTGCGCGCACTAGGGGCGCCATGGGTGGCCCAACGCGTGTGACCGATGCCGATCACGCCGCTCATCGGTTGTTGCTCGAGCAGCTCGGCCAAGGCGGAGAGCTTGCCAGCCTGTCGGCGAATTTCAATGTGGCCGTTCTGTAAGACAGCAATCCCAGCCGAATCGTAGCCGCGGTATTCCAATCGTTTCAAGCCGTTGAAGATAATGGGAGTGGCGTTGCGATGCCCGAGATAGCCAACAATACCACACATGGTTGCGGATCCTCCAGATGAGAGAGATGGATGAGTGTCCCGCGCTGGGCCGGCGAGTCAGCCTATCTCCTGACGCGGCCGCTCGGTAGAAACACGCCATTCCCGGCGCTTTGTCCGCCCAGTTGCCTGCGCGGCGTTGGGCGCCGAGATTTGAGAAACGACTGGAGGGAAAGGATCGGGCTTGGCGCGGCCCGGAGGGCATCCGCTGATCGCTCGATTTTCCTGCAGCTGTTATAGGCTGCAGTTAGCTCCATCTTGCAATGGAGAACCCTCATCCTCGTCACCTTTTCTTGGGTCGATATCCCCCGCCAAGAAAAGGCCATGCGCTTTTCCTTTCCCGAATCAACGGTGCTTGCAATATAAGCTGCTCTAAATTATACCTGATTTATGGCAATTGCTCCAAACCTGTTTGGGGCATGTCCACCTTTCTCTTGACCACTCCCACCGCCCTTTGCGCCATCCTGGATTGGTCATTGGTGGTGATTTTGGAGAGGCTAGCCAGAATCAAAACAGGCCGAGTTTGCCGGCCCGTTTTTGCGCTGCGCTTGTTGCAAGCTCAGCGGATAAATTCGACCGAGGGATAGATCATCGCATCGTAGTTTTGTTCGTCTTTGTACTTGACAACGATATTGGACATGCCGGTCACTTCGATCCGCAGACCGATGATCTGGCTGTGGTAGCCATAGGCCGAATCGCTGCCGGCCAGCCGGATGAGCGAAGTGGGCGCCAGGATGGCGCCTCGGAAGCGCGACTCTGCATTTCCGTTGAGAATGATACGTGCAGTATGGCCTAAAGGGGCGTGCATCAATAGGCCGGCCAAGGGCCCGCCGCCCGGAGCAGCGAGATCGATTTTGGCGCTTCCACTGAAACGCACCGTATCCCCGCCGATCACCAGGACTACCCCCGTGCCTTCCAAATCTTGCTCAACCGTGATATCCCCGTCGATGCAGTAGACGCCAGGCTTGAGTTTCGTGACTCCTGGTGGAGGAAAATTCTCCCCCCAGTGACCTGGCGACATGGTGGTTCCATCTTCGCTCACGCGGGCGATTTGTGTGCCACAGGAAGGGCGAGGCATGACGAACGGAGGGGGATAAGGGAGAGGCGACGCTCCTACAATTGGACGAATCGGAAAACTACCTCCCTGAGCGCGCTGCATATACCCCAGGCCAGGCGCCTGACGTTTGATCAAGTACGGTTTCTGGATCAAAGCGCCGCCTACGATGATAAATGGACTGTCATCTTGTATGGCAATACTGCCATTCCCTTGCTGGATGAAGGCGCAAGTCGGATGGTCAGAGTTGACCCAGATGCCGCCGCCTTGCACTTCAAGCGTAGCCTCGCCATGCACCCAAAACGCTCGGTGTTGTTGGCAATTGCTGTGCGGAGCCAGGCTCACTACCGCAAAGCCATCGAGCATTTCTCCCCAGCTCGGTGGAACCACGCGGCTGATCGCTTCCACAGTGTTGGTCACGTGGCGGATGCCGACGGTGGAGGCCAACAGGGTGCGATAGCGTGCGGTCAGCACAACTTGCAGATAGTGCCGTTGGCCGGCGTAGGGCCCGCTTATCGGCGGGTTGTACACTTGCAGATCGTTCAGCAGACCATCGGTTTCAAAGCCGTTCTGTCGGGCTTGTTCAAGCGCCGCCAGGCGATAATCTCCACCCTTGATGTAGGTTACACCAGCCGCTAGGGCGGCGGCATCGGCAGCATTTTGAGCCTGACGACGATGAGCCAAAGCCATCCCGCCGTCGATCACCAAGGCGGCGATGGCAAGCAAGGCAAAGAACGCCATCGCTACCAGGACAATGGATTGACCGCGCTCAGAGCGAGAACAAGCGATAAACCTCTCATTCAACCAGCTCAACCGCCGGAGGTTCTGGGGCTTGATAATTTTGGTTGGCATTATAGTTAATGTAAGTCGTGCTGTTGCCACTCAGGTTGACGGTGTAGCCAATCACCTGGCTGTTCAAGCCGCTTGTACTGCCGGTGCCTTCAATCGTGATTTGCGAGGAGGGAGCCAGGATCGTGCCGGTGAAGGTCGACTCCGAATTGCCGTTGATGACGACTTCGTTGGAATTTCCTTCCGGCAAGAAGAGCAACAGTCCGGCAAATGGCCCAGTGGTCGGTGCACTCAACTGAATAGTAGCACCGCCGTTCCAGCGGACGTCGCCATTGTTCACTCGGATGACCACCTGGCTGCCATACAGTTCGTCGTTGGCATTCAGGCGAAAGTTACCATTGACACAGTAGACGCCAGGTTTCAAGTGAGTCACCCCAGAAGGTGGGAAGGTGCCGGTATAGTTGCCGGGGCTTAGGGTGTTGCCGTCTCGATGGGCTGGACCTGTACAGGTGGGGTTAGGATAGACCGGCTTCGGTAGTGGAGGCGCGCCGGTGACGATGCAGCTAGAGGGGATGTTGAGCGCGCCGGGGGCATAGGAAATGCCTCCCACAGCCTGCAGACAAGGAGCCGTGAGCTGGGCGGAAGAGCTATTATTGAAAAAGGCTGCCTGATTGCCCATGCCGCTGCAACTTGAGTTGACATAGATGCCGCCGCCAGTGACAATGGTGTTTGCGTTCCCTTGGTACACCACTGCTTTACACTGAGTAGGCGCTAGGCCAACGATTGCGTTCCCAAAGAACATCGGACTATACACCAGTGGTTTTGCCCGCCCTACCGCCTCTACCCTATTCGTGATTGTGTGAATCCCGATCACCCGAGCAAAAAAGGTTGGAACTCTTGCCGTAATGAAAACTTGAATGTATTCACCGTTGCCGGCGTAGGGCCCGCTAATTGGGGGATTGTAGATCTCAACGTTCACATCTGGATGGGTGGATGCGGGCGTTGGATCTTGGTCAGCGTAGTGGTTGCTGGCAGCGCGTTCCAAGCCATGAGCAAGCATGTCTTGGCTGCGCACTTTGGCCAAGGCAGCATCGAGAGCAGTTGCATCAGCAGCGTTTTGGGCGCGGCGACGTTCGGCATACACGTTGCCGCCATCCACGGCCAGCGCCGTGAGCGCTAGCAGAGTAAAGACGGCCAACCCGATCAGGAGGATGGCTTGACCTTGTTCACGGACTATAAGGGACAACGATTTCATGTTCATACTCCCTTCAAGATGGCAAGTTAAGGACAAGGGGGGGTGAGGATGGTATCGGTCACCGACGCTCGCAGGCGAATGAAATCCTGCCCAAGAAAGGGGCTAAGGAAAGATCCAAGAGGAAGCCAATCTAAACGATAGTTGTGGATGAGCGTAACGGTGATCCCGTTCCCTTCACATGCCGGCCCGGTGTATGTGATGTGAACTTGTAACTCGCCTTGGTCGAACATACGGCGGATCACGCCATTATTTCCTGCTGCGTTTGCCACACGCTGATTGATGCCAGCCAAATCAGTCGGGCGCATTGAGCCGTAGAGTGCTCCTTCTTGAGCTGCGTCTCGCATGGCGACGAAGTAGAACAGAGCAATGCCGAAATAGATCACACCGGCCAGCAGGATCAGGATAAAGGTCATGCTAATGGCCATTTCCACCAGGCTTTGGCCTGTTTCAACACTGTGGGACAGGGAAGAGCGTTTTTCGTTCATTGGATCTGATTCGGATCGTTCGAGTCAAGAGGCAAACAGCTGGCTTCAGCGAAGTAGATGATCAACCTTTCGTTGCCGTTCACTTTGTAGTTTTTCTCGAAGGTGACTCTCAAGAACTTGTTGGTATTTGGAGACACCGAAACGTTACCGATAAAGGAGTTGAATATAGCCGGCGAGCCGTTGACATTGCCGCTCCAGATCGTCACCTCGCCCAGCGTCAGGGAAGTTATCGCTTGGCCGGCCGGCGAGGACGGGTTCCAGTAAACGTGGATTTCCGCAACGTGGATGGTTTCCAATACGTTGTTATTGTAAATAGTCATGCCAAATGGCGAGGTGTAAAATAAACCACGGCGCACTTGACAGCCGAAAGGCGTACCGGTGATCGTTGGCGTGTTGGTCGGCGTGCGAGTTTGAGTGGGGGTTGGTGTGCGAGAAGGGGTGAACGTGATGGTTGGGGTACGGGTGATGGTTGGGGTATGGGTGATGGTTGGGGTACGGGTGATGGTTGGGGTACGGGTGATGGTTGGCGTTTGCGTAGGTGTGCCTGTCCGGGTGGATGTGGCCGTCGGCGGCTGAATGGTGATGGTCGGATTCCAAGTTTGTGGAGGAGAGGTGATTTCGATCGGAACGCTGACCAGAACAGTGCGTGCGCTGACCGATTCGATGGTGAACGCTTGAAAGCCTGGCACGATCGGCAGGATCGGTGCATATTGCGTTTGGACGCGCACCCGCACCCGGCTATTGTTCCCCGGAGAAGGGGTGAAAGTGGGGTCTTGATTCATGCCAGGGGTGCAGTAGAGCGTCTGATTCACGCCTTCGCCTTGGTCGTGCCAGATGGTGATCTGATTGTCGGGAAATTCGGTCAGAAACGCTGAGCGACGCGCTGCGGCGCGCATGCCGGCACAGTCTTGATAGCGGGGCGCGCCGCCGGCCACGTTCACGCCCGTGGTGGCTCCATAGCGCGCTGCTTCGCGAGCGGCTGTATAAACGCTGGCATATATGAACAACAATCGTCCTAATTCAATCAGACCATAAATCAGCACCAGCAAGATGGGAAGCACCAGCGCAAATTCTACCATAGCTTGCGCTGGCTTCCTTTCTAGACGAGCAATCCATCTCCTCAACATGACATCTCCACAACAGGCTAGGTCTTATCCTGGGTCTCTGGGCAGCGTGAATGGCCTTCAAGCCAGCGAGCGACATTTATCACCGCTCCAGAGGGCATCTGTGAGTTGTCGTACCTACAGCCAAAGCGGTCCTCTCTCTAAGTATAGTGTAGAAAGAGAATGTTTCGCATCCAATCCTACTTTGGTACTAAAAATCGCACCAGCTGTGGGGCGTACAGGATCAGAAAAGCACTGGTCAGGAAGAACGGTCCAAAAGGGATGAAGGTCGCCCAGGGATGAAACCGACCAGAGAGCCATAAGATCACTAACAACACGGCGCTGACTACGCCGCCGAGCAGAATGCCAAACAAGAGGCCAAACCAAGCCAACGGCCAGCCGAGCATCAATCCCAGGATGGTTGCCAAAATGACGTCGCCGGCCCCGAATGCCTCTTCATCATCCGGCTCCAAGTTGGCGGCCTGCAATCGTCGGGCGCGTAGCCGAGTGAAGACCATGCCCAGCAGATAGAGCATTATCACGATCCCAAAACCGGCTAATCCGCCCAGCAGAGTAGCTGTCCATCCCTGGCGTAGGTTGCCGATCCACAAGGCCAGCCCAAAGCCGAATAAGCTAGTTGAGTGTAAGATCAAACGATGCTCGAAATCGATCACGAACACGGTAGCAAAATACAACAACGCGATCCAGCTCGGCCAAAATCCCAAGGACGCCGGTGGCGATGTCCATAAATACAGACTAAATCCAGCCAGAAAGAGATTCACCAGCCACGCTCGCAACCATCGGCCACGACCACAGGAACGACAGGCCTGCGGAAGAATCACATCTTGCCAACGGCGCGTTTCCCGACAATCGGGGCAGATCGGCCGGCTGAGCCGTCGCACCGTTGGCAAAACATCGGCCAGATAATTCACTATCCCACCCCCGATCCAACCGACCAGGGCTGCGGCCAATTCATGGGTGCTCATAAATCTCATTATAGCTAGGAAGAGAGGGATACAAAAGGCGCGCAAGACTTTTGTAACATTCCTGTCAAATCTGTAAAGTGCTTGGCAAACGGCGCAGACTGCCGTAGAATGTTGAAAATTTCACAGGAGGCTCCATGGAACAATTCATCATCGAAGGTGGCCATCCCTTGCACGGAGAGATGACCCCGAGCGGCAACAAGAACGCTGCTCTCCCACTTCTGGCGGCCTGTCTGCTGACCGACGAGCCGGTCATCTTGCATAACGTGCCGCATATTCGTGATGTGAGCGACATGCGCCATTTGCTTCAAAGTTTGGGGGTGGAGTTAGAGAATCTAGGTGGAAACTCCTGGCGGATCATCGCCCGAACCGTGCGCCCTGCCGATCTCGACCCGGTCTTGTGCCGACGCATCCGCGCGTCGATTCTGCTTGCGGGACCCATGACGGTCCGCACCGGCGAGTTGCGTTTGCCTCCCCCAGGCGGAGATGTGATCGGCCGCCGCCGTTTGGATACTCACATCTTGGCCTTGCGCGCGCTGGGCGCCGAGGTCAACTACGGGCGCCGCCTAGAGTTCCTGGCGCCCAACGGTTTGTACGGCGCAGACATCTTGCTGGACGAAGCCAGCGTAACTGCCACGGAAAACGCCATCATGGCTGCCGTCTGCGCCAAAGGGGAGACTATCATCCGCAACGCCGCTTCTGAGCCTCACGTTCAAGAGTTGTGTCATTTCCTGAACCACTTAGGGGCACAAATCGAGAACATTGGTTCCAATGTCCTGCACATTCACGGCGTGGAGCGGCTTCATGGCGGCGAGTTTACTGTCGGGCCAGATTATCTGGAGGTGGTCAGTTACATAGGAGCGGCGGCGGTCACCCGCGGCAAGATTCGAATCCGTCGGGCCGGCGTCAAGTATTTGGAGATGATCGCCCAGGTCTTCCGTCGCTTGGGGGTGATTTGGGAAGTCGAAGGAGAGGACATCTTCGTCCCCTGCGATCAACCTCTGGAAGTGGTCTACGATCTAGGCGGCGCTATCCCGGAGATCAAGACCAACGTCTGGCCAGCCTTTCCCACCGACTTGATGAGCATTGCTATCACCGTGGCTACGCAAGCCCGAGGATCGGTACTGTTCCACGACTGGATGTATTCCGGGCGTATGTATTTCACCGACAAACTGGTCAGCATGGGAGCGCGCATTATCCTCTGCGACCCCTATCGCTGCTTAGTGCAAGGGCCTAGTCCATTGTTCGGCGAGAGCCTGGAAAGTCCCGATATTCGGGCCGGCATGGCCTTGTTGTTGGCAGCGCTTAGCGCAGAAGGCAGATCAGTGATTCGCAACATCGGTCAGATTGACCGCGGCTACGAGCGCGTGGATGAAAAACTGCGCGCTCTCGGCGCGCAGATTGAACGGGTCCAGGAGTAGAATGGCTTCATGGCCTATGAAGTTTGTTCACGTCGCCAAACTGCCATTTCTAACGTGAGGCGCTCCAGGTAACTGTTCTCCGGCGCGCCATCCTTGCCATATTCCACGTCCACCACGGTCACCAACAGTTGAAGGGTGGCCGTCTCGAGCAGGATCTGCTCTTGTTTTCGCAGGAGCACCGGCTCGCCTTTTGCTTCTAGCTCGGCAAAGGTGGCCGGGTTGTGATAGGCATGGGGCGTCATCAACACCTTGGTCGCTGTTTTGATGTCGTTCTTGTCAAACAACCACACTTCCATAGCAGTGACCTTTTTGGGCTCGCCGGGGAGGATGGTCTTTGAAATACCAACGCCGTATTCGCCCAAGAAGTCGCCGTTGGGCGCGTCAATGCTGAACGATTCATCGTACAGATCGTCTCCCAGGACGTAAGTGGTCATGTTTTGGGTGATGGGGGGGGCCAATCCCATCTTGGCGTAATCCGTCCGGGCAGTGCTCTTGGTGATGACTTGGGCTTTTTGGGCAGCCGAGGGTTCGGCCGAGGCCTGAGGGACTTTACGCAGGCGCGGTCGCAGCAAGTAGAGGTAGCCTGCGCCACCGAGCACCCCTAAGGTCAATACCAATCCCAGGACGATCAACCACGTGCGGTTTTGCCTGGTTGCCGTAGGTGTAGGTTCGGCGGCTTGACCTGGCTCCAGGGCTGCTGGGCCAAGCGATTCTTCGATGGCTTTTTTGTACCCCAGAATCCAGTTTGGCCTTAAGTCGCCGGGTTGTTGGGCAATGGCGTTGAGCAAATTGGGCGCATTCGGGCCAATATCCTGCCAACGGCGGACGGCTTGTTCAACATCCTGATTGTTACGGTAGGTGTGGATGGCCATGCGCAGGTAGTCCTCCTGGAAGCGCTGGCTCAGTTTATCGGGAGTGGCGTTCACCCATTCCACCGGCCAGATCACCCAGCCGATCAGCAAACCGATCAGCAGTCCAAGCACGACTCCTACAAGGGCGGCCCATTGTGGGGTTCGGAAGAGGGGGAGAATAAGGTTGGAAAGACGCATTCGGCGCTCCTTGGTTCTCATGCTGGTTTCATTATAACAGCATTCCTGGGGAAAGCGAAATCAGATCACGCTCGACAAGCGATGATTTTCTTCCTAGTGAATCGCTAGGAGGGTCCATCCACTATTGTTCCCGAGCGGGCTTTGGTAAGAGGCGGCTAGGGCGGAGTGGAGCAGGGATCCTCCCCAATTCGTTGGTCTTTCCGAACAAGGTGGAAGGAATAGGGCAAGGGAGGTCTCCCCATCCCTATTTGCGCATTCCAGGCGATGGCTAGAGGCTTTGAGCGATGCTGGGCCGGCTACCCTTTGATGATTGCCACGGGCCGCAGGCGGGCCACCTTGCGGGCAATTCCTACAGCGCTTACCGTTTCGACCACAACATCCACATCCTTATAAGCCTGAGGGGCTTCTTCGGCCAGGCCGGGCATGCTGCCGGCACGCACGGCAATGCCGCGATGCTCCAGCTCGTTGCGCAGCAGCTCGCCGCGCACTTCTTTTTTGGCCTTGGCGCGGCTCATCACGCGCCCTGCGCCATGACAAGTTGAGCCGAATGAACGGGCCATGCTATCAGCCGTGCCCACCAACACCCAAGACGCCGTGCCCATGCTACCCGGGATGATCACCGGCTGACCAATCGAACGGTATTCTTCCGGCAATTCGGGCGTGCCCGGGCCGAAGGCCCGTGTGGCTCCTTTGCGATGCACGCAGACTTTCACTGAACGGCCTTCAATGACATGGGTTTCAATTTTGCCCATGTTATGGGTGATGTCATACACCTGGGTAAGCTGCCAACCGTGTTTGAAATTCTGAGCAAACGCTTCTTCAAAAGCTTGGCGGGCGGCATATGCTAGAAGTTGTCGGTTGGCAAAAGCAAAGTTGGCGGCGGCGCGCATAGCACCTAGATAAGCCTGCCCTTCAGGGCTATCCATCGGCGCACAGACGAGCTCGCGATCGGGTAGCTCAATGCCGTAGCGCTTTACCGCGCTTTGAAAGGACTGCACGTAGTCAGTGCAGACCTGATGGCCCAACCCGCGCGATCCACAGTGTATCTGAACCGCCAGATTGCCCTGCACCAATCCCATTGTGCTGGCTGCCTGCTCGTCGAAGATTTCTTCGATGACATCTACCTCGATAAAGTGATTGCCCGCTCCCAACGAACCGATCTGCTCCCGACCGCGCTGCTTGGCGCGTTCGCTCACCTGCTCCGGTGCAGCCTCTGCCAGGCGGCCGTTCTCTTCGGTGCGGCGGATGTCGTCTGCGGCGGCATATCCCTTTTTCAAGGCCCAATGCGATCCTTGGCGGAGGACGTGTTCTAGTTCTTCTTTGCTAACGCGCACAACCCCTTCACTGCCTACGCCGCTCGGGCAATATTTGTACAATAAGGTAGCTAAGGTATCCATCTTTGGCTTGGCCGCCTCGTAGGGAATGCCCGAAGCCAGCAGTCGTACGCCGCAGTTGATGTCGTAGCCGATGGCCCCTGGCGAGACTACCCCATGCGGATATTCTGTGGCTGCTACGCCGCCGATTGGGAATCCGTAGCCTTGGTGTACATCGGGCATCACGATTACATATCCCACCAGCCCAGGCAAGGTGGTTGCGTTGACGGCTTGCTCTAGGGATTTGTCTTCAGAGACCTGTTCCAGCAGCTCGCGGCTGGCAAAGATGCGTACTGGCACGCGCATGTCCTTGCGATAGGAACGCGGGATTTCCCATTCGTAGTCGCTGATCTTGATCAAATGATTAAGGTTCATACCTCTCCTCCGTTCTCGCATTACACATCAAACACAATTGTCACATTTAACCCGTCTTCTGAGGAGCGAATGGCGAGGTTGTGGTATGTCACTGCTTTGATGACCTTATTGATGCGTTCTAGGGGGGCGCCGCTCATCTCGACCTGGAAGCGCATCACGTTGGGTGTCTCTTCGAAGCGGATAGCGAATTGATCGAAGCCCAGGTGTTCTTGTTCGGCGTAGTAGATCAATTCGGTCAGAAAGACCACCAGCAGGCTTTCAGCGTCTGGACTTTCGGTGTGAAACGAACGGGATAGCCGAGGCCCTTCGCTCAATTGCATGCCGGCCAGGGCGTTCATTCCGAGCGCCGCTTCGCGAAATAGGCCAGGCAAATCAGACGCCCAGACCTGCAACGCCCAATCAGCAGTGTGAGGCACTTCACGAAATGGCATATTTTTATTATTTTACACCAAGATGGTGAGGGGAGTGGGGCGAATGATCCCCAGGGAAGGATCGTTCCTTGTACACATAGCAGTTTCTGAACTTGGGAGTCGCTCTTGGGAACCCATTCTACGATCAGCCACTGACCGAGGTCGGCGAAGAAATCGGCCGGGAGCGGCAGAGGAACGTTGTTGGAGACGGCAGGGTGGTGGATGAAGGCCAGCCCAGGACAATATGGGCCGGCCCGCGCTCGGCAAAGGCCGCTCGCTCTCGATGGCGCCAGCCCAGCGCAGGCGAGGGATTGGTCAGGTCGAGCAAAAAGCGGCTGAATTCGCCGGTGTTGGCTCTCAAATCCCAAACCAAGCCAGGGGAGAGGGCCTTTTGCCATCGTTGGAGGAGAATCTTTTTGTGCTCCAGGCCGACTGCGGAGCTAGGAAGTGTTGGCAGAATTGGCGATAGGCATCCCAGGGTTTGCCCAGCTGGTGCGCTTCGAAGGACAGGGTGTCGATCAACACCGGCCGGCCGTCTTCGAACTGGATGTTGTAGGCGTTGGCATCTTTTAGCGACAGGCCGGCCTGCCAGGCCCGCTTTTGGATGGCCAGGGTGGTCAGGGCGGCGTCTTTCCACAGGGAGAAGGACTACTCGTAGGGGTAGGAAATAAACGGGACGCGCTCCGAGCGGATGACTTTGAAGGCCCGGTCGGGGTCGGCCGGCGGCTCGTCCACTTCGGTGTGGGGGATCAGCAAGCCGTCGCTCGCCAGCCGATCGTAAAGGCCAGAGGTGTTCAGGAGGGCGTAGTTGTCGGCGCAGGCTCGGTTGATCTGTCGGTACAGGGTTCCGTCGCGGGTGAAGAGGAATCCGGCCAGGTCTCGGAAGGAAGCGCCAAGGGGAGAAGCGCTAAGGGGTGTGGTCATCCGTTTTGGAGGAGGGATCGGAGCGGCGGCAGAAGAGGGTTTTGATTCGGCTCCAGGAGGCGGATAGGGCGACACCGGCGGCTAGGATGGCCGCGATCAGGATTTGGAGTAGTAGGAACCGGAGCCGGGGTCGAGGTAGGCGGGGGGAGAGAAGTGCATAGGGTCCTCGGAGTTATTCGACGGTTTCGGGGACGATCTCTTCAAGGGGGAAGAATTCGGAGCAGGCGGTGCATTGGGCTTGGCGTTTGTTGGCGATCACGAGCAGGCCGTCGCATTGGGGACAGGGCGCAGCGATCGGCTTTTTCCAGGAGGTGAAGTCGCATTTTGGATAGTTGGCGCATCCGTAGAAGACGCGCCCACGACGGGTTTTGCGTTCCACCAACTCGCCTCCGTCTTTGGGACAGGGGACGCCGATCGCTTCTAACCAGGGTTCGGTGTGGCGACACTCGGGGAAGCCGGAGCAGGAGATGAATTTTCCGAAGCGGCCATAGCGCACGACCAGTTCGCGGCCACACTTTGGGCAGGCGCGGCCGATCGGTTCAGGACCAGACTTGCTGACCGGCATCTCAGCCTGGGCTTTGGTCACTTCTTGGGAGAAGGGTTGCCAGAAGTTGCGGACAACGTTCACCCAGTCTTCTTTGCCGGCGGCGATTTGGTCCAGGTCTTCTTCCATGCGGGCGGTGAATCCGTAATCCATGACGTCGGGGAAGTATTGTATGAGGAGATCGTTGACCAGGATGCCGGTTTCAGTGGGCACCAGACGGCGGTCGACCCGTTCTACGTAGCCGCGTTGCTGGATGGTGGAGAGGATGGGGGCGTAGGTGGAGGGACGGCCGATGCCGTTCTCTTCGAGGGCGCGCACCAGGCTGGCTTCGGTGTAACGAGGCGGCGGCTGGGTGAAGTGTTGTTCGGGTTGGAGGCGCACCAGGCGTTGGGGTTGGCCTTCGGCTATGGAGGTGGGGATGCGGACGTTGGCCTCGTCGTCTTCTTCTGTCTTTCTGTCTTCATCTTGGGCTTCTTGGTAAACGATTAAGAAGCCGGGGAAGCGGATAGAGGAGCCAGAGGCGCGGAATAGGTATTCACGATCGGCCTTTCCGGTCACTTCGACGGAGAGGGTGTCGAGGAGGGCAGCTTCCATTTGACAGGCGACGAAACGCTGCCAGATCAGTTGGTAGAGTTTGAACATGGCCGGCTCGAGGTAGGGCTTGACCATGTCTGGGGTGCGGAAGACGGAGGTGGGCCGAATGGCCTCGTGAGCCTCTTGAGCGCCGGCCACTTTTTTGGTGTAGTGAATAGGTTTTTCGGGCAGGAAGTCGCCGCCGTAGCGTTGACCAATGAAGCGGCGCACCTCGTCAATGGCCAGTTCGGAGATGTTGGTCGAGTCGGTGCGCATGTAGGTGATCAGGCCAGTGGCGCCACCTTCGCCGACGTCTTGCCCTTCGTAGAGGCCTTGGGCGAGGGCCATGGTGCGTTTGGCGGTGAAGCCGAGGCGGACGTTGGCTTCTTGTTGCAGAGTGGAGGTGATGAAGGGCGGCAGGGGCCGGCGCCGGCGTTCGCCGCGTTTTACTTTGGTGATCAGGTAGGCAGCCTTTTCAAGGTCGACCAGGATCGGTTGTACGGTTTTTTGGTTGGGCAGGTTGGGCTCTTCTTGATCGATCCGCACTAATTTGGCCAGGAAGGTTTGGGTGTCGCCTCTGGGTTGGAATTCGGCGTGGATGGTCCAGTATTCTTTGGGGAGGAAGGCTTGGATCTCGCGCTCGCGCTCGACGATCATGCGCAAGGCGACGGATTGGACGCGGCCGGCCGAGAGGCGCGAGCGCACTTTTTCCCATAGGAGAGGGCTGATGCTGTAGCCCACCAGCCGATCGAGCACGCGCCGCGTTTGTTGGGCGTTGACCAGGTCCATGTTGATCGCCCGCGGGTGGGCGAAGGCTTCTTTGATGGCCGGCTCGGTGATCTCGTGGAAGACCACGCGTCGAACACGTTTGGGGTCAATGTTGGCGGCTTGGATCAGATGCCAAGAGATGGCCTCCCCTTCGCGATCGGGGTCGGTGGCTAGGTAGATCTCCTCGTGCTCTCGAGCCAGTTGTTTGATCTCGTTGACGACTTGTTTTTTTTCGTTTGGCACGCGGTATTTGGGGGCGAAGTTGTTCTCGAGGTCGATCGAGAGTTGGGATCGCAACAGGTCGCGGACGTGACCGATGGAGGCTTTGACCGTGTAGCCCTTGCCGAGGAAACGTCCTACGGTGCGCGCTTTGGCCGGCGATTCGACGATGACCAGCTTGCCGCTGCGGGAGGCCGCCGGCTCGGGCGGCGTCAGGCCGGCATGGGCTTCGGCAGCGCCGAGACGGTAGAGTTTTGTGCCGCAGATGGAGCACAGGCCAATCGTCACTGGTTGTCCTTTGGCGTTGAAGGTCGCTTGCGGTTGGTTGATCTTGCGTTTGGTTTTGCATTTTACGCAGTAGGCTTCCATGGGTTCTCCATTATTTTCTGTGGGAGGTCTTCGCTAATTTTTCCGGTTGAGCTCAAATGTATTGTTCTTGTTTTGATTGGCGCAGGGTCTCGACTACCCAACGCACTTTTTGAGTATGGTCTTTGTGACACACCAGGAGAACGTCGGGGGTATCGACCACGATCAGATCGTCTACGCCGATGGTGACAATCAAGCGATTGCTGTTGGTGTTGTCGTAGATCAGGGTATGGTGGGTGTCTTCAGCGAGGTGGTTGGCGCCGAAGATGATGTTGCCGTCTTTGTCGGGGAGGCGGATGTCGAACAGGGAATCCCAGCTGCCCACGTCGCTCCATTCCAGGCCGCCGGCTGGCAGGACAGCGACTCGCTCGGCGCGCTCCATGATGCCGTAGTCTATCGTAACGTTTTCTAGGTGTGGCCAGAGTTGGTTAATCACTTCTGTGCGTCGATCGCTGCCGCTGTCGGCGATCTGGTTCAAGACGGTGCTCAAGGAGGGCAAATGCTTGGCGATCTCTTCTAAGATCACCCGCGCTCGCCAGATGAACATGCCGGAGTTCCACGAATGATCTCCAGAAGCGATCATCTGACGAGCTTGTTCTTCGGTGGGTTTTTCGGTGAATTTGAGCACGCGGTAGGTGGGATAGACCACCCGTTCTGGGATCGGTTCACCGCGTTGGATGTAGCCGTATCCTGTGGCGGCATAGGTCGGCGTGACGCCTAGTGTGACCAAGTAGTCGCGTTCGGCTACGTCCACCGCCACGCGCAGCAGGATGTGGAATAGATCGCGGTTGCGGATGTAATGGTCGGCCGGCAAGACGATCATCACCGCTTCGGGATCGCGTTCCTGGAGGATAACTGCCGCCAAGCCGACGACGGATGCGGTGCCGCGCGGCATGGGTTCGACAATAAAGTTCTCTGAAGGGATTTCTGGGGATTGGGCGCGCAAGGTGTCTACCTGCTCGGCAACGGTGACGACGAAAATGCGATCGTTAGGAAGCAGCCCTTTTAGGCGCTGGACGGTCGTTTGAAACAGGGTACGGTGCTCTTCCAGGAGAGGCAGCATCTGTTTGGGTCGGTTGCGCCGCGAGAGCGGCCAGAGACGGGTACCTCCCCCGCCGGCCATGATCACGGCGTAGGTGTGATCGAGAATGTCGGTCATAGGTTCCACCTCACGGGCGGTCTCGGTTATCCTAATCGCTTGTTCTCGTTGCAGGAACAAGAAAGCTAAGCCCAGCAGGCGGGATCCAAGGGCGTGCTGACCTTGGGTCTCACTGCGGGTTAACCAGCGGAGTAGTCGGCCTGCTCTTCTCGTAAGGCGACGTAGTGCATACCACCTACCTGGCGAACCAGGCCTTTGATTTCCATTAGTATAAGTGTAGCGGAGACTTTCTCAATCGGCAAGCCCATTTGCCGACCGATTTCATCCACATGTTTGGGTTCGGGGCCGAGGACGGCCAACACTTGGGCTTCGACGGCGTCGGCCGGCAGGGCTTTGCGCGCTGCTTTGTATTCGCCGGCGCGTGTCAGATCCAGCGCTTGGAGCAGGTCTTGTGGACTGAGCAGAGGGTGGGCCCCGTTTTGGATCAATTTGTTGGCGCCCTTGCTTTGCGGCGCATAGATGCTCCCTGGGACGGCAAAGACTTCGCGTCCCTGCTCGGCGGCAAAATGAGCAGTGAGCAGAGCGCCGCTGGTTTCGCCGGCCTCCACAACGACTACCGCCATGGATAACCCCGAAATGAGACGGTTGCGTGGTGGAAAATTGGCAGCATCGGGCGGTGTGCCCGGCGGATAGTCGCTGAGCAACGCACCTTGGTGGATGATCTTTTCGGCCAGCGGGGCGTGTTCTGGTGGGTAAATTTTATCTACTCCACAACCCAGAACGGCCAGGGTTCGGCCGCCGGCTCGCAGAGCAGCCGTATGGGCCATGGCGTCAACGCCGCGCGCCAAGCCTGAGATCACGGTGATTCCTTGAGAGGCCAGGTGGGAGGCTAGTTCATCGGTGACTTGGCGGCCATAGGGGGTGATGCGTCGGGCGCCCACAATGGCAACGGCAAATTGATCGTCGAGGGTTAGCTGGCCGCGTAGATACAAGACCGGTGGAGGGTGTTCGATTTGCTTCAACCGTGGCGGATAGTCATCATCTTCCCAGGTGAGGACGGTGATGCCTTGTTTCTCGATTTGGTCCCACAAGCGATCGAGGTTGACCGTGGCTCGAACGCTGGTCAACGACTCGGCCAATTTGGGGCTTAATCCGGCTTCTTGCCATTCGACAGGAGTGGCGTTCCAGGCCTCTTCTAGCGAGCCAAAATATGTCAGCAAGGATCGCAAACGTACTGCGCCGATCCCCTTCACCAGATTAAAGCCAACCCAAAATCGCTTGTCCATCTCGTCTGCAGCTCGGTGTTGGTTATGTCTCGAGGTCGTCTTCTCCTGGGATCAGGCCGGCCAGCAGGTGGACCCGTATCTCGCCCTGGTGGAGGTCAATCTCACGAATGACCTGCTCGATGGCCGGCAGCAGGATTTCTTGACCGTCTTCTGCGATCACCACGTAGACCTTGTTGGCACCGGTCTCGAGAACCTCAGCCAAAGTCCCCAACAAATGACCCTGCTCCGTGACGACGCGCAGCCCCAGGACTTGATGAACGTAGAACTGCCCCGCAGGTAGGGGAGGACGATCGGCGGCGGTAACGTAGACCCAAGTGTTGCGCCAGCGCCCGGCATCTTCGGGGGTGTGAATGCCTTGGAAGGCGATCAGCAAGGCTTGTCTGTGGGGACGCACAGAGGCGATTTCCATCGGTTGATGTTCTTCGCCCAGGTAGACGATCACCCCTGGGCGAAGGCGTTCTGGGAACTCAGTGTAGACATCCATCAGGATCTCGCCGCGCAACCCATGGGCACGCCGTAAGTAACCCACGGTCAAATACAGCGGTTCGCCTTGGGGAGAGCTGGGCTTGACAGGCCGGGAGGGAGAACGGGCCATTAGGGCTCAACTACATCAAGTGTGGCTTGTTTTCCTTGACGTTCAGCCGCCACGCGCAACAAAGCGCGGATAGCATTGATCACCCGACCATTGCGACCGATCACGCGACCCATGTCTTCGGCATTCACTTTGAGTACCACTCGGACGCGTCCACCGCGTTCGGTTTCGGTCACCTGTACCTGTTCTGGGTGATCTACAAGCGATTTGGCGATAAACTCGATCAAATCTTTCATGCAATCTACCTTTTCCTGCCGGCGGAGCAGGTTGGCTTCTGTCCTAGAGAGCGCTATTTGCTCTTCTTGGGAGCACGCGCAGCAATCGCCTCGGCGCTCTCTTTGAGCAGCACCTCCAAGTTTTCGCCTTTCTTGAAGCGCTCAAAGCGTTCCAGGAGGCCAATGCTTTGGAAGATCTTTTCTACTGATTCGGTGAGTTGCGCACCGTTCTTCATCCAATGGTAGATCCGATCTTCTTTGACGTGGATGGTCGAGGGATCGGTGCGTGGATTGTAGTAGCCCAGGATTTCTAGAAAGCGGCCGTCGCGTGGGCTTTCTTTGTCGGCAGCGACAATACGATAGGAAGGTTGTCCTTTGGCACCGGTGCGACGTAAACGAATGCGAACCATTGAGGTATCAACTCCTTGAACTTCGGATGGAATGCAAACTCGAGGAGAATCGCACAATTTCGCCAGTGCGAGAGGGAGGCGTGGAAAGGCACGCATCACAGGCGAAGAACTGCAAGCGCGTATTTTACCAGAGGATAAATGAAATGGAAGGGGATTTTGACAACGCGGGAGCGGCTAAATTATGGGCTGATAAACTGAAACACATGAGCTGGTATAGTTTGGAAGACGCTACTTGCGCCATGGACGGCAGTTGAAGCAGTACATAAAAATCTTCAAGGCTGCCTTCCAGGCTTCTGGACCTGGCCTGCTGAGCGCCCCTGTGGTACGAAAGGTGGTGGAAAAAGGGGCTATCTCGGCTGGGTCAAACAGAACCATCGAGAATTGAGGCAGGGATTGATCTAGTGGACGACATCGTTTGCGCCTGGTCAACCTGCCGCCAAGATGGTACGGGTGATCAAAGGACATGGGCGGCTGGAACAATAGGCGTTACATCTTTACCTCTGTAGCGAAGCGTCCGAGCACAATAGGAGAGCGGTTTCGCTGGCCGGGGGTTCAATGATGCGGTTGGTTGGAGCGTCTGGTCTGGCGCTCCGGCCAAGCCGCTCCCGAGTACAGCCGACAGGTTTGGGTGGCCGGCGCCGCCTTCGCCTGGCCCTGGACGGCTGAAGAAGTGTTCAGCGGGGCCGTCGCTCATCCAGTGGGAAATAGGGGCGCGGCTCCCAATCCACAGTATACTCAAAAACGGCAGGCGCGCAAGCCGTACAATTCGCATTGGCGCAGGCGCAAGCCGCCCGTGCTGCAACGTGGTTTGCAACTGCGATGATTCGGCGGCGGCGCCCCAGGCGACCCCGTTCAGGAAGCTATCCCCCCCATGCAGCCGGGCCGGCCGAACTTCAAGCAGGATGCCCCCTCATGAGCAAACTCGATCAACCCAAGGCACAACTGGCAGAAGCCCGTCCCTTCGCTTCGATGAACCGTCTCAACCCGAACGCCGCCGGCGTGGACATCGGCGCCCGCAAAATCCTGGTCCGCGTAGCGGGGGAAGCGAACACCCAACTGGTGCGCTCCTTCGGCGTCCATCCCCCCGACCTGCAGACAATCGCCGTCTGGCTGAAAGGACACCACGACGACGGCTCGGACGATGACGACCTGCCGCCGCTCCCCGACCACAAGCGCAAGAGCCACAGCAAGAATGCCCCCCGCCGGCAGGGGGACATCCGCAAGCATCTCAAGCGCATCTGCGGCGTGGACGTGGCCGCCATTCACGGGCTGGGGGTCTCGCTGGCTCAGCAGGCCGTCATGGAGACGGGAACCGACATGTCCAAGTTCCCCACCGAAAAACACTTCTGCTCCTGGCTGGGGCTGGCCCCCAAGCGGGAAATCTCCGGCGG
>CAKZJX010000097.1 GCA_937120535.1 uncultured Anaerolineae bacterium
CCACTGGCTATGGAAAACGGTGGCGTGCTGCTCCTGGACGAGGTTGACCAACTGCCACCCTCGACCGCAATGGGGCTCAACGCAATCCTGGACGGAGAGCCGCTTTACGTCCCTGAGACGGGGAAGTGGGTGTACCCACACGAAGATTTTCGTGTGGCCGCGACTGGGAACTCCTCAGGTCGTGGGGATACAACCGGGCTGTACCGGGGTGTGCAACGGCAGAATCTGGCATGGCTGGATCGCTTCCTCCACTTGAAAGTTGGATATCTGACTCAGCAAGAGGAGGTAGAGATTCTTGCAAAAGCCGTTCCAGAGTTGCCGGAGGATATTGCACGGGCCATGGCCAGGCTGGCTCACGAGGTGCGTCAGGCTTTCATTGGCGTCACGCCTGATGGAACCCTAGAGACAACGCTCTCAACACGCACCTTGGTCAAGTGGGCCAGTATGGCGGTGAGCTTTTATGGCGCCAAAGGCATTGATCCCTTGCTTGAAGGACTGAATGTAGCCCTATTGCATTCAACGCCCCAGCATGAGTCCGACGCCATCCGCCAGATGTGGCAGCGGATTCATTCTGGAGAGAGCTGACTCTTCGGCAAGCTGGATGGGCCTTACCGGCAGCAGAGCAAGCACCGTGGCTACGAAAAGTGATCAGGAGCCGCCCAAGCATCCACCCAGACGGGCAGACCCGAAGCCTAACCTGGCAATACCCAGTCCACCAAAAATGGTGAGCTGGATGTTCTAACCCCGAGCCCGCGCATCCGTGCGATGCCGGGCTTTTTTATTGTTAGGCGCTCACATTCAAGAATAGATGGATTGCACCCAATGCACCCCAGGGCCATCCTTCTCGATCATCTGCCGGCGTCCGGTGACATACCAGTTATCAGCATTGCAGGCGATGATACCGGTTGCCTCGGTGCGGTCCAAGTCTGATTCGGTGATGTGCGCATTGGGTGCGTCCAACAGCTGTGCGGTAGGTATGCCCGGCCAGTACCACACAGTGACCGCGATGGCGAGCCCGGCATCACCGCAATAGTAGTGCACAATACTGCCGAAGTCCTCTGGTAGTGAAGCTGCAATGAATGGCAGAGGCGATGGAAATACGATCCAGCGTCTGTAGAACTCATACATCAGCCTTTTGCGGATCACCACGGAGCGCGCCCCGAGTGCCTCGGAACACAACTCAAACGAGACAGGATCCGCCACGTGACAGAACACCCAGTGCAAAGCGGCTTCACGCTCCCTCCAGTCTACGTCCTTGAGAAAAGTTGCCCGGACCCTGTCACGCATGATGATGAAGGCATTACGTTCCGGTCCTTCTTCAAAGTCTTCTTCTGTGAACCGCCTTATCTCCTTACGACCCCTTCCTCGTCTCTTTCTAGAGTTCGATAGATGAGAGGCCTTGGCAAGAAGAGATTCTTGAGCAGGATCCAATGTGACGAGATCACCATCTTCATGGCCCATATCAGATAACCGCTCAAGGTCTTCAAGGCTTCCAAAAAGGCCGGCATCAACAGCAGACCAAAAATCCCCTTGACCACATCCCTCACAACCGGGATCGCCAGCGTCACCAGGAATGCTAGGCACATCATGATCAAAAAAAACGTCCACTCCTTGGCGGTCATCTCCAATAAATTCATGGCTACCTCCGTCGAACCCTATCATTAGCCACCCCCGCTCAGAATTTCTCGTTCCTCGGAGCTCAAGTAGGAATGAGCGTGCCTGAATAAATCGATTCCTTTACGATATGTAGGACGCCTGCGATTGACCTTGAATTCACCGATTTCCTTCAATAATTCACGATCTAAGCGAATCATCGGAACCCGTATGCCGTATACATTGTTACCGCCGTAGGTCATTACGCACTCGCCTTTATCGAGTGCCTTCAGGTCATCCGGCGACACACGATAGACCTCCTCTTGACGCTCCCCGACCATAAAGGACGATCCATTACCAATTCCCATGTCGGCGGAAACCGATACCAAACGGCCGCTTTCTGAATGTGATGAAGATCCCCTCAGGTCATGAATAACCGATCGATACTTGCCGATCATGTTCGCCGCCTCTTCAGCGGTGTCATGTGAGCCAAGCTTGAAATACAACTTGGTCCATGTATTGCCTATGACCATTTCCTTCAATTCCGGGGATACGGCCTCCAGGTTGGCCAGGGTTTGAACTGCTGGCATCAAGATGATCTTCGCCGATCTCGCCTGCTCGAACATGCGCGCCCAAGACTGGGACACATAGGAACCCGCCTCATCGAAAAAACCCAGGAATGGAGGATTCGGGCGTTGTGTCTCTGGCAAGGCCTGTAGCCAGGATACCGCTGTTCTCAGGTCACCGATCACCATCTTGCCAAAATTATTGGCTGCCTCTGATTTGCCCATCGTTGGCAGCATGAAGTAGATGATTTTGTTTTCGCGCAACGCCTCGTAGAGGTTCACGTCAGGCGAATAGTTGTTTAGAACCTTGCCGAAGTCACCTGTCCCGAAGGTATACATCCGTCCACCGATGCCGCCAAAAGTGTCGCGCATTTTCTTGACATCTATCCCCTCTTTTCCGCGAAACTGGGAAAGAAAGAGCTGCAGACTGGTTCTCTCATCAGAAGGCGGCGTTCGATTGACGAGATACTCCATCGCCTTGGGGTTGATCAGGAGAATCACTAGGTCTATGAAGTTGTATGCGAATCCAGCACGTCGCAAAGCGTAGAGAATGGTGGATAGACCCTGGTTTGCTGCCTGCTTATAGTGGTCTGCACCCGGATCCGTCTCCGTGGATGGGATGAGAGAAAGGATGCGCGACACAACCTCATCTGGTGATCCGTACAAGATCGGGTTGTAGGTGTTAGACATCGATGGGTTGCCAGGGTTGACTACCAGCAAGTCATGCTCGCGTCCGCACCAGGCACAGATCTTGTGAAGCATCTCCAGGTTGTCGGAGTCCATCTTGCCATCGATGAATATCACGCCTCCGCCTCGCTGGATCTGCTGAAACATAAGGAAGCTGGCGGCAACCGTTTT
>CAKZJX010000098.1 GCA_937120535.1 uncultured Anaerolineae bacterium
ATAATTCCCGAATACTCCGTCTGCAATAGCGCCAACTGCTAAACAATCTTCTCCGCGCACTGGAAAGGTGAAATAGATATTTTTATCTTGATCGTCGGCCCAGTGGTTAAACAGGTTCTTTTGATAGCCATAATCCGATAAGAGCTTTGCTCCTGCCTGGAACATTAGATAGTTGAACAAGTGATCGCGATGAATGAGCCCATGTCGTTCAGCCCATTTTCGGTTTTGGGGATAGATGAGCAATTCGTACAAAGAGAAGCCGTTTGTCCCCGCGCCTATCAACATTTTGATACCCTCCAAAAGGCCGCTCACAGTCTGAAACGGAAGTCCACAGATCAAGTCTACGCTGACAACCCAGCCGAGAGAGCGCATTTGGCAAATCTTGGACAGGACCTGCGGAGACGAACACCGCCTTCCTATTGCCCTGCGGCTCTCATCTTCCAGTGTCTGCACTCCCAAATGCAATCTTCGGAAGCCCATAGCGTGGAGCTCAGAAATGAGCGATGGCGTTAAAGAAGATACCGTTGTCTCGAGAGCCCATTCGGTTTGCTCGGAGACCGAAAAGTACTTCTCAACGGTTTGAACGAGTTGGGCGAAGGAGCGCTCATCAAGGAACCCCGGTGTTCCTCCTCCAAGATGAACTGTTGTCACAGGACGGCGACCGAGATGGCATTTTTCACTCCAAAGCATTAGCTCCTTACACAACAAATTGACATAAGTTCGGACATGCTCCTCCCCATGCGCTTTGATTTGAAACGAGTAACTATCACAAAATCCGCATTTGCTATCACAGAACGGGATATGCATATAGATACACATGGGGCGCAATGAGTCCACAACTAAAGGGTCTTTTTGTAACGTTTGCCATGCCTGCAAACCTGTTTCGTCGTATGGACGTTGCGCCCATGGGGGGAGAGGTAAAAGCCAATGGTTGACATCATAGTATTCAGCATGCTGGAGCCAAGACGTATAGATTTTCTGCACATCAATAAACGGCGCCGCTTCTGAGAAAAAGGTTTGAAAAACCTGCTCTTGAGAGATCATAAAATTTCTTCTCCAGCACAGCCAGTATCGAGAGCATACTTCTTTAGTCGCTCTGCAATTCGTTGCAGTGTTTGAGCGGCAAGCCCTGCGTTAATTAAGCAACGAGTTTGGCGGTTGTCTTCCGTGCGTTTGAAAAAGCAATGGTCCGGACAAAGCCGGGCACAGTGAAACTGGTTGAAACACTCGGTACAAGAGGCATTCAATGAGTTTGCTAAGATTGTTTGCATTCGATATATCTTATCCGTATCAAGGTAATACTGGTTGTTTTCACAATCATACCTGCCAATCAGCAAATCGTCTTTTTGGGCCAATGAAGAGTTTGTTGTCTTAAAGCAAGCCGTAACCGCATTTCCAGGTACAAGATGCAAAACATTCCGACAAATATGACAGTATGTCCCGTGGATTTCTGCCAGCCGACTCCCTGAAGATTTCCACTGTATCCCAAATGAGGAAGCGATCTCTTGTGCTTCAAAAAAGTAAGTTATAAATTCATCTGCATCTTTCAGAGACAAATGAGAGTTGTCCAATGTTCTCCCACCGTAGTAAACGGGCTCGACATGGATCGTTTGCGGACGCAAGCGACGACTAATGTAATCTGCAATCTCGGGCTGACGCTGTGTGGTAGAGGAGGTAATTGTCACACGAACTTGTAGGGGCTTTCGGGCTTGGTGTACAATTTGGGCCATTCTTTCCACATCGCCCGAACTGTTTTTGCCGTTTCGCCAGGGACGTTGTTTTGCCTGTATATCGGGCGGACCGTCGCAGGAAAGGCCAACCATGTCGAAATGATCAGCTATCCAATGCATTGCGCCTAAGGTGATGCCGGCCCCAGTAGCAATATATCGAAAAATTGGAACAGAGAACCGTTTTGCTTCATTTTCAACAATTTCAAGAAGATCCCTAACAAGGTTTATATTCAAGGCCGGTTCGCCCCCACCATGAAAAACAACCGTAAATTGCTGTTGGCTTTGGCGACAATTGTGCGCAATAAGACGCGCGGCAGATCTAACGGCTTCTATGCTGAAATCGGGCTTGTAAGAAGCAGAAATTCGCTGAGCTGAGAAGCAATAGATGCAATTAAGAGCACAAGTTTCTCCTGGGTATAGAGTTAGGCAGGTGGGACAAAAGTCTTGGGACATCAGTTCTCGCCACTTTTGTTGAGCGAAGAGCGCGTGTCGACGTACCTCATCGGCGATGCGCCACTCTCCTCCACTCCGCAATAAAGCCCGCTCAAATTGCCCTGCCAAGTTCTGTCTGACAATGGCTAAATAGCCAGGGGCGTAAAACAATACAGCATCTTCATCCTGCTGTTTGCGAAATATCGATAGAGAATCTGAAATGGGATAAAAGCCCAACTTCATTTCACGCATTATCCGGCCGACAAACTTTGGTAAAGACTAACCAGAGAAACAAGCCTCGCACATACGCAAAGCTGCGTTGTTCATCCCAGTCGGTAATGGACTGAACTTGTTGGGCGATTTCACGAAGCGATTTCAACCCATTCATTTCATTAAAGGCAACTCTAGCGGGAGAATCTATCGGGAACAGCTTGATAGGCTGCTTGCTGGTTGGATGTTGAGCCCAAACAAGGCCATCCTGGACATGGATTTTACACTCTGGCGCTATACGCGGACAAAGTCTATATAAATCCTCGTCCGCCCATAGCCCCAACTCGGCGAGATTATGGGCAGGCCGTCCTTCTATGCTATCGCAGTATGCAAGAAATTCTTGGAGCAGAGCAGGAAAAAATTGCCTACGGCTAACTGAGAAGTTGAGCCGCCCTCGAGGCAGTCGTTCGAAATCATAGTTGTCGTCTCTTCCCATATTCACCAAAATTCTCCTTTCTATGGTTTCCCTTGATCTGGGGTAAACTTGGAAAGGCGCGCTTCTTTGCGCCACACGCCTCCGTGTTTCGCAATCAAAAGCAAAAGCATTTGTTTAGTAAGATAACGATTAAGAACGCAACGCGGACCCTGAAGCAGATGCTGCTCTTTAGCAAAGGCGCGCGCATAACAATCTCCTGCGCAACTCCAATAGCAGAAACACGTTTTACAGTTATCGCGTCGCTCTCTGATCATATCGAGTAGTCTTCTATGGGCTTTCCCGTTATATATAACCCGTTTTGTTCCCCCATCTATTTGTCCGATTTTTGATATTTGATACAACGGATGAGACGCATCGGTTATTTCATAACAGGTGACCAGTGTACCATCAGTGGTGACGATTAAGGATTGAAAGGGCGCTGAACAGAATGTTCCGATCTGGACCCCGGGGCGGGCACCTGAATAGAAAAATGGCCTTCCCTTTCGCTCAGCGATTTCCCATGCCTCAATAAACGCCTTGGCAAAATTGAGACCATCCTGCTCTGAGGCCTCTCCGTGTCCGCCACGCATAGTGTTAAAGGTTGGTTCAACTTGAATCGCCTGGCAACCGGTCTCATCACAAAGAAATTCTACATTTCTGGGCAATTCATCCCATGGTTCTACTGCGGTCATGCGAATACCATACGGATAAGAGCGGCGATCAAGTTCTGAAATTGAACGCATCACGCGATCAAACGAACCCTTGCCGGAAGCAAAAGGACGTAGACGATTTTGGGCATCGGGAGCACCATCAATAGAAATTGTCAATCCTTCAATATTGTTGACAATCCATTCGCACAATTCTCTTGACCATACCCCGTTTGACGTCAGAGAAATTTTTGCAGGAACGGGCCTGCTATGGGCATAGGCGCTAATTTCCTTAAGGGTTTTCCATACCAGCGTTGGTTCACCTCCTCCATGAAACGAAACTTCAAAATGCGAGCGGTTGCGCTGTAATGCAATGTTGGAGACATAGTCAATTGCTATTTGAGCAATATCAGGTGACATTTGCCTGGGCGGCTTCTCACCTGCGACCGCATAGCAATAACGACAGCGCAGTTGGCACTGATTTGTCAACAGAAGAACGGCCATAGTGGGAGAAAATTCTTCATCGGGCATGGCAGGGGCGGGAGGATCAGGGAGAAGGAAGCCTATGCTCTCTAGAAAGTGGTAAGCCTTCGCCAGGTGAGGTTCTCTCTCCCTTACAGAAAAGTCGGGACGGGAACAGGCCTTGGCTAGGTCTGCCATACCCCGATTTCCCACAAAGGCTAATCCAAGTAAAGGACGATAAATTATGAATTTGTCGTCGAGAGCATTTTCGTCTACCGGGATAAGGTAAGTGAGCATGGTCTTAATGTTTGTCAATTAGGATACCAGTAGTGATAGACACCCTGGCAGGTACAAACCTGTTCACAAGTACACACAGCATCACAGGAACAATACGTATACCCAACACACGAGCAGGACGGGACGCTCACACAGTTGCAGACACAAACAGCACCAGGAGGGATGGGAGCACCACAAGGAAGATGAAAAATACTACCATCTTGGGTTGAATATTCAATCCCCTCCGTGCCTGCTGGAACTCTGCCCGGCAATCCTGTTGGTACGGGTGTGGGGGTTTTTGTCGGTGTGCGGGTTGGCGTGGGGGTTCTTATTGGAGTACGGGTTGGCGTGGGGGTTCTCGTGGGGGTTGATGTAGGAGATGG
>CAKZJX010000099.1 GCA_937120535.1 uncultured Anaerolineae bacterium
AGGTCTGGTACGGTGGATATCGCTCTGGCAAGTCTTTCCAAGGGGCGCCGGTCCGCAAAATCCAGAGAACGGCGTTCCGTACCTGCCGCGGGTCTTTCCAGGGGCGTCCCCGCTTGCGCAGTGGGGTGCGTTCCTCCTCGGGCAAAAGCGGTTCTACTACGGCCCACTGCTCGTCTGTCAGGTCCATCGCTCACCTCGATCATCGTGATGAGCGTAGTATACATCATTTCACAGATTTGTGAGATGACTTCTACAAACAAATGCGCATTGACGCTCGCCAACGTGAACTCCTCGAACGACACATCCTGCTCCAACGCCTTCGCAGTGCTTGCACACCCAGAGGTATCTCCAAAGAGGAGTATGACAAACTGCCCTTGGCTGGATGACCGGGCCGGATCGCTACCTTCTAGAAACTGCCCGGCTGATCTCTAGACCGATGATCCGAGCAGCCATCGCTCTATGGTCTGAATAGAGCACCTCAAAGTGCCATCGTTCCCAAGGATGACCTGCCGCCTGGTGGGTCATCTCGTTTTAGAGCACCATGCTCTCTGGCCGTATCCCCAATTCATCGATCAGGCCGTTCAATTCCTCGTCGGTTAACCGCCAACTCCGGCCGGCATAGGCCGTCAGAGCCGCCTCCAACAAGTTGGTGCTAAACGAACGATCCTCATAGCGAGGGGTGGTGTTCACCATCTTGACCCCGCGCTCCATCAGCAGAGCGATATTCTCCCGTTGTGTTGGTAACGATGACCTTGCCGTCCAGTCCTGCCGGCATTTACTTGCGCATGAACAGAAAATCGCCGGCGATCAAATCGGAGCCGAGAAAATAGCGCGTATACTTATGTCTGCTCGGCCCCTCCACTGCCGTAAAAGATCATGGACAACGGGAAGTAACTGATCAACGGCAACATCGCTCGCACAATATGTTTGTAGGTGCGCAGGCCGTAGATCGGCAGAGGAATTCCCAACACAATTATCAGATCGCCGCAAATCATCCGAAAGTGCACCTCCCCGATCGTCTCTTGCAGCAAAGCAAAGACGCGTCGCTCCAGGGTGTGCTTTAGACCGCTCCCATCGCACAAGGGAGTCTGAAGCACGCCGTCTACCAGCTTTACAGCTTTAGCGCAGCGCGCAGGGGATACTCTCGATTGTCCAGGCGTAGGTACAGATCGACGCCTCCCACGCCAAAGACATCTACCTGGCCGTCCAGTTCGAGGAACAGCCGGCGCGCTCGTCCGGCGTTCCCATCCGTGCTGATTCGCTTCAGGAAGATCTCTGGTCCTTAAAATCGTACAACGACTTTCTTATCTCGCTTGGAATTCCCCAAACTGATGCTCGACGCTCGTTTCATAGCGCCCTCCTTTGGATTGTACTTCCTTCCTGCCATCCTGTGACGGCCGGCGGGCTTGCTGAGTGGCTCACAGGGGATAGGTTTCCGTTTTTATCTCCCCTCTCTGGGCTTGGCCCAGTTACAAATCTATCACGACCTGTATAGAGAATAGGCGGCAACCCTCGCCCAAGAGCTAGCTGCGAAATTTCTACCGCCTGATTTTCTTTGCTGCAAAAACTATGCCCTCGACGCGTCTCATTTACGAATCCGCCAAGTCATGGTATGTTCTAGGGAAACTTCCAGAATGATTCCCAACCTGCCTGTCCTACACATCCTTTCCCTCGACAAGCTCATCTTGCACGAAGAGCACGATCGGCAGCGCACGTTGCCGCTGGTGGCAAAATTGCGCGCCCAAGGCATTCTGCGCAACCCGCCGATCGTCATGCCCCTGGAGGATGGCACCGACCGCTACATGGTGCTGGATGGCGCCAATCGCGTGACCGCCCTCAAAGAGATGGAGTTTCCACACATTGTCGCTCAAGTGGTGCGGGCCAACGATCCCCAGGTTCGTTTGCAAACCTGGAATCACGTAGTTTGGGGCATGAGCCCGCGCACTCTGAAGCGGGAGCTGCGCAAAATCGAAGGCCTGACGATGCGCAAGATCAACACTCAGAAGTCTATCGAGGCCCCTAAATACGTCCCAGTTCAGGTGCGCTTTCCCGATGATAGCCTCTATCTGCTTGAGGAAGCGCCCAGCGACCTGATTACCCATATCCAGACCCTCCATCGCATCGTAGACACGTACAAAACACGCGCCTCCTTGGATCGCACGGGCCAGACCTTGATCGAGCCCTTCCGCCGCATCTACGGCGATGAGCTGACTGCTTTGGTGATCTTTCCGTCGTTCAAGATCAAAACTGTGTTGAAACTGGTAAGCCAAAACCAAGTGTTGCCCACGGGCATCACCCGTTTTACAGCCTCGCCGCGTGCTCTACACTTGAATTATCCTCTGCATGAGTTGTCGAGCGCCAAATCCCTCGAGTATAAAGAAGTTTATCTGCAACATTGGATCGAAGAACGCATCAAGAACAAGGCTATTCGCTACTACGCTGAAGCCACCTTTCTCTTCGACGAATAAATGGCTGATCCTTTCCCTACATCGACCCACCTCTTTCTGAAACCTCCTATGGAATTCTTCTTTCCAAGCGATCTTGTCCCCCGCTCTTCTCCAGAAGAGACGCACATCCTCGAATTGCGCGCTGAGCCCTATCCGGATCGCATTCGTGTGCGCGTCAACCTGGAAATCACTCCCTTCCAACAGCGGCCCCACGTGGAAGTGACCTTGTTTGACGCAGATGGTGCCGAAGTGACCAACACCAGCCTGGTGGAGCCGTTGACCTGGAAGTTAGAGTTTACTCTCCATATTCGCAACCGCCCTGAGCCGGCCGGCCGCTACCGCCTCGAGGCGCTCTTGTACTACCCAAACGGTCCGATGGCCGAGCCGGTCAGCGTCGAGTTCATGATCCCGTCCGCCGAATAATTATGCCTCTCTCCACCGGCTTGAGAAGGTGCTTGCTCGTTCTGCTCTCCTTCCTTTCTGCCTGCGCCTCCGCGCCCGACTCCGCATCCTCTCCTCTGACAGTTCCGGCTCCTTCCCCCACACTAGCTAATGGCTTGCCCATCCCCTCAATAGATGAAGCGCTCTTGCTCTCAATAGAAGAGAACGGCTATGCCCATTTCTTCGTTTACTCCCTGGATGGGCGTCCGATCCTGCGCTTGACCGACGGCGCTCATAACGATATCACCCCTAGCCTCAGTCCCGATGGTGAACGGGTGGCCTTTGCTTCCAACCGCTCTGGGTTTTGGGACCTCTACCTTCTCACCCTAAGCACGGGGGAGATCCACCCACTGACCAACACGCCCGCTTACGACGCTGCCCCCACCTGGTCGCCCGATGGACGTTGGCTTGCTTACGAAACCTACGACGGCAACGACCTGGAAATTGCCATCCTGTCGGTCGCCTCGCCTCAAGAATCGCCAATCCTGCTGACCGATAACACCTTTACCGATCTCTCGCCGGCCTGGGCGCCCCAGGGGCGCACGATTGCCTTCGTGTCGGATCAAAGCGGCAATCCTGACATCTGGCTGGCCGATCTCGATCGTCCTGACGACGGGCGATTCACTAACCTGAGCAACACTCCCTCGGCGGCTGAACGCGAGCCGCGCTGGGCCGGCGAACGCCTGCTGTGGATCGTCGAAACCCAAGATATAGAATTCGGCGGCGCCTATCTATGGGACGCCAACTTTCCCCAACGCCCAGCGCGCCGCGTGGCCGATGCCGACTGGGCGGCTTGGAATCCCCAGCAGGATGCCCTGGCGATCGTGCTCCACGGCCCCAATCAGGAATACCTGACCGCTTCCTCTTTGACCGGAGAGTGGATCCTGCCCCTGCGTCGTTTGCCCGGTCCGGTGCACGGCCTGCTCTGGCTGAGGTTCAATCCCCAAGCGCTGCCTCTCACCTCTCCCCATCTCCCTCCCACCACGCCAACGCCCTTGTGGACCCCGGCCGCCCTGCCGGCCCAAGCCAACTCGCTCCGCCGGGCCGTTGTTCCCCTGCCGAGCGTCCAGGCGCCCTATCCTCACCTTCATGACGATGTGGACGAAGCCTTCGCCGCCCTGCGCCAACGGGTGATTCACGAGGCCGGCTGGGACGCGCTGGCCAGCTTGAAACAGGCCTATGTGCCCCTGACCGTCCCGCTCGACCCGGGCATGGCCAACGACTGGCTATATACTGGACGCGCGTTCGCCCTCAATCCCTTGTTGACAAGGGTGGGTTGGTTGGCGGCAGTCCCTGAGACGATCGGGCAACAGACCTACTGGCGAGTTTTCCTGCGGACCGAGAAGCAAGATGGCTCTCAGGGAATGCCCCTGCGCCAAGCACCTTGGGACTTGGACGCTCGATATCGCCTCGACCCTCAAGCCTACAACCGAGGCGGCGCCTATGCTCCCGTTCCCCCTGGCTACTGGGTAGACTTCACTGCGTTGGCCCGTGCCTACGGGTGGGAGCGCTTGCCGGCCCTGCCCAATTGGCGCGTCTACTTTGCCGGTGCTCGCTTCACCGAGTTCGTCTTCTCCGGCGGCTTGGATTGGTACACGGCCATGCTGGAACTCTACCCCCCAGAGGCCCTGATCACGCCCACCCCCCGCCTGCCGCCCACGGCCACACCGACTATCACGCCCTCGCCTACCGCAACGAAAGCCTCTCGACCTTCGCCGACACCTACACCCTGAGCCTATGATCCGCTCGATTCTGTTCCGCTCCCGCTGGCATCTTCTGGCCCTTGTCCTGGCAATAGGAGGGCTGGCCGCCTGTTCCGACCCAGCGCAGCCGCTTGAGAAGGCCGATCTCGGAAGGGGAGCGCCCCTCGAGACCGCAACCCCGTTCGAGGTCCCGCAAGAACCGACCGCCCCGCTGCGTTTCTTGCTCCCCTCACCGGGGCCAGAACCGGTTTCGTGGTGGCGGCCCCCGCTGTATCCGGTGCCCTGGGCGGTCGCTCCCTACGATCACTTTTACTTCGTTCGTCCGCTGCTGGCCGATCAGATCAATTGGCCGCTCGCCAATTATCGCTACGGCGGCATGTTCTTCGACAACGAGGTACACACCGGCATTGACATCCCCGCTTCCGCTGGCGCACCGGTTGTGGCCGCCGGCCCGGGGACGGTGATCTGGGCCGGCGGTGGACTCTACAGCGGTTTGCCCAAAGACATCACGGACCCCTACGGCCTGGCGGTGGCCATTCACCACGATTTCGGATACGGCGGCCAATCCCTGTTCACAGTCTATGCCCACCTTTCGCAGATCGATGTGGTCATAGGACAGCACGTGCAAGCTGGCCAGACGATCGGTCGAGTGGGAGATACGGGCCACGCAACCGGCCCCCATCTGCACTTTGAAGTGCGGCTGGGAGAAAATTCCTACTACCACACGCGCAATCCTGAATTGTGGCTGGCGCTGCCACAAGGATGGGGGGTGTTGGTGGGGCGTCTGCACCAATACAACGGGCAATTGCTCACCCATTTCCCAGTGAACGTGTATTCTGAGGACGGCCGACGATACGAAACGCGCACCTATGGCCCCGAAGCGGTGAACCCCGACGACTACTACCAAGAAAATCTGGTGATCGGCGATCTGCCGGCCGGCCTGTATCAGGTGAGCCTGAGCTATGGCGGACGCGATCGCCGCTTCTGGGTAGAGATTTTCCCCGGTCAGGTGACCTACTTCACCCATCGCATGTGGCACGAATTCCAAGTGATCGCCCCACCTACGCCTGCGTTAGACTTCCTGCCCACCACGCCCACTCCTCTCCCCACCCGCAGGCCTTGACGATCCGAACACGTGTGCTATACTCATCGATGCTTCCCACGCCTCTTGACAACTGGCACTTGACTTTGGCAAATTTTTCATATGGAGAAATCCCATGGCTCGCAAATCCTCCCTGACCAAATCCACCGCCCCCGGACCGCTCCTCGATGAAGGCAAGAAGGCGGTTTTAGACAAAGCGGTGAGCGATATTATCAAACGCTACGGTGAAGGCGCCATTATGCGCTTGGGCGAGGCCCACACCATGCAAACCGAAGTGATCCCAACCGGCTCGCTCTCTCTCGACATCGCCCTGGGTGTCGGTGGCATTCCGCGTGGGCGCATCACCGAGATCTACGGCCCCGAATCCTCCGGCAAGACCACCATCTGCCAACACATCGTTGCCGAAGCGCAAAAGATGGGCGGCGTGGCAGCGTTCATCGACATGGAACATGCCCTCGATCCAGTATATGCCGCTAAGTGTGGTGTGGATGTGGACAACCTGCTGGTCTCGCAACCCGACACGGGCGAACAAGCGCTGGAGATCGCCGAAACCCTGGTGCGTTCCGGCGCAGTTGACGTGGTGGTGATCGACTCTGTGGCGGCTTTGGTCCCCCGCTCGGAACTGGAAGGCGATATGGGTGATGCCACCATGGGCGTACAAGCGCGCTTGATGAGCCAAGCCTTGCGCAAGCTCTCCGGCGCCATCAACCAGACCAAGACCGCCGTGGTCTTCACCAACCAGCTGCGCCAGAAGATTGGCGTGGTATTCGGTAATCCTGAGACAACCACCGGCGGCCAAGCGCTCAAATTCTACGCTTCCGTCCGCCTGGACGTGCGCCGCATTCAATCCATCAAACTCGGCGATGAAGTGATCGGCAACCGCACGCGGGTGCGAGTGGTGAAGAACAAGGTGGCTCCCCCCTTCCGCACGGCCGAATTCGACATCATGTTCAACGAAGGCATCTCCAAAGTCGGCGACTTGCTCGACCTAGCGACCCAACTCGAGATCATCCAGAAGCGCGGCTCATTCTTTGCCTATGGCGACATTCGCATCGGCCAAGGGCGTGAGAACGCCAAAGACTTCCTGCGCTCCAACCCCGATCTGGCAGCCGAGATCGAAACCATCATCCGCCAGAAAGCACTAGGTGGGGAACTCATCCTGCCGATCAGCATGGCTGATGAAGGAGACGATTTAGGAGAGATCTAGGAGGATGGGGGATCCCCTGTGGGCGCGCCTAGGGTAGTGCAGACTCTTTTGATTTTGGGAATCATGGGAATCGTCTCGGCCTGTGCGCCGACGCCCTCCCCGACCCCCTTCCGCCCCCCGACCCTTTCCTTCTCCCCAACGCCTCCTCCATCGACCCCCGAGCCAGTTTGGCCCACCCCGATCCCCTCCCCTTCCCCAACCTTTCTCCCCACGGCCACAGCCACTCCACCCTGTGTCAACGATCTGACCTGGCTGCAAGACCTGACCTATCCGGACAACACCCTGGTATTGCCCGGCCAAGCGCTCGACAAGCAATGGCTAGTGCAAAACACTGGCACCTGTGACTGGGGCCCCGGCTATCGCTTGCGCAACATTGATGGCGTCTTGCTCGGCGCCCAAGACGATCTTCCACTCTACCCAGCGCGGGCCGGCGAGCAGGCTATCTTGCGTGTCCTATTCCTGGCTCCATTGGAGCCTGGCACATATCGTAGCTGGTGGCAGGCCTTCGCTCCCGATGGAACGGCCTTTGGTCAAGAAGTCTACATCCAAGTGATCGTCTCGCCCTAAACGTTGATAGCCTTCTGCCAGGGGGTGTCTGCTGGAGACAAGCCGACGGGCAGAGATGAATCGTCAGGGCGCAGGCCTGTTCTTTTATGGGCTCTCTTCTGGCCTAGCCATTTCCCGAGAAGTTTGCTAAACTATCTTTTGAGCCGGCTGCTTGGCTAGGATGGCTTGCACTGCCGATGATAGCTGTATGAACGACATCAAGTCTTTGCCGAGAATTTTATGCGTAGACGATAATCCTGATGCGCGCGCCCTGATACGCCGCTTGCTGGAGGGGGAATTCATCGTGCTGGAGGCCGGCGATCCGCTCTACGGGATCGAGCTGGCCGAAAACACCCAGCCCGATCTGGTGTTGCTCGACATCCACCTGCCCAACATGACCGGCATTGACATGGCGGTACGGTTGCGGAGCATCCTGCCGGCCGGCACGCCGATCGTGGCGGTTACCGCCGACGTGACGGAAAAGACCCGAGCTCAGGCCCTGGCCGCCGGTTTTGCCGGCGTCTTGATCAAGCCGATTGACGTCGGTTCCTTCGAAAAACAAGTCAGGGCCTTTTTGAGCGGGAAGCGCGAGGTGTTGCCCGACGCCGAACGCTATCTGCGTGCCTACCAGAGCGAAGTGGTGGAGCGTTTGGAGGCGCGCCTGCGCGAACTCACCCATCTGCTCGAGCGCAACACCTATCTGCAACGCCAAAATCAAATCGTGATCGACGCCTTGTTGCGGCGTCAAAAATTGCTGGAGGCCGGCGCTCGGGTGAGCCATGCCATCACGTCTATCCTGGACCTGGATGAGCTGCTGCGTTCCACCGTGTACATTCTCTGCAGTGAGTTCGGCGTGGACTCTTCTGGCATCTTCTTGCTTTCAGAAGACAGCACTCGCCTAGAATTGCGCGCCGGCCGCGGCGATCCGGGCGCCGAGCTGCTTCAGAATCGCTTTGAGCTGCCGGTGGATTCCCAATCCCTCCCTGGGCGAGCGATCTTGGAACAGAAAGCCCAGATCGCACTTAGTGTCCCCGATCTCGGAATAGCAACCCAGGGCACCCAGAGCTCCCTTGCCCCTTCCCCACGCTCCGAAATCGCCCTGCCTCTGCTGTTTAAGGGACGAGCCCTAGGGGTGTTGACCGTCCAGAGCGAGCCCTCCCAAGCCTTTGAAGAGGAAGACATGACCGCCTTGCAATCCATGGCCGATCAGATCGCCAACGCCATTCACAACGCTCAGCTGTTGCGTCAATTGGAGGCAGCCAATCAAGAATTGATTCGCAGCAAGACCTTCGAGGCGATCGCTACGGCGACCGGCGAGGCCATTCACTGGGTGGGCAACAAAGCTGCGCCCGTGCTGGGCAGTGTACAGCGCGTGCGGCAAGATGTGCTCCGTCTCATTGCCGTGTTCAAAGCCTTGCTGACCGATCCGATCCCCGTGGAGGCGGAGCATCCGTTTCGCTCTCTCGTCGAGCAATGGTTGGAGGAGGCCGCCCTGGCCGGCATAGCTGTGGATCGGCTGATCGAGGACCTGCAGGCCCGATCGCCGAAGCAGCGCCAGGCCTTGCTCAGTCTGGCTTCGATCCTCGAGGATCTCCAAATCATTGAGACCAGCGCTCAGACCATTCTTTCTATTAAGGAGAACTTGATCGGGCCGGCCCGTCAGCGGCACCCCAAGGCCTTCTCTCTCACCGAGGAGCTGGAGCGCCTGATCCAAAATATGGGGTTGCCCAAAGGAGTGGTCACCACCGAATTTGCCCCCGACGTGCCGCTCGTCTTCGGCGATCCGCGCCAGATCGAGCAGGTGTTCAACAACCTGGTGAAAAACGCCTGGGAAGCGCTAGAAGGTCACCTGGAGCCGCGGATCTACATCTCGGTCAAGCCCAATAGCCAGCCCGATTTCGTCCTGACCTGTGTTCAAGATAACGGGCCGGGCATTCCGCCGGAAATCCAAGAGAAAATCTGGATGTCGTTCTTCACCACCAAAGGGCATAAGGGCGGCACAGGTTTGGGCCTCTCCGCGTGTTTGGAGATGGTGCGCCAGAACAACGGCAAGCTCTGGATGGAAAGCCGGCCTAGTCAGGGCACGTCGTTTTTTGTGTTGTTGCCGGTCGCCAAGGCGGACTCGCTGCCCTTGGAATAAGCGCCTATTGTGGAGAGGCCGAGTGTGTTGTTCTTCTCAACTCACGATAGAATTGCCCATAATGCCGCTGGGACCGCCAACCTGGGCGCTTCGGACGCTGGCCAGACGACTCAATGAGCAACGCCACCGCCGGCTCACAACCGGAGCTCTCTTGGGGGGCCTCTGGGTGTTCTCTCCCCTGGCAACCGGACGGAACGATTGTAACGTCATCAGGCGCTTGTCCCATCGGGTATCGTAAGTTAACTTTGCTCAGGAGATGATAGAATGCCGACGATCCTACTGGTGGACGACGAAAAACTGGTCCAGCGCAGCTTAGAAAAGACCCTGCTGCGCGCTGGCTACGAGGTGAGAACCGCCGCCGATTGCTCCAGCGGTTGGGAGGCCTTTCACGCTCATGCCGATCAGATCGACCTAGCCGTGCTGGATTTAAGCATGCCCGATTTCAGCGGCATTCCCAAGCCAGGCGCCGGCCTGGATTTGCTCCGCAGGATTCGCGAGACCCGTCCCAGTTTGCCCATCGTGGTGCTGACCGCTTACGATGAAGTGACCAAAGCCAAAGATGCCATTACCTTGGGCGCACAGGCCTATTTTGTCAAAGGACGGGAACAAGGATTGGTGGAGCTCATCCAGGGTCTGCTGCAGCCGTCGAAGTAGAATTTTGGGCAAGCGATCGGCTAAAATCCTCGGCAGCGATCGTGTGCTTCCTAGAGCATCTCTCTCATATCCCATATCATGGAGAAGGTTAGTTATGAAAGCTTCCCATACTACTGGTGCTGAACGTCAAGCCGTGCTGTTGCACGCTGCAGCCCGCGTCTCTCGCAGTATTGCGTCCATCTTAGATCTGAGCCTACTCTTCCAGCGAACGGTGGACATTATTTGCGAGGAATTTGGCTTTTATTATGCCGGCATCTTCTTGGTAGATGAAAGCGGCGAATGGGCGGTCCTCAAGGCCGGCCGAGGGGAGGCAGGGCGCGCCATGGTGGCCGAAGGGCATAAGCTGAAGATCGGTGGTAACTCGATGATCGGTTCGGCCATCCAGAATCGGATCGGTCGAATCGCCTTGGATGTGGATAAGGAGAATGTCTTCTTCCGCAATCCCCATCTGCCCAAAACGCGCTCCGAAATGGCGCTGCCGCTTATCGTGGGCGATCAGGCGATCGGCGCCCTGACTGTGCAGAGCGAGCTGGAAGCGGCTTTCACCGAAGATGACATCGTGGCGCTGCAGACCATGGCCGATCAACTGGCCGTGGCGATCGCCAATGCCCGCCTCCATCGTCAGAATCAGGACCTGCTTCGCCAAGCCGAACGCCGCAATCGCCTGCTGCAGGCCGCGGCCCGAGTGGGCAAGGAGGTGACTTCGATCTTGGATCTGGATGAGCTCTTGCCCCGCATGGTGAACACCATTGTAGAGACCTACGGCCTATATTATGCCGGCGTGTTCTTGGTGGATGAGAGCGGCGAATGGGCCCACCTGCGCGCCGGCTACGGCGAGGCCGGCAAGGCGATGTTGGCTGGAGGGCATAAGCTGCAGGTTGGCGGGAACTCGATGATCGGCACCTGCATTCATCTGAACGAAGCTCGCATCGCTCTGGACGTGGGCGAGGAACGCGTCCACTTTAAGAACCCACATCTGCCTCTCACGCGATCGGAAATGGCTTTGCCTCTAACGTTCGGCAGAAAGGTGTTGGGCGCGGTCACCATCCAGAGCGTGGAGGAGAAGGCCTTTAGCCAAGATGACATTGTCAGCCTGCAGGCAATGGCCGACCTGCTAGCGGTAGCGATCCACAACGCCTATACTCTCCAAGCGCTTGAGGCCGCCCATGCCGAGATTCTGCGCAACAAGGTGTATGAAGCGCTGACGGCGGCCAGCGGCGAAGCTATCCACTGGATCGGCAACAAGGCGTTGCCGATCCGCATGGTTGCCGCCCGCCTGAAGGAGGACCTGGCCGACGGCCATGTGGATACGGCTTCGCTGAGCGAAGACCTGGACCTGATCGCCGAAGCCGCCGATACCATCGTCCAGGTCAAGGAGCAATTGCTAGGACAAGTGAGGGAGCAGACTCTGCGGCCGGTTCTGGTGGCGGATGTGTTGCAGGCAGCCGCTCGACTGCGCAATGTCCGAGGCCTTCAGGTGGAGGTGGATCCGCAGGCCGCTTGGGTGGTGGCCGATAGCACTCAATTGACGCGCGCTTTGGGCAATCTGCTCCAGAACGCCGCTGAAGCAAGGGCGAGCAGGATCGCTGTGCGCGCCGAGCCGGCCCCGAAAAATCAGGTATTGCTGACCCTTTCTGATAACGGTTCTGGGATGTCGTCGGAGGCGATCGAGAAAGCTTGGGCGCCGTTTTATTCCACAAAAGCCGGCCATCACGGCTTGGGGTTGCCTGCGGCGTTGCATGTGATCACCCAATTGCAGGGACAAATTCAGCTGGAGAGTCAGGAGGGCAAGGGCACTACGGTGCGCATCTTGTTGCCGCAAACCCAGCCAGAGACGGCCGAAATTTCCCAAGCCCCGTCTATCCTCTTGATTGACGACGATGATCCCTGGGCCAGGTTTTTCCTGGAAACTGTGCCGACGGCCCGCCGCAGTCTCGTGCCGGCCCCTGCCGACGTGGTGCTGGTAGATGAACATGTTGAGGGCGCCGACGTGGAAGCGGTGGTAGAGGAGATCCGCCGGGCCGGCCTGGCGCCTCAGACCATCGTGGTGACGGCGGCCATGGATGTGGATCGCACCACGCGCTTGTTGCGCTCCGGCGTTCGCGATGTGCGCTTGAAACCCTATGTTGCCGCTGACTTGGCCAGCCTGTGGCAGGGAGGGTAGCCGTTCCTTCATCCGCTCTGATCAGGCCCTTCCATATCTTTTCAATAAAAATGAAACATCCACTTTTTGGAGTGGATGTTTTTGTCTTAGGCAGGTGCCCCCAAGGGGACTCGAACCCCTGTTTAAGCCTTGAGAGGGCTTCGTCCTGGGCCACTAGACGATGGGGGCCCCTCGATATCTTTGGCGGGCGGGATTGTATCACCTGCGTGACGAATCGTCAACCAGGAAAACCAGCATCTCTTTTGGTCCGTGCACACCGATGGTGAGGGTCATTTCGATGTCGGCGGTGCGCGAGGGGCCGGTGATCAGCACAGCGTTGGCTGCGTGACGGGTCAAGGGCAAGGCCTCAGATAGATCGGCCGCCAGGCGATCCGACGGCAGGATGACCAGGTGGGTGGCCGGCAGCAGGGAGGCTTTGAAGCTCTCTCCTTCGTCCAGCAGGAGCACTGTTCCTGTGTTGGCGATGCCGGCCGCACAGCCGGTGAGGCCCACCGCCAACGCCGGATCGGGGTGACGAACAGGTGCGAAGCCGCTCGGTAGATGGCGGGCGCCGAAGTCATCCACGAACACGTGCGTGATCTGACGCTCCTCGAGGATCTCGGTCAGGCGATGGGCAAGATCGGCCCAGGTACAGCGGATCACGCCTCCGCCCAGGGCGGTGAGCTCGGTATGAAAACGCTCGGCCAGGGAGGGGGAGGGAGCGGTCTGGGTCGGTGGCGAGGGCGTTGGGCCGGCCTCGGTCGAGAGCGGGATTCGGGGCGAGGGTTCGGCTGAGGGGGCCGGGGCAGGCAGCGGTCGGTTGCCGAAGCGCAGGCGGAAGGGCCGCAGCGCCGGGCGCGGGAGGTCTCTGCTCTCGCCCCATCCCGTCCAGGCGGGGAGGCGTAGCCAGGGCGAGAACGGGGAGAGCAGACGCGCCCCGAGAGCCGCAGCGATCTGGGAGGCCGCAAACAGGCTCGGGTGGCGCGCGAGGCGGGCGTAGAGTTTCAGGCCGAGGGCCAGGGCGAACGGCAGGGGGGTGGGAGCCGGTTTGCGAGCCGAAGGAGGCGCAAGTTGTCCGGCGCGGACTCGGATCAGCAGCTTCGGCAGGTCAATGTCTACCGGGCAGGCCTCTCGACAGGCGCCGCACAGGGACGAGGCTTGGGCGAGGTGGACAAAGGAAGCGCCAAACAGGCCCGGTGAGACGATCGAGCCGATCGGACCTGGGTAGGGGGCAATCGCTCCTTCACGGTTGATGTAGCCGTGTCCACCCAGCTCGCGAAAGACGGGACAGGCATTGAGGCAGGCGCCACAACGAATGCAGTAGAGGGCTTCGCGCAGCGGCGAGGCGCGCAGCCGGCTGCGGCCGTTGTCAACCACAATCACGTGGCGTTGCTGCCCCGGCCGTGGGGCACGCAGCAGTTGGGTGTATACGCTGAGTTTTTGGCCAGTGGCCGAGCGCGGCAGTAGGGAGAGCAGCAGGGCCAGATCGTCCAGAGTCGGGACTAGGCGCTCCATGCCCATCAGGGCGATGTGCACTCGCGGCAGGGTGGAGACCATGCGTCCGTTGCCCTCGTTGGTGACGGTAACCAGGGCGCCGTTTTCGGCTACGCCGAAGTTCACTCCGGTCAGGCCCACATCGGCGGTGAGAAAGACTTGGCGCAAGACGGCTCGGGCGGTTTGGGTGAGAGTGGGGATGTCGTCGGTGTAGGGAACCCCCAGTTTTTGGTGGAAGAGTTGCCCGACTTGTTGGCGGCTGAGGTGCACGGCAGGGGTGATGATATGGGACGGCCGTTCGCCACGCAGTTGGATGATGTATTCTCCCAGATCGGTTTCGACCACCCGATGACCAGCCGCTTCAAGGGCATGGTTCAGGCCGATCTCCTCGGAGACCATGGATTTGGCCTTGGCGATCAGGGCGTTTGGGCCGGCGGTCTGATGGAGGATCGCTAAGACTTGTTGACAGGCTTCTTGAGCGTCTTGGGCGCGGTGAACGGTTACCCTGAGGAGATGGAGTTGGGTCAAGAATTGGTCGAGGTAGCGCTCGAGGTGGTCGATAACTTCCGCCCGAACGGCATGGGCACGTTGTCGGCGGGCCGACCAATCGGGTAGGGAGGCGGTGGCTGCCGCTCGCGCCGCTAGCCGGCGCTGGGCGTTGGCGTCGAGCGCAGCTTGTAGGGTGCTATCGGCCAGGGCTTGACGGATACGGGCACGGAAGGGGTCGGACATGCAACCAGACGCTCCTCAGGTAGGGCAATCCAACGACAGGTATATTGTAACCGGATGCTCGCGATTCGGTTGGAGGTGGGTGAAGGCCTGTTTTCGGGAGTTTCCTTGCTCTTAGGCTTGCCTGGTGACGGGTATAATACCCGTACGGTTGTACGGAGAAGCTCATTCTGGTTTGTCAGGAGGATCCCTTGCGCTCACCACGTTTTGCCTATTTTGAAGGGAGGATCGTGCCGTTCGATCAGGCCCGAGTCAGTGTGGCCACACATGCTTTCAACTACGGAACAGCTGTGTTCGGCGGTCTGCGCGGCTATTGGAATGCCGATCGCCAACGGTTGTTCGTCTTTCGTCCTTGGGAACATTATCAACGTCTGCTGTACTCGGCGCGTTTATTGTGCATGGAAGTGAGTTATGACGTGGAGAGCTTGATCCAGATCACGCTTGATCTGTTGCGCGCCGAAGCATGGCAGGAGGATGTGTACATTCGGCCGATGTTCTACAAGGCAGATACCGGCATCGGTGTGCGGCTGCACAATCTGAAGGAGGAGCTGACCATCTGGAGTACGCCGTTCCAGAAATACATCCAGAACGATACGAGCGCTCATGTGACCATCTCTTCGTGGCGGCGGATTGACGATAATGTGATCCCAGCGCGCGGCAAGGTGTCGGGTGCATATGTGAATTCGGCCCTGGCCAAGACGGACGCAGCGCGCGCCGGTTTCGACGAGGCGCTTGTGTTGGACCAGAACGGCCATGTCTCGGAAGGCTCGGCCATGAACGTGTTTATGGTGCGGGACGGTGTGGTGATCACCCCGCCGGTGACGGAAAATATCTTGGAGGGGATCACCCGTCGTACAGTATTGGAGCTGGTGCGCAATGAATTGGGGCTGCCTGTGGTGGAACGACCGATCGATCGCAGCGAGGTGGCGATCTGTGATGAGTTCTTTATGACCGGCACCGCCGCCCAGATCGTGGCAGTGACCCGCGTGGATCATCGCCCGATCGGCAACGGCGTGATGGGCCCGATCACAGCGCGCTTGCGCGAGCTGTTTGAAGATGTGGTGCGCGGACGAAACGAGAGGTATTGCGCTTGGCTCTTAGAAGTGTGATTGGCTCCGCAGGTTGACTGTGGCAGATGCTCGCTTCGTTGGCAGGGAGCGTGGCGATTCCTGGATTGTCGGCTACAGAGTATAGACTTTGATTGAGGCAGCAAACCATTCATGACCGATCGACGAACGTGGATCTATGATCTGCTCTTCGTCGCCGTGCTTGCCCTGGCGACCTATTTACGTCTCACCGGCGTAGATTGGGGGGAAGGCCAACATCAGCATCCGGATGAGTTGTTTATCACCGGCGTCACCGAAAATTTGCGTGCCAAGGCTTGCCGCGATGCGGGGATTCCGGTGGACGCCTGTCCGCCGGAACGTCGGCGCTGGATGACTCTTGCCGAGTATTTCAACACCGCCGAGTCCACGTTGAACCCGCGCAACCGCGGGGCCGGCTTCTATGTGTACGGCAACTTGCCGCTCACCCTGGTGCGCGTCTCCTACGAAGCGCTGCAGGACCTGCGGGCCGGCTTAGCCGGCCAAGGGCCGGGCTTGGCCTCCCTGGCAGCCGCCTTGGACCCCGGGCCGATGAAGTTCTTCGGCCGGCGCTTCTCCGCCCTGGCCGATTTGGTGACCATCGGCCTGCTGTATCTCATTGTGGCACGCTTTTATTCTCCCAAGGTGGCCGTTCTGGCGACGGCCTTTTCGGCGTTGGCGGTGATGCAGATTCAACAGTCCCACTTTTATACGGTGGATTTGTTCGTTAACCCCTTCATGTACGCCGCCTTGTATTTTGCCATGCGCCTGGCCTACGACCGAGCCGAAGTCCCCGCCGCTTCTTCGGGAGAGTCCGCTCGCCGGCCTGGGGTGCTGAGTTCTCTCTTCTCGGCTTTCTCGCTTCCTCCCGTTTCGCTGGTCTTGTTGGCCTTTCTCTTCGGTTGGTTCCTCGGTCTGGCGACGGCCAGCAAGATCAACGCTGTGGCGATGGCGGTTGTGTTGCCGATCGCCCTGGCTCTGCGCTTTGGCCGTCGGTTATGGAGCGCCGACGACGAGCCGTCGGGGGCCGGCCCGGTTCGGAGAACCGATCTGTGGACGTGGTTCCTGCTGCTGTTGGGGATCGGTGGCCTGGCAACCGTGCTCGCCTTCCGTATCTTTCAACCCTACTCGTTCGACGGCCTGTTCTGGCCGAACGAGCAGTGGCTTGCCAATCTGCGCGAGATTCGCGCTCAGGCCACCGGCGTCGCCGACCTGCCCTGGAGCCTGCAGTGGGTGCGCCGATCTGAACTGTTTTCGTTTACCAACCTGACGGTGTGGGGCCTGGGCTTGCCCTTGGGCCTCTTGGCCTGGAGCGGGTTCTTGGTCATGGGTTGGCGCATCTTGAGGGGGGAGCGCCGTCACCTGTTGCTGTGGAGTTGGACGGCGGTGTACTTCGTGTGGCAGTCTCTGCAGTTCAACGCCACCATGCGCTACCAGCTGCCGATCTATCCGCTGTTGTGCCTGATGGCGGCCTGGTTCACCGTGGAGGGCATCGCTCTCCCCATCGGGGGCAAGGTGCGCAACCTGCGCCCGTTGACCTGGGCGTTGGGCGGGATCGTGCTGCTGCTGACTGCCGGTTGGGCGTTTGCCTTCGTCTCAATCTACACCCGCCCAGAGCCGCGCATTGCCGCTTCGCGCTGGATCTATCAGAACGTCCCTGGCCCGATCACCCTCTATTATGCCGACGGAACAGCTCAGCTCCTGCCCTTCTTCGAGGGAACGGTGATCTCGCCAGCGGTGCCGCATCTCTCGCCTTTCGTCGCTCGCAGCAATGCCCCTCTAAGCCATGTCTTGCTGCCTCACGTCTTGGCCCGAGTGCCGGCCCAACAGACTCTGACCCTCTCGATCTTGGATCACGCAGAGGCCAACCTGGCCTTGGCCTCGGTTTCGGTTACCTCCGAGTTTCGCGCCGAAGGGGACCCACGCGGCGCGTCGCATTTCTTCCCTCTCCACCCTCCCCTGGCGCTGCAGGCCGGCCAGACGTACTTCCTGCGGATCGAGACGACCGGCGCGGTGACCCTGGCCGGCTCGTCCATCGCCAACGAGACCGACTATGACTGGAGCTTGCCGTTTCGACTCGACGGTTACGATCCGTTCGGGGGGCTCTACGGCGACCTCAACCTACAGGTCTACTGGGACGATAACCCCGACAAGGTGGCGCGCTTTGTCGACATCTTGACTCAGGCGGACTATCTCGTCATCCCCACCAATCATCAGTATGGCCAGATCGCCCGGTTGCCAGAACGCTATCCCTTGACCACGGTGTATTATCGGGAATTGCTCGGCTGTCCACCGCAGGAAGGCATCATCTGGTGCTATCGGGTGGCCGAGCCCGGCATGTTCCAAGGACGGCTGGGCTTTGATCTGGTGCAGACGTTCACTTCCTACCCGACCTTGGGGCCGATTGTGATCAACGATCAGGCCGCCGAAGAGGCTTTTACTTTCTACGATCATCCCAAAGTGCTGATCTTTAAGAAGCGCGCCGATTATGACCCAGAGCAGGTGGCAGCCATCCTGAAGGCGGTGGACCTATCGAACGTCGTCCGCCTGCCGCCCAGAGAGCTGGATCGCTATCGGCCGCGAAAGAATCCTATGCTTCCGCCTGACCGGTTGGCCGTCCAGCAGGCCGGCGGGACGTGGTCCGAGCTGTTCGATTACGACTGGTTGCCCAACCGTTATCCCATCCTGGCTCTGCTCCTGTGGTATGGGTTGATCTTCTTTCTGGGCGTCATCGCCTATCCGCTCGCTCGGCGCGCCCTGCCCGGCCTGGCCGATAAGGGATATGCTTTGTCGCGCACCCTAGGGTTGGTGATCTTTGCGTATGGGCCGTGGTTGCTCGGCTCGTGGGGCGTGCCGATGACGCGCGGGGTGTTGGTCGCCGTTGTGGGGGCGATGACGCTCATCGGGGCGTGGCAGGCTTGGGTCCAGCGAGAAGCGCTGCGCCGGGAGTGGCGATCCGCTCGGCAGTTGGTGTTGTTGACCGAGGGGGTGTTCCTGGCGTTGTTCTTGATCGATCTGTTCATCCGCTTGGGCAATCCCGACCTTTGGCATCCGGCTAAGGGCGGCGAGCGGCCGATGGATTTTTCGTATTTCAACGCTGTGATCAAGTCCACCGTGTTCCCGCCTTACGATCCGTGGTTTGCCGGCGGGTATATCAATTATTACTACTACGGTTTCGTGTTGGTGGGGATGCCGGTCAAGCTGTTGGGTATTGTTCCGTCCATCGCCTATAATTTGATCTTGCCGACCTTGTTTGCGCTGGTGGGCAGCAGCGCCTTTCACCTTGGTTTTCACCTGGTTGGCAGCACCAGGACGGAAGGGCCAGGTGACCGCCTGCACGTGCAGCTGTTGGCCGGCGGGAGCGCTTCAGCGCTGATGGTGATCTTGGGCAACTTGGGGACGATCCAAATGGTCTGGCGGACGTTGCAGCGTATGGGCGCGCCAGAGGGGACGGTGGAGGGTGCCACTTTGCCGCAACGTCTGCTGTGGGGGATGGAGGGATTGGCAAAAGCGTTGTCGGGTCAACCGTTGCCGCTGTTGCGCGGCGATTGGTATTGGCACCCTAGCCGCGTAATCCCCGCTCCGGGCGATGTGGAGCCGATCACTGAATTCCCCTTTTTCACCTTTCTCTATAGCGATCTGCACGCTCACATGATCGTGATGATCCTGACAGTGTTTGTGATCGCTTGGGGCTGGTCGGTGATCGCCTTCTTGCGGGCAGGATCATGCCGGCCAGGAAAGTTGGTCCGCCAGGTTGTTTTGCCGATCGTCTTGGGGGCGTTGGTCTTGGGTGCTGTTTATCCGACCAACACCTGGGATGCGTATACGTTTCTTGCGTTGGCTGCCATTGCGTTGGGATATGGGCTGTTCCACAGCCAGGCGGTTCACCAGCAGGGAAGGTTGCGTTCGATTGCGATCCGCTTGGCCGGCGCCCTGATCGGCGCAGGTGTGTTGGTGGCTTTGGCCTTCTTGTTCTATCGGCCGTATTTCGCATGGTGGAGCTCGGCGTACAACGAGATCGCCCTGTGGCAAGGCACGAAGACCCCGTTGCCGGCCTATTTCACCCACTGGGGGCTGTTTCTGTTCGTGATCTTTTTCTGGCTGGTGTGGGAGACGCGCCAGTGGATGGCGGCCACGCCGCTCTCGGCGCTGCAGAAGCTCAAGCCCTATGGCCGGCTGATCCAAGCCGCCCTGTTGATCTTCATCTTGGCTTGGGGGAGCTTCTTAGCCCTCGGCGCCGCCGTTGCGCTGATCGCCTGGCCGATGGCGGCCTGGGCCGGCCTGTTGATCCTGCGCCCCGATCAACCCGACGCCAAGCGCTGGGCACTCTTCCTGATCGGCGCCGCCCTGCTGCTCACCCTGGCGGTGGAGATCGTGGTGGTGGTGGGCGACATCGGCCGTATGAACACGGTCTTCAAGTTCTACTTGCAAGCCTGGACTTTGCTGGCCGTGAGCGCCGCTGCCGCTCTGGCTTGGACGGCGCCGGCAGTGCCTTCCTGGTTGCCCCGCTGGCGCAACCTTTGGCAGGTTGGCCTCATCGTTCTGGCGAGCGGCGCAGCGCTGTATACCCTGACCGCCACCTTCGATAAAATTCGCGATCGCATGAATGAGGCAGCTCCACGCACCCTGGACTCGATGACCTACATGGCCGCTGCCACCTATTGGGACTCGACGACCATGGACCTCGGTCAAGATTACCGCGCCATCCGCTGGATGCAAGATCATGTGAAGGGTTCACCTGTGATCGTGGAGGGCAATTGCCCGGAATACCGCTGGTGCAATCGCTACACCATCTATACCGGCCTGCCAGGCGTGGTCGGGTGGAACTGGCATCAGCGCCAGCAGCGTGGCTTTATGGCGCCGTTGATCGTGGAAAACCGCATTTCCGAGATCGCCGCCTTCTATCGGACGCTCTCGGTCCACGAGGCTGTGGCATTCCTGAGAAAGTACAACGTCCGCTACATTATCGTCGGCCAGGTGGAGCAGATCTACTACCCCGGTCAAGGTTTAGAGAAATTCGAGACCTATGACGGCATGTTCTGGCGCGAGGCCTTTCGCGATGGGCAAACCGTGATTTACGAAGTGCTTCCCTGAGTAGGCCAATGCTTGCTTTCCTCGCCTGGTATCTCGCTTCTTCCCTGATCGGCTGGCTGGCCGTCCCGCTGGTGGTGCGACTCCTGCCGGCCCTGCCCGACCGCGGATACACCTTGGCCCGTGCGGCCGGCCTGCTTGCCTGGGGCTGGACGTTCTGGCTTCTAGCCTCCCTAGGATTGCTGCGCAACGATCTGGGTGGCCTGCTTGTGGCTCTGCTGATCCTGATCGTCCTCTCGCTGCTTGCTGTGTCTTCCTCTGCCGCCTCATCAGGCGTCGATTGGGCTTTGCTGGTCCGATGGGCGACCTCCCATCGAACGCTGATCGGCACCGCCGAACTGCTCTTCCTGGCTGCCTTTGCCTTCATGGCCTTCGTTCGCGCCTGCAGCCCTGAGGCCGTTGGGACAGAGAAGCCGATGGAACTGGCCTTTCTCAACGCCATTCTGCGCTCCCCGACTCTGCCGGCCCATGACCCCTGGATGTCGGGCTACTCCATTTCCTACTACCACTTCGGATATATCATGGCCGCCATGTTGGCCCGGCTGACCGGCGTTTCGGGCGCCCTGGCCTTCAACCTGATGTTGGCCTTGGTCTTTGCCCTGGCTGCCGTAGCTTCCTACGGCATCCTCTACAACCTGTTGGTGGCCTGGCGTGCCGCCGAGTTCCGCTCCAAGTCGTCTCCCTCCTCGGATGTCGCCCTTTCTCGCTACGCCCTCCTGGCGCCGCTGTTCCTGCTGCTTCTTGCCAACCTCGAGGGAGTGTTTGAAGTCATGCACAGCCTGGGCTGGTTCTGGCCGGCCGACCCGTCGGCTTTCAATTTCTGGACCTGGCTCAACGTCAAAGACCTGAACCTGCCGCCCAGCGGCCAGGGGGGCTTGCCGACCCGCTACCTTTGGTGGTGGCGCGCCTCGCGGGTGATCGCCGATTTCGACCTGAACGGCAACCACCAAGAAGTGATCGACGAGTTCCCGGCCTTCTCCTTCGTCCTGGGCGATCTGCATCCCCACGTCTTAGCTCTGCCCTTCAACCTGTTAGGAATCGGCCTAGCGCTCAACCTGTTCCTGGGCGGCTGGAGCGGCTCTCTGCGCGTATTCGATCTCCCGTTGCGGGCCTCCTGGCGCGATCTGCTGACCACGGCGATCGTCCTTGGCGGCCTGGCCTTCCTCAACACCTGGGACATCCTTCCCATCACCGCCCTGATCCTGGGCGCCTACCTCTTGCGGCGCCTAGCCGAACCGGATGGACGTTGGGAGGAAGCGCTCCTGCTCGGCGTTCTGGTAGTGATCGCCTCCTTCCTGCTCTACTTGCCGTTTTACGTCGGATTCTCGTCCCAGGCCGGCGGCCTACTGCCCAACCTGATCCACCCCACCCGGGGCGCCCATTTCTGGATGATGTGGGGAACGCTTCTCCCCCCGCTCTTCGCCTTCCTGATCTACCTGACTCGCCTCCCGGAACTTTCCCTACCCTATCGCACGGCTCTGCTCCTGACCCTCGGCCTGATCCTGGTGCTCTGGGCCTTTTCCTGGCTCCTAGCGCTTCTGATCTGGCTTGGGCTGCCCGAAGCGGCCACGCAGTTCCTCCAACATCAGGGCCAACCCGATTTCCGCTCCCTCTTCCAAGCGGCCACGCTGCGCCGGTTCTCCTACCTCGGCGGCCTATTTACCATAGCGGCTCTGCTCTGGCTCATCGGATCGCTGCTCCTGGCGCGGCGCCCGGCCGATGCAGCTTCTGCTGTCCCCGATTCCCATTTGTCGGCCTCGTCTGACCATCCTGATCCCAGGCCGTTCTTCCTATCACCGTTTGCCTTTCCCCTGCTCCTCTCCCTGATCGCTGCGCTGCTTGTGCTGGCGCCGGAATTTATCTACCTCCGCGATGCCTTCCTCACCCGCATGAACACCGTCTTCAAGTTCTACTACCAAGCCTGGCAACTATGGGCCATTGCGGCCGCCTTTGGCTCAGTGATCTTGCTGAACCATCTATCGGGGAAATGGCGAACGATTTGGCAACTTGCCTTGAGTCTGATCCTAGCCGCCGGCCTGGTCTATCCCGTCCTGGCCTTTCTCGACCGCACCAACCGCTTCCGTCCCCCCAACGGCTACACCCTAGATGCCTCGGCTCATCTCACCCGTTACCATGCCGAAGACGCAGCCGTCGTTCAATACCTTCAATCGGCCCCTCTAGGCGTGGTAGCAGAAGCCGTTGGCGGAAGCTACTCAAACTATGCCCGCATTGCCACCTACACCGGTTTACCGACCGTGTTGGGTTGGCCCTGGCACGAGTTCCAGTGGCGCGGCGATTGGGTCGCCCATGGGATGCGCGAGGCCGACGTCAAGACCCTCTATGAAACACCTTTCTGGGAAACCGCCAAAGAGATCCTACAACGCTACCAGATTCGCTACATTGTCGTTGGTGGATTAGAACGGGCCGCCTACCGTGTGCGCGAGGAGAAATTTCAAAGCCATTTGCAGATTCTATTTCGCATGGGGAACACTGTGATCTACGGCGTGCCCTGAGCCGTTCTTTCTGTCCTTGCGTTTCGACAAACTCGACAAACTAGAAACCCCTGCCAGGAGACGGCATGAGAGTTGGGGTTGCCACACTGTTCACCCCGCCATAGCATCGAGACAGCCCAATTTGGCGAGTCCAAGCCTATATCGACGTAGTCGTGGGGCCTGCTGCGCCGGCCCAGGCCGATTTACTGATCTCACCGGACAAGCTGTTCAAAGCGCGACTGCTTCGTTCCCCTCTATTCGTCAATGGCACCTTCGACCGCACTTGCCGAGTTTTTTCCGAACATCTTCGTGACCTATTGAATCGGAAGGGGAGTTGAGGTTTTTAGCACCACGTGAATAGTTGGGCGCCAATGGATGGAACATTCGAATCATGAACAGGTTGCTTGCTCGGCGCGTCGGTCGCCTGCGAGGGGGCGTCGCCTGAAAAGGCGGCTCTCGGTTGTGGGGGGGAAGGGCAAGGCGTTTGAGCCGGCCGTGTCCGCCCGCGCGGCGGCCTGAACGGGGAACTGACCCCGGACATGGTGCGCCGCTCGGACGTTTCCCTGTTCCCTGGGGCGGGCTGGTCGGTAGGGCTATAGCGCCTTGCCTGCTCTGGCCGGGCCTGCGGCGGCGGTGGA
>CAKZJX010000100.1 GCA_937120535.1 uncultured Anaerolineae bacterium
TTCCGGAGAGGCTGCCTGACCGTTCCCAAGAGCAACGGGCGCATTGCGCCTGTTCATCGATTTATGCACCAAAGCCTAGCCCATCTCAAACGGCATGCAACGTTTTCAGCGGCTTTTCGTATGCTATTATGGAGCGAGACGTGCACGAAGAACTGGTCTGGATCCGACGAGCCCAGCGCGGCGATGATCAGGCGTTCACCCAGCTGGTTGAACGCTATCAGCGGCCGGTCTACAACCTGTGTTATCGCATGCTGGGTGAGGCCAACGTCGCCGATGACGCTGCCCAGGAGACCTTTGTGCGAGCGTATCAGAACTTACAGCGCTTCGATGTGCAACGCCCGTTTGACACCTGGTTGCTTTCGATTGCGGCGCACTATTGCATCGATCTCCTACGCCGCCGTCGCTTTTCGATATTCTCGATGGACGACGATCAGGAGGGCGACGGGCCGCTGATCTGGGTCCCCGATCATTCCGCCTTGCACCCGGAGCAGGAAGCCATTCGGCACGAAGAGCAGGACCTACTTCGTCGCTTGATCAACACCCTGGAGGCCACCGATCGCGCTGCGATCATCCTGCGCTGCTTTGGCTGAGATCAATCAGTGGCTGCAATCGGCCACGCTGGTCGGGCCGGCGCCTGGCTTTGGTGAGCGCTTTGCAACACGTCTGGCCGCCCATCACCAGCGGCAGCAACGGCAGCAAGCAATTGGCCAGCTGATCTTGATCCTGGCTGGAATCGGGACGTTGGGCTGGATGTTTGCCCCATGGGCGATGCGTTTCTTAGACGACCCAGCCGCCCATTTGACGGCGCTGATCGCCTCACTATTGTCGCTCTGGGAGTTGATCGAGGCCCTGGTTCGCCTGGGCTCGATCGTGCTGCACCTGGTGCCGGTTTCGTTCCAATCGGCGTTGGGGATTGCGCTCGGTGGATTGAGCGCTATCAGCCTCTTGTGGCTTAAGCACTTTGCTCACTCTACGAAAGGAAGTTGACCGATGAAGCGAATTTCTCGATTGTGGCTCGTGTTAGTTGCGCTGGCGATGTCTTGGCTGCCCACCGGATCGGCGGAAGCCCGTGGGCCGTATGACGAAGGTTCGGTGATCTTCGGCGGCGAATACACGTTGCACAGCGGCGAAACCTTGAACGGCGATCTGGTGATCTTTGGGGGAGTGGTCACGATCGAGGAGGCAGCCATCGTTCGAGGCAGCTTGATCGTCTTCGGTGGTTTTTTCACCCTCGACGGCGCGGTGACCGGCGATGTGATATTGTTCGGCGGCGAGGGCAGGCTGGGCGAGAAGGCCGTGGTGGAAGGAGATTTGGTGACCATCGGCGGTCAGATCAGGCAGGCCGAAGGGGCGCGGGTGGAGGGCGATGTGCTCCAGGAAGCGGCAATTCGTATCTCCATCCCGCAGATTTTGAAGCAAGTTTGGACAAGCGACGCTCGTTCACTCATCATCTCAGAGCCGCTTGAGATGGCATTTGGGGTGTTGATACGGGCGCTCCTGTTGGGGTTGTTGGCTTTGGTGTTGGCGCTGTTTTTGCAGCCACAGATGGAACAGGTGGCTCAGGTGACGATCCAACAGCCGTTGATCGCCGGTGGCGCCGGCCTGTTGGTGGTGATCGCTGCGCCTATCTTGGCGGTGTTAATGATCGTCACGCTGCTGCTGATCCCATTGGTGCCACTGGTGGCACTGGTTATCGTCATAGGCTGGTTGTTCGGTCTCACGGCGCTGGGGAGCGAAGTCGGTAGCCGCTTGAGCTGCGCTTTGAGGAGAAGTTGGTCGCCGCCATGGACCGCTGGGCTGGGCACGTTGGTGTTGGTGTTGGTCACCGATGGGTTGGGGCAGATTCCGTGCGTGGGATGGATGGTGCCATTCTTGGTGGGCGTGATCGGCCTAGGGGGAGTGACGTTGAGCCTGCTCGAGCGGAGACAGCGGCCCGGGGCGAGCAAGCCCGCTGAGGTCCAGGAGGAACCGCCGCCTCCGCCGTCGTAATGGGCCGGTTGTGTTAGAATCCGCCTGCTCCGTGGAGAAAGCCGCGGGGCGGTTCTGGCGGCAAAGACGCCGGGGGAGGCGATCCGCGCCACGATCGTGCCGCACCGGGCAGCCGGCTATAACCATGTGATCTTTCATGAGAGCGGGGGGTTGTATAGCGTGGAGGTATCGGCCCGACGTTTCGCCATTTTGTACGGCGAAGACGGTTATCTAGTGCATACGAATCATTTCTTGGACGATACGATGAAGGCCATTGAGAAGGATCCGGAGGAGTTGATTGCGTCGCGGGTGCGTTATTTTCGGGCGCTGCGGCTGGTGAAACAGGAATCAGCCCATACCATCAAGACACTGCAGGCCATTCAGCGCGATCATGTGAATTTCACCAATTCGATCTGCAATCACGCAACAGACCTCAAGGATCCACTGGATCGGGAGAAGACGATCAATGCGTTGATCATTGACCTGACGGCCCGCGAGATGCATCTTGCATGGGGCAACCCGTGTAAGAATCCGTATCACAGGTATCACCTGGATGCGTGATGGTTGGGTCGGGCGAGGGCAAGTCTAAGGGGTGGTCTTAGGGAATGGAAGAAGGTCTCTCAAAGGGCAGGGTGAGCGCAACCAGGGAACCTAGGAAGACGATGCCGGCTGAGAGGAGGAGCACCGCCGGGAAGCCACGCGCTTCGGCCATCGGGCCAGTCAGCAACATGCCCAGGGCGCCGGACGAGAAGATAAAGCCGAGGATCAATCCGGAAGCCAGAGCCATGCCGCCAGGCAGCAGGCGCTGCGCCAGGACGACCATGATGCTGTGCACGGCACCAGTGAGCAAACCAGCCATCGGCACCAGCAGGTAAAGCCATTGCGACCAACCGATGCGGCTCATCAGCCCCATGGGGAAGGCGGCCAAGGCGAGGGCGGTTGAGACGACGTATTTTTTGGGGTAGCGATCGCCCAGATGGCCTCCGATCAGGTTGCCCAGGGCCGAGCCGCCCATGAAGAGGCCGGCTATGTTGCCATAGACCACAGCTGATTGGCCCAAGTCTTTGAGGTATTTGGGCACGAAGTTGATCATATTGGCCTGAGCCCAGGATTGCAGCATAGCAACAACCGCTAAGGCCAGAATAGCGCCGGTCCCCCAGCGCCCGAGGTTGGAGTGCGAGGTGACCACGGCCGGCAGATGGGGACGATTGGCCGACAGGCGACTGGCCAAGGTCCAGCCAACGGGTAGGGAGACTATCGAAAAGCTCAGCAAGCCAGGAGCGCCCAGACGCGAAGATAGAATGATGCCGGCCAGGATCGGTCCCAGGAAGTGGCCAGCCTGACCGGCCATGAAGAAGAGCGAGGCTGCCGTGGCTTCGCGACCTTGAAGATGGACTCGTCCTTGCAGAGCAGCCTGGACGGTACCCACTGGATGATAGGCGGCCGAACCCAGGGCTGCCAGGATCAGCAAGACCAATCCTCCGGCTCCAGGGATAAAGATGGCCGATGTGTAGAAAACCGTCATCCACAACACGCCGCCGGCGGCTAACCAGCGCGGCCCAATACGGTCTGAGATCCAGCCGAACAGGGGTTGCGACAGGGAAGAGGTCCAGATGTAAATGGTGGAGATCAAGGCGATCTCGGTCTCGCGCAAACCGAAATAGGTCAGGAGCACTGGTCGGCTGGCGTTGAAGATGTCTACCATCAGGTGACCGATGGCAATTGAGGCGAAGAGGGGATTGAACAGGAGAGACATAGGTTCAAGTGGCGACAACAAGCGGGAGAGATTTCAACGATAGAGGTTGTGTTGCAGGACATAGTTGTACACGGCTGGCAAAAGGAAATAGCGAAATTCCAGGCCTTGAGCGACGCGACGGCGGATTTCTTTGGACGCAATCTGGAGCAGAGGTGCATCGATAAAGCGCACCTTGTCTGTGATACCGGGCAGGACCGCTTCCATCGGGGAGAGAAGCACTGTTTCACCGGGTCGGCGCATCACACCGATCTCATCGCATTCGGCAACCAGGTCAGCTGGGCGATGCCAAGTCACCAGGCTGCGAAGGGAATCGGATCCCATGAGTAGGACAAGCTGCGCGCCGGGGTATTGCTGGCGCAAGGCTACCAAGGTATCCACCGTGTACTGTGGCGGCGGACGGTCAAATTCGATGGTGGACAATTCAAACCAGGGATTGTCAGCGATCGCCAGACGAACCATCTCGATGCGATGCCCTAGATCGGTGATCGCCTGGTCCGATTTGTGAGGAGGTCGAGGGGTGAGCACCCACAAAACCCAATCCAGACGAAGTTGCCAGCGAGATTCGCTGGCCAGGATTAAATGACCGAGATGAGGAGGATCGAACGTCCCACCAAACACGCCAAGCCGTTTGGACATAATTCAAGTATATCGCAGATTCAGCGAAGCCCCTGGGCTGTTCTAAAATTGGTAAAAGAATGGTGGCAACTCCGCTAGCCAGCTCAGCCCTGTCCAGAACGCGCTCAAACTCGGAATGCGTCGCACCGCTCGCAACCCTAACGCCGAATGGTTCAATCACTGTCGCTGTCGCTGTTTGGCCCATAGCCACATCCTCCGCAGGGAAATTCGCCATGCATCACTGCCAGCAACAAGATCGCCACCAGGCTGTATCACGAATATTGTCGTCCCTGCCGTCCACGCGGGTCCGGAAAAGTGAGATCTTTGAAAAGCACTAGTGGAAGGGAAAGCATGCACATAAACTATCTGTGCGATCTGTGGCAATCCACCCATTTCCTCGTTATAATGAACCACATGGACCTGCGATCACGCTACGAATGGCTCAAACAAGAGGTTCACTATCACAACTATCGTTACCACGTACTCGATGCGCCGATCATCAGCGATGCGGAATACGATCGCCTGGTGAAAGAACTGAAACAGATCGAAGCCGAGCATCCCGATTGGGTGACTCCCGATTCCCCAAGCCAGCGCGTGGGGGGCCGGCCCCTAGATCGGTTCGAAAAAGTGCGCCATCCCGCGCCCGTCCTCTCCCTAGCCAACGCCTTCACCGCCGACGACGTATATGCCTGGTTTGACCGCATTCGCAAACTTGACGAACGGGTGGAGCGCGCCGCCTTGGTGGTAGAGCCCAAGATCGATGGCCTATCGGTCGTGCTACACTACCGAGAGGGGCTCTTTGTGCAAGGCGCTACGCGCGGCGACGGCGACGCCGGCGAAGACATCACGGCCAACCTCCGGACGGTACGCTCCCTTCCTCTGCGCATTCCTCTCCCTCGCTCCTCCGAAGACGTTGCTACCGCCCCTCCGCCGGCCCTGCCCTCCTATCTGGTCGTCCGCGGCGAAGCGTTTATCCCCATCCGAGACTTTGAAGCACTGAACCGCAAACTGCGAGAGGCCGGCGAAAAGACCTACCTCAACCCGCGCAACACCGCCGCCGGTTCGCTTCGCCAACTGGATCCCAAGCTGACGGCTTCGCGCCCGATCACCCTCCTGGTCTACCAAATCGTCTATGCCGAAGGGGGAGAGATCCCACCAACGCAGTGGCAAACCCTGAACTATCTACGCACCCTCGGCTTCCCGATAACCGACCTAGCACGCCGCTTCGACACCCTGGAAGCCGCCATTGCCTATGCGCAAGAATGGGAAGCTCGACGCGATGAACTGCCGTTTGAAGCCGACGGCATGGTCATCAAGATTGACGATCTAGCCCTGGCAGCCGCCTTGGGGGTGGTGGGCAAAGACCCACGCAGCGCCATCGCTTTCAAATTTGCTGCGCGCGAGGTGACGACCCTCCTACACGATATTGGCGTCAACGTCGGGCGCACGGGTGTCTTGACCCCCTATGCTGTGTTGGAGCCGGTGGAGATCGGCGGCGTGATCGTCGAACGCGCAACGCTACACAACTTCGACTACATTGCCGAGAAAGACATCCGCATCGGCGATCGAGTGCTGGTCAAGCGGGCCGGCGACGTGATCCCCTACGTGATCGGCCCAGTCATCGAAGCTCGCACCGGTCAAGAGCACGTCTATCACCCACCGAGCACCTGCCCAGCCTGCGGCCAACCGGTAGAACACTTCGAAGGAGAAGTCGCCTGGTATTGCGTCAACGCAGCTTGTCCGGCACAACTCATGCGCAACGTAGAACACTTCGTTTCGCGCGGCGCCATGGACATCGTAGGCATGGGAGCCAAAATCGTAGAGAAACTAATCGAAGCCGGCAAGATCCACCACGTGGCCGATCTCTACACCCTGACTCGTGCTGACATCCTCGAAGCGATCACCAAAAAAGATCGCAAGACCGACAAACAACCGCCCGGAAAACTGGCCGATAACCTGCTGGCTGCCATTGAACAATCCAAGCGTCAACCCCTGGCGCGCCTGATCACCGCTTTAGGCATTCGCGGCGTAGGCGAAGTGATGGCTGCCGATCTAGCCCGCGCCTATCCCGATCTCGATGCCCTCTCCCGCGCCACGGTGGAGGAACTACAACAGATCGAAGGGATCGGACCTAACACTGCAGCTTCGATTGTAGACTGGTTCAAGCGCGAGGCCAACCAACAAGTCCTACAAAAACTCAAGGCTGCCGGCGTATGGCCCAAGGGAGAAACCCCAAAACAAGAAGGACCGTTGAGCGGCCTGACCTTCGTCATCACCGGCGCGCTCCCTTCCTTCACTCGCGAACAGGCCAAGGCGTTTATCGAGTCTCATGGCGGCAAGGTGAGCGACTCGGTGAGCAAGAACACCGCCTATCTAGTGGTGGGTGAAAACCCAGGCTCAAAACTGGAAAAAGCCCAGCGCCTCGGCGTCAAGATCATCGGCGAAGAAGAACTGAAACGGCTGGTCACCTAAACATCCCTTTTGGAGGAGCCATGTCCGAACACCATTGTGATGCCATCGTGGTTCACTGCATGGACTTTCGCCTGCAACACCATCTCAATCGCTGGATAGAGGAACGGTTTGGCAAGCGAAATTACGATCGGGTGTCCCTGGCTGGCGGCGTGTTTGACCTGGATACCATCCGCAAACAGGTTGCAATCTCACATCGCCTCCATGCCATTCGAGTGGCCGTATTGATCAACCACGAAGACTGCGGTGCCTACGGTTCGGAAGGCACCCCCGAACGTCACCGCAACGACCTCCTGCGCGCCAGGCAACTCCTCCAATCCGACCTCCCCGGTCTACAAGTAGAGACCTACTACCTACACCTCGACGGTCAATTTGAGACTATCGAAGCCGATCAGGCCCTCTAACCTTAGAGCGTCCTTTGGCTCGCAGTATAATCCCACCTATCCCCTTCAGGAGTATTGCATGGATCCTCGTAGCGCAACCGATTCGATTGGCCGACGCATTCGAGCCCTCAACGAACGGGTCACCTCACTTCAAGCACAAGGCCTCTATTTCTATAACCAACCTGTCCAAGAGATTCTGCCGGGCATGAAAGTGCGCGTCAACGGCCGTGTGATGGGCATGTATGCCTCCTATAGCTACTTAGGCCTGATCGGCCATCCGCGCATCAACGAAGCCGCTCGCAAGGCCATCGAGCGCTTCGGCACCGGCACCAACGGGGTGCGCACCCTGGCCGGCACCTTGACCATCCACGCCGAACTGGAAGAGACCATCGCCCACTTCAAGCACGCCGAAGCCGCCATTACCTTCTCATCCGGCTACGCCACCAACCTAACCGTTGTCTCCACCCTAGTGGGTCGTGGCGATTACGTCTTCTCCGACAAACTCAACCACGCTTCCATCGTTGATGGCTGTCTGATGTCGGGCGCCGAGTTCCGGCGCTTCCGGCACAACGACATGAAACATCTTGAAACCCTGCTTCAAAACGCCCCGCCCGACGCTGCCAAGCTGGTGATTGCCGATGCGGTGTTCAGCATGGATGGAGACATCATTGACTTGCCGAAGATGGTCGAGCTATGCCGCAAATACAACGCTTGGCTGATGATCGACGAAGCTCATTCGGTGGGCGTGTTGGGGAAGACTGGCCGTGGGATCGAGGAGCATTTCGGCTTGGGAAACGCGATCGACATCAAGATGGGCACGCTAAGCAAGACCATCCCCTCGGTAGGCGGTTATGTGGCCGGCCGAAAAGAACTGATCACCTACCTGCGCCATGCCAGCCGCGCCTACATCTTCTCGGCTGCGCTTCCCCCGGCCCAAGCCGCTGCGGCCAACGAAGCCTTCAAGGTGATCCTCGACGAGCCCTGGCGCATCGAGCGCCTAAACCAGAACACCCAACAATTTATCCATGGCTTGAAGAGCCTCGGCCTAGACACCATGCAAACCCAAACGGCAATCGTACCTGTGCTGTGCGGTGAGGATGAAAAAGCCTTTGCTATGACGCGCGAATGCCAACTCAACGATGTGTTCGTCTTGCCAGTGGTCTCGCCGGCCGTCCCCGAAGGCCTCTCCCGTCTGCGGGCCACCGTCACTGCTATTCACGAACCGCAGGAAATTGAGCGCGCCATTGAAGCGATCGGTCAAGCGGCTCGCCGGGTAGGGATCCTCTAAGCAAACGCACCCCAGACCCAAACCAGTCCATCGCGGAATGGGCTGGTTTCGTTCTAATCATTCTGCAAAAATTCTATAACGAATTTCTGACAAATTCACTTTAGAATGTCGGCAGACAAGGGGCATTGGCTAGCGCTCTCGCAGGCAGCTCTCTTGAAACCACTTGCTATCAAGCACCCCTTATGGCTCAGCACCGAAAGGATGAAAAGCAAACATGAAATGGCAATGGAAGATCGGTCGCTTCCTTGGAATTGACGTATACATACACGCCACGTTTTTGTTGTTGATCGGATGGGTTGGGATCGCCCACTGGTTGGATCAGCGTTCATGGAACGCCGTCATCTGGGGAATTGCCTTCATCCTGGCCCTGTTCCTATTTGTAGTGATGCACGAATATGGGCATGCCCTCACCGCTCGACATTTTGGAATACGCACCCGCGACATCACTCTCTATCCGATCGGTGGAGTAGCACGGCTAGAACGGATGCCAGACAACCCGCTGGAAGAACTATGGGTCGCCTTGGCCGGCCCGGCGGTCAACGTAGTGGCAGCCATCCTCTTATTCGGCTGGTTGCTCCTGACCAACACCTTTGAGCCGATTACCAACCTGACCATTTCACGAGGCTCATTCATCGAAAGGCTAGCTGTCGTGAACCTGGCTCTGGTGGTCTTCAACCTACTGCCGGCGTTCCCCATGGACGGCGGGCGAGTCCTGCGTGCCCTCCTAGCGATGAACATGGACTATGTACGAGCCACGCAAATTGCGGCTTCCATCGGCCAGGGCATGGCTCTGCTCTTCGGCCTGGCCGGCCTACTTGGCAACCCCACCTTGCTGTTCATCGCCCTCTTCGTGTGGATCGGCGCATCGCAAGAGGCCAACCTGGTCCAACTCCGCAATGCCATTAGCGGCATCCCAGTGGCCCAAGCCATGCTCACCGACTTCCACCATCTATCCCCGAATGACACCCTCCAACGCATGGCGGACCTCATCCTGGCCGGCTACCAGCACGATTTCCCCGTGATCGAGAACGATCGCCTGATCGGAATCGTAACTCGCGACGATTTCCTATCGGCCCTCACCCGAGGTGGACCAACCGTCTTGGTCACCACCATCATGCGGAGCAACCTCCCCGAGGTGGACTCCCATGAGATGATCGAAAACGCCCTGCTGCGCATGCAAGAAGAAAGTCTCCCCATTCTGCCGGTCACCCATGCTGGGCGTCTGGTTGGCCTGATCACCAACGAGAACATCGCCGAATACTTCATGATACGCAATGCCTTGCGCGCTGCTCGGGGCATGGCCGCCCAACTTCCCCTCCTTCTCTTCCTGCTGAAATAATCCGTGAGACCACGAATAAGCAATAACGAATAACACATCCTCCACCAAGCTGGTTGTCGAACACCCTCTCTTTTCTCGGTCAAATCCACTCTCATCCCCAAAGCCGATCGGCCGGCGGTGGTGATAGGTGGGCGCTTTCACTTGGCGCTCCGGCAGGTTGAGACTTCGGAAGAACACCATAGGCCCTGCCGGCCTCCTCATCCACGAATATCGCCGGCGCCTTCGTCTACCATTTCCTGGATCACTTCCTGGCTGCGTTGCCAGACTACTCGGAAGCCCAACAAGGGGCGCGTCAACCGGTCTACCAGGGTGAGGACGAAGATTTGTTGTTTTTCCCCTAATGAAGGTGAATCACTCGTCCCTTTCCACCTTCTCGACCCTGGCAGGAACGGGCGGATCGGGTCTGGCGTATATTTGACGTGAAAAAACAGGCAGCGATAACGCTGACTGCCGCTGCCGGTTTTCCCGGCTCGGTTTTGTCGTTCGGTTCGGCGACATGGTGGACATTCTATCATGTCGGGATTTTAGCCCATTGTTGAGCCACTCCCACCCAGAGCAACGATGGAAGGATAGCCTTCCTTACATGCTATAATCCTTCTATCGCATGTTACTTGAAGCAGGAGTCTCTCATGGAAATCGTCGTCAAAGAATTCAAGCGCTGCACCGTGGTGGAGGTCAAAGGTCGCGTGAACAGTGCTACAGCCCCAGAGTTGACCAAAACCCTAGAAGAGATCTACAACAAAGGGCAATACAAGATCGTGATCGATATGTCGGGATTGGAGTATATGTCCAGCGCTGGCTTTCGCGCCTTACTGGCTGCGCAACGCGTCTGCAAACGATACAACCGCGGGGAGGTGGTGCTGGCTGCCGTCTCCGAGCGCATCAAAGAAGCCCTTGAATTGGCCGGCTTCACTGAGCTGTTCAAGATCTTTCCCGACCCAGTTGCTGCAGTAGGCCATTTTTAGTGCTGTCGAGACTGGATAGATCAGCCAGGCCGCCTCATTCGCAGGACGCGAGGCGGCTCTTTGAACGCTTATGGAAACAGTCCGTTATCTGGCCGATTTTAAGAATCTGGATGCCATTCGCGAACTGGTCGGTGAGGCGGCTCGGCGGGCCGGCTTTGACGACAGGGAAGTCTACGCCATTCAACTGGCCACTGACGAAGCCTGTTCGAATATCATTGAGCATGCCTATCGCGATATGCCGCCCGGCGAGATCGAAATCTCCTACGAAGCCGATGAAGACCACATGACGATCGTGATTCACGATCATGGCCGGACCTTCGACTTGTCTGCCGTTCCCCAGCCCAACCTCACCTGTGATCTGCGTCAGCGCACTCTGGGCGGGTTAGGAGTGTACTTCATCCAGAATCTCATGGATGAAGTGCGTTTTGAGTCCTCGCCTCAGACCGGCAACACCCTCACCATGATCAAACGCAAATTGAGGCGCGGATGAGCGTTGTTTCAACCGATTCGCCCCTCTCTCGCTGGCGCCAGCTGGCCGGTCTCGGAGCTCAACTGGCCAGCGCCGAATTGCTCGCTGCCCAACAGGCTTACATCCTCGAAGCCACGCGTCAACTCATCGGAGGACGCGTCTTGCTGTGGTTGGATGAGAACCTGTTCCGGCTGCCCGGCCATGAACTGCCGTCGGTGTTTCCTGCCTCACCTCCTACGCCGGCCCTGCGCCGCGCCTGGCGCCAGGGACGCGTGATTCGTTCACGTCAGACGGCTCGTGTGCAGTGGCTAGCCCTGCCGATCATCGAACAGCAAACCCGCATAGGCGCTCTGCAGATCTATCGCCGCCAGCCATTTGACGCTGAGGACCTGGAATTGCTCGAGGCGCTGAGTTCGATCATTGCTATTGGCCTGGTTATAGCCCATCGCACGGCCGTGGAGCGCTTCCGCTTGGAGCAATTGAACCTGGTTCGTCAGGTCAGCGCTCAAATTGCCAACGTGTTGGATATAGACGAGTTGGCCCGCCGGGTGACCGCTTTGATTCAAAAGACCTTCCATTACTACTACGTAGCGCTTTTTACCCTACAACCAGGGGCTGCTTCTCTGCGATTTCGCGCTAGCGCTTCAGCACCACGCCCTGGACGGGAAAAGAATATCGTAGTTGATGCCGCCCTCGGGCAAGGGCTGATTGGCCTAGCCGCTCAAACTGGGCAACGCGTACTAAGCGAAGATGTGCTGAACGACAAGCGTTACCGCTTTATCAACCTTCTGCCCGAAACGCGCTCGGAAGTTGTCTTGCCCTTGAAGATCGAAGAGCGCATTCTGGGTGTACTGGATGTTCAAAGCGATCGCCCTCATGCCTTTCACCCCAACGACCTGCTGGTGCTGGAGGCTTTAGCCGACTCAATCGCTCGGGCGGTAGAGGGAGCTCGCCTATACAGCGATCTTTGCCGCCGTGCTGAGCAATTAAGTCTGATTGCCGAAGTGAGCAAGCGCGCCACCTCGTCCCTCGACTTGCGTGAACTGATGCGTGGGACAGCTCAGCTGATCCAGCGTCGCTTCGGCTACCCGTTCGTGCACATGTTTTCGGTGCATCCAAATCGTCGCACGATCGAATACGAGGCCGGCAGCGGTTCTCGCAGCAAACACCTAGAAGGGTTTAGCTTCTTCCTCGACGACTCACAAGGGATTATCCCCTGGGTTGCACGCAATGGAGAGACCGTCCTGGTTAATGATGTGACCCGCGATCCTCGTTATCGGCCTTCGCCGCTCCCGCCGCGCAACATCCGCTCCGAGTTGTGCGTGCCTCTGATATACGATGGGAACGTGATCGGCCTTCTGGATATTCAGTCCCAACGGCGCAACGCACTCAAAGAAGACGACCGCCTACTCTTCGAAGCAGTGGCCGACACGATAGCGGCAGCTATGCACAACGCCGACCTGTACCGCACGGAGCAATGGCGTCGGCGTGTTGCTGAGAGCTTGCGCGAAGTGGCCGGCCTGCTCTCCGAAAACGTAGGGGTCGAAGAGGTGCTGCAGGCTATTCTGACCGAGCTAAATGCCAACCTACCGATTGACATTTCCGCTATTTGGTTATTGGGCGAATCCGACCTCTACGTTGCGGCCTGCACCAACATCGAAGTAGCCGCCTTAGAGCAGGCGCGGCGCGACCATCCCGAAGCGGCTTCTGCCATAATGACCGCTCTCTTTGCCGACCAACCGCTGATCCGCCGTCCGACCGATCCGCTCTGGCCGCCGGCCATCGCAGCCGGCTTTGAAGCTCGCTCCTCCGGCATTGCGGCACCCCTGCGCATTGGCGATCGACCGCTTGGTCTGATCACCCTGGTCCATCACACGCCGGGCCGCTATGGCCACGAAGCCCAGAACATGCTCTCCACCTTTGCCGGCTATGCTGCTGTGGCCATTGAAAATGCCCGTCTTTACGATCAATCTCAAGAGCAGGCCTATGCCTCGGCCGCCCTATTGCAGGCGGCGCAAGCCGTGGTCAGTCTGAACGAGCTGGAAGACATCCTGCAAGCCATTGTGCGATTGTTGCCGATCCTGGTCGGTGTGCGGCGCGCCCTGCTATATCACTACGATGCCGAACAGGATCGCTATCTGCCGGGCCACGGCTACGGATTTGACGATCCGCACCGTCCGCTCCTTGAGCGACCGCTTCGCCCGCAAGAATTTCCCCTGCTTGATCAGGCATGCAAATCCAACCGCCTCATCGTCCGAACCCTTGAGCCGGATTCGTCGCCCCAGGCCTGGTTTGCCCTCCCGCCCTATCCTGAAGAAGAACAAGCAGCCATTTACGCCGACCCTTCCCCGTTGCTGATCCTTGTACCGCTCTCGATCAAGAACGAGTGCTATGGGGTGTTGGTGGCCGAAGAACTGCCGGCCGGCCTGCGCTTTCGCGCTCGCCGCATTGAGATCATCAACGGGATCGCTCAACAAGCGGTGTTGGCCATCCAAAACGATCGCCTACAAGCTGAACGAGTGTTGCGTGAACGTCTCGAGACCGAAGTGCAATTGGCGCGTCAAATTCAACAATCCCTGTTGTCAGAAGTCCTGCCTCAACCCCCAGGCTGGCAATTGGCCGGCTGCTGGCGCACAGCCCGTGAAGTTGGCGGTGATTTCTATGATGTCATCGATCTTGCTAACCAGCGATTGGGCCTATTCATTGCCGATGTGGCTGACAAAGGGATGCCGGCAGCCCTCTTCATGGCTTTGACGCGCACCCTGATGCGGGCCGCAGCTCAGGAGACGGACTCGCCGGCCGCAGCCTTGCGTCGGGTGAATGAGTTGCTCCTACCCGATGCCCGTCAGGGCATGTTCGTTACCGCCTTCTATGCCGTCCTCAACCTGCTCACCGGCGAGCTGACCTATGCCAATGCCGGCCACAACCCTCCTCTATGGATTCGTTCCACCTCCTCCGTGCAACGCCTGACCCGCACTGGCATTGCTCTAGGCGCGGCTGAGGATGTACATCTCTCTGAACGCACGATCGTTCTGGAGGAAGGCGACTCCCTGCTGCTATATACCGATGGCCTCACCGAGGCCTTCACCGCCGACGGGGACGTGTTCGGCGAAGAACGTCTGCTTCAAGTCATCCAACAGCAGGTTGATCTCCCGGCCGCCGCTCGGATTGAGAGCATCGAGTTGGCCCTCGACGCCTTTCTGCAACACGCGTCCCTTTCGGATGACTTGACCATTCTGGCTATTCGGCGAGTCGGATCGGGCGCATAAATGATAGAATTATCCAGCGAGATGACGTTCGATCGATCGTAATGTGCTCGGTCACAAGGAACGCTTTTTGAGGACGCAACGACGTTCGACAGTTTTCGGGTGATCGCCTTCTGTTGGATGGTCCCTGCCGCCAACAGAGCAGGCTCGCAATCCATCCCTGAGCAACTCTTGCTCGAGTGAGGTGCAATGTCTTCCAAGAAAATCGTCTCCGTTGAACATGCGCCACAGGCCATCGGGCCCTATTCTCAAGCGGTGGTCACAGATTTCTTCGTCTTCACCGCCGGCCAGATCGGATTAGACCCAGCCACGATGGAACTGGTCCCAGGCGGGGTGGATGCCCAAACCCGTCAGGTGTTGACCAATCTCAAGCACGTCTTAGAAGCCGCCGGGTCTAGCCTAGATCGAGTGGTCAAGACCACAGTGTTCCTGACAGATATGGCCCATTTCGCTGCCATGAATGCCGTCTATGCTGAGTTCTTTCCGCAGAATCCGCCGGCACGCAGCACGGTTGCAGTCGCGGCTTTGCCCAAAGGAGCTTTGGTTGAAATTGAAGCCGTTGCACTGGTCTGAGTTGCGCAGGATGGTAAAATACCGTCCGCAGACTGCGCAATACGCACAAGGCCTCTGTGGGCGAGAGGTTGCGCTGCGTATTGCGTGATGACCATGCCAAAAGTAACTGTTATCATCCCTTGCTATAACGAGGAAGCCACCATTGGCGAGACGCTGTTGGCCATCTATGGCCAGACCTTTCCTCGCGCAGAGATGGAAGTGGTGATCGCCGATTCCATGTCCACCGATCGCACCCGCGAGGTGATCGAGCAGTTTCAACGCACACATCCTGACTTGACGATCCGGGTGATAGAGAATCGGGCGCGTGCCATTCCATCGGCGCTGAATCGAGCGATTGAGGCGGCCCAGGGCGAGATCATCATCCGCATGGATGCTCATTCCACGCCCTATCCGGATTATGTGGAGAATTGTGTGCACGCTTTGGAGGAAGGGTTAGGAGCCAACGTAGGGGGGGTATGGGAGATCCGGCCTGGGGCACCGGGTTGGGTGGCGGCTGGAATCGCTGCGGCGGCGGGGCACCCTCTCGGGGCGGGCGATGCCGCTTATCGGTTGAATCCAGATGCGGGGCCGGTGGATACGGTTCCCTTCGGTGCTTATCGCCGATCGTTGATTGAGGAGATCGGCGCCTTCGATGAGTCGTTGCTGAGCAACGAAGATTATGAGTTCAATGTCCGAGTGCGGCGGTCGGGAAAGGTGGTTTGGTTGGATCCGCGTATTCGCACCATCTACTACGCTCGACCGACGTTCCGTGCCTTGGCTCGACAATATTGGCGATATGGATATTGGAAGGCGCGCATGTTGTTACGCTATCCACGCACATTGATCTTGCGTCAATTCTTGCCGCCGGTGTTTGTGGCTAGCGTGTTCGGCCTGTTGGCGCTCTCGTGGTGGCCGCCGGCGCGCCAAGCTTTGATGGTGGAGTTGGCTATTTATGGGTTGGTTCTACTCGTGGCGGCGCTGCAGCAAGCGATCAAGCGTCGCCAGCCGGCCTTGTTGATCAGTTTCCCGATCGCCGTGATCATCATTCACTTCGCTTGGGGGACGGCATTAATCTGGAGTCTACTTACTTCGCTGAGGCCTTCTCATGGCTGAACACTCCACCCGTCCGATCCGTTTGCGCCTGCTCACCAGCGAACATCGCGCTTTGTTATTTTTTGGGGATCTGATTGCAGGCATCCTGGCAGGGGTGGGAGCGTACTATTCCTGGCTGGGATATGCCTGGTATCGGTTGATCTCCAGTGGCATTCCTCCGCTACGGGCTATGCGCTTTTTCCCTAGTGTGGAGATCCCGTTTTGGTTTTATGCGCTTCCGCTTCTCTGGACGGTTTTCTTGGTAGAACTCTACGAGCCACAGATTGCGGCCAACCGCCGGCGCACGCTGCGGGGCATTGCCATGGCGGCCATTCTGGGGTTGGTGATTTATGCGTTGATCTTCATCACCAACCGCGATCCGCAATCGCTGCCGCGCGTGCTGGTGGGGCTGTTTTTGTTGTATGCTTCGTTGTTTACTCTGCTCTGGCGGAGCATATACATCCGTATTTACACCACGGCTGGCCGGCAGCGCCGCGTGTTGATCGTGGGCGCCGGCAAGGCCGGCCGTACCCTAGCCCAGTTGTATCGGTCGATCCATCCGCCGCCGTTTCAGCTGGTGGGGTTCATTGACGACGACAACAGCAAGCATGACACGTCGGTGGATGGATTTCCGGTTTTTGGCGGGAGTGATTGCCTGCTTAAATCGATCGAGGAGCAAGGCATAACCGAGGTGGTGATCGCCATCACCGGCACGATGAGCGGCAAGACGTTCCAACGCATCCTCGATGCCCAGCAGAACGGGATCGAGATCACCCGTATGCCCATTCTCTACGAGGAGTTATCCGGCCGGGTGCCGATCCATCACCTGGAATCCGATTGGTTGCTTCGCTCGTTCATTGAACAAGCTCGGGTGAGCGGCTTCTATGAGTTGGCCAAGCGCGTCTTGGATATTTTGGGCGGTTTGGCGGGCATGGTGGTTCTAGGGGTGTTGTTCCCGTTTATTTCACTGGCCATTGTGATCGACAGCGGACTCCCGATCTTCTATTCTCAATCTCGCCTGGGGCGCCGCGGGACGGTATTTATTATTCGTAAGTTTCGGACTATGTATCAAAATGCCGAACCAGATGGAAAACCGCGGCCGGCCGCCGAGAACGATCCGCGCATCACACGCGTTGGGAGCTTCTTACGCCGCACGCGTCTAGATGAGCTGCCTCAGTTCTGGAATGTCTTGCGGGGCGAGATGAGCTTGGTTGGGCCGCGTGCCGAACGCCCAGAGCTGGTAGAAGAATATCAGCGTCACATTCCGTTCTATCGTGCCCGTTTGCTGGTCAAACCTGGCCTGACCGGTTGGGCTCAGATCAACTACGGGTATGTGGCCAGTGTTACGGAGACTAGCGTGAAATTGGAATATGATTTGTATTACATCAAACATCGTTCTCTGGCAATGGATATTCAAATTATTCTGCGCACGATCGGAACGGTGATGCGCGCAATGGGGAGATAGCGTAAATGAAGGTTCTTGTCACCGGCGGCGCGGGCTTTATCGGCTCGCATCTGGTACAGGCTTTGCTCGAACGAGGCGATCAGGTTCGCGTGGTTGATAACTTTTCGACCGGTAAACGCGAGAATCTGGCTGGCTTGGATGTGGAAGTAATCGAGGCCGATTTGCGCGATGGCCGGCAGATGGAGGCAGCTTGCCAGGGGGTCGAGGCGATCTTCCATCAAGCCGCGTTCATCTCGGTGCCTCAATCGTTGGAAGATCCGCTCACTTGTTTTGATGTCAATGTCAATGGTACGGCGTTGTTGCTGGAGATGGCGCGTCGACAGCGGGTGCGGCGGGTGGTGTTGGCTTCTAGCGCAGCGGTGTATGGCGACTCGCAAGAGTTGCCGCTGATTGAGGAGACGCCTTCTCTGCGTTCCCTCTCCCCTTATGCTGTCTCGAAGCGGGTGGACGAGCTGTATGGACAGCTCTACACTCAGGTCTTCGGTGTGGAGGTGGTTGCGTTACGATATTTCAATGTGTATGGCCCTCGGCAACGTCCTGATTCGCCATATGCGGCTGCCGTCCCAATCTTCATCCGTCGTTTGTTGAGCGGGCAGCCAATTCGTATTTTCGGTGATGGCGGGCAAACGCGCGATTTGATCTTTGTGAGCGATGTGGTGCACGCCAATCTGATCGCTGCCGAGCATCCGGCTGCGCCTGGGGAGATCTTTAATATCTGCACCGGTGCTGAGACGAGTATCCTCGATCTGGCACACATCCTAATGGGCTTGTTTCCCTCTGCGCCGCCACCCGAGTTTGCGCCGCCGCGGCCGGGGGATATTTATCGTTCTATCGGCAATCCCCAAAAGGCGGCAGAGCGGCTTGGTTTCCGAGCTAGGGTGTCTCTTGCGGAAGGGCTAGCGCAAACGGTGAATTGGATGCGGAGCGCTTTGTAAATCAGATGGCGGCTCAGTTATCTATTCGCAATCGCCTTGTCTTGATTGGCGATGTGATCTTAATCTTGATCTCGGTATTGGGCAGCTTTGCACTGCGTTACGATGTGGCTGAGATGCCATTTTATTTCCCGGCGATCTTGATCATGTCCGGTGTAGCGCTGGCGGTGAAGCTCCCTACGTATTATTTTTTCGGGTTATACTGTCGCTTATGGAAGTATGCAAGTGTTGGGGAGTTGAGGTTGATTGCCGCTGCCGTCTCTACGGCGTCGGTTTTGACGGCTGGAGTGATGCTGGCGCTCAGTGCGTTGGGGCTGATCGTGCCCGGTATGCCGCGTACCGCTCTAGCGATCGATTGGTTGTTCTCGCTGGTGCTTATCGGCGGCTCGCGCTTTGCTTTTCGCATTTTGAGCGAGCAGCGCAGGCCGAAAAGTGATAAGGGGCGTCGTGTTCTGGTCGTTGGGGCCGGGAATGCCGGGGCGTTGGTGGCGCGAGAATTGCAAAAGACATCGCAGTTGGAAATGATTCCAGTGGGGTTTTTGGATGACGATCCCGCCAAGCAGCACTTGGAGATGCACGGCATTCCGGTGATCGGAAAGGTGGCCGATCTGGAGAACGTGCTGGAGGATCGTCCGATCGATGAGGTGATCATTGCTATTCCTTCGGCGCCCGGACGACTGGTGCGACAGATCACCGAAATCTGCCGCAAGAAGGGGGTTCCTTCGCGCACTATTCCGGGGTTGAACGAGTTGATCGGCGGTAAGGTCAGTGTCAGCCGGCTGCGGGAGGTGGAGATTGGCGATCTGTTGCGTCGTGAGCCGGCCCATATTGATGATCGGCTGGTCGGCTCTTCGCTTTCTGGCAAGCGAGTGTTGATCACCGGGGCCGGCGGTTCGATTGGGCGAGAGTTGGCGCGTCAGGTGGCTCGCTGGAAGCCTTCGACTCTGGTTTTGCTCGGACATGGGGAAAACAGTATCTTTGAGGCGTTGTTGGAGTTGCATCAGGATTTCCCTGCGCTCTCCCTGCATCCGGTGATCGCCGATGTCCGCCATCGGGCGCGCTTGGAAGCGGTCTTTGCCGAGCATCGGCCTCAGGTTGTGTTCCATGCTGCTGCACATAAACATGTGCCTTTGATGGAGCTCAATGTTGCCGAGGCGGTGACAAATAACATCTTGGGAACACGAGTTGTGGTGGAGATGGCAATTCGATGGCAGGTGGAACGCCTGATCCTGATCTCTACCGATAAGGCCATTCGGCCGGGCAGTGTGATGGGGGCAACGAAACGCTTGGCGGAGATGATCGTGATCGATGCGGCTCAGCGCAGCGGGCGGGCGTTTTCGGTGGTGCGGTTTGGCAATGTGTTGGGTAGCCGCGGCAGTGTTGTCCCGCTCTTCAAGAGACAGATCGCGCATGGTGGACCGGTGACGGTCACTCATCCGGAGATGGAGCGCTATTTTATGACCATCCCCGAAGCGGTGCATTTGGTGTTGCAGGCGGCAGCGATGGGCACTGGAGGGGAGATCTTCTTTTTGAATATGGGCGAACCGGTGCGCATTTTGGATTTGGCTGAGGATTTGATCCGTCTCTCCGGTTTGGAGCCCGGTCGCGATATTGAGATTGTCTTCACTGGTATCCGTCTGGGCGAGAAATTGTCGGAGGAGTTGCTGGATGAAACAATGCAGATTTTGCCCACCGCTCATCCGGACATTGTACAGGTGACCGCTGATCAGGTCGTGGAAGGGGAAGTGTTGAATCGGTTGGTGGATGAGTTGGCACGCTTGGCCGAGCAGAATGAGGTCGAGGAGATGTTGCGTTTGTTGGATGAGCTGGTGCCTGAGGCGGCGATTCGCTCTGCACTTCCACCGGATATCATGGCTATTCTGTAGTCGTAGCCCTTTGGGTCGGTATGCCTGAGGTTTCTTTGGATCAGTGGAGTGAGTTTTTGGGCCGGCACCCCGAGGTCCATTTTCTGCAGAGCGCTGAATGGGGGGAGTTGAAGTCGGCGTTTGGTTGGGAAGTGACGCGGATCGTGGTCGGGAAGGCGGGGGTGCAGCTTTTGTTTCGCCGTCTTCCGTTGGGGCTCGCTTTCGGTTATCTTGCTAAGCCAATGCGTCAGGTGTGCGTTGGGGAGGGGGAGGAGGTGAAACAGTTGTGGGAGGAGGTAGATGCGATTTGTCGGGCGCGGCAGGCTGTTTTTCTTAAGGTTGAACCGGACGTTTGGGAGCAGGATCGGCTTCGGGTGGAGTTTCCTGGCCCGTATGCGGTGTTCCGTTCTCCGTATGCGATTCAGCCGCCGAGAACGATCGTGGTGGACTTGCGCGGTTCGGAGGAGGCGATCTTGGCGCGCATGAAGCAGAAGACGCGCTATAACATCCGATTGGCGGGGAAGAAGGGGGTGGCGGTTCGGCCGTGGGAGGATCTGGAGGCGTTTCATCGGATGATGGAAATCACCGGCCGGCGCGATGGGTTTGGGGTTCATTCGGCTGCTTATTATCGCCGGGCGTACGAGTTGTTTCGACCGAAGCAGATGATTGAGTTGTTGGTGGCCGAGTTGGATGGGCAACCGTTGGCAGCGTTGATGGTTTTTGCCCGGGGCCGGCGCGCATGGTATGTGTATGGCGCATCTACGGACGAGCATCGCAATCGCATGCCGACGTATCTGTTGCAGTGGGAAGCTATGTGTTGGGCGCGCGCTCGCGGCGCCGAGGAGTATGATTTGTGGGGCGTGCCAGACGAGGAGGAAGCGGTGTTGGAAGCTCAGTTTGAGACGCGCCGCGATGGGTTGTGGGGCGTCTATCGTTTTAAGCGCGGTTTTGGTGGGGCGTTGAGGCGGGCTAAGCAGGCTGTCGATCGGGTGTATCGTCCAGGATGGTATCGGCTGTATTTGTGGGGGATGAGGGCGTGGAGGGGAGGATTGTGATCCGATGGGATCGAGGTGGCCGGTTGTGCGTTCTGAGAGATGGCGTGGATGGTGGAACAAGCCCCCTGCCGGCCGATCGCGCAGGGGGCTTTTGTAGGGTCAGTTCGCAGCAGGATCACTCTTCTTTCTTGGCTTCTAGCTCTTTCTTGTGCGCTTCGATGATGGCTGTGGCTAGGTGCTGCGGCACGATGTCGTAGTGGTCGAGTTCCATGGTGAAGTAGCCACGTCCGCCGGTGAGGGAACGCAGTTGGGTGACGTAGCGTTGCATTTCGGCTAAGGGGACATGGGCGATGATGACGGTGTAGCCGCCATGGGACTCGGTGCCCTGAACGCGGCCGCGACGGGTGTTGAGGTCGCTCATCACGTCTCCCAGGTAGGCATCGGGCACGGTGATGCGGACGTTCATGATCGGTTCGTAGAGTACCGGGCCGGCATCTTGGACAGCCAATTTGAAGGCTTCACGGCCGGCGATTTCGAAGGCGATCGGTTTCGAGTCGACTGGGTGTTCTTTGCCATCGTAGACGGTGACTTTTACGTTGGTCATGGGATAACCGGCGAAGGCACCCTGTTCCATGGTGTTGCGGATGCCTTTTTCAATGGCAGGTAGGTAGGAGCGGGAGAGGTTCATGCCCACTAGTTCGTCGGTGAACAGGAAGTCGCCTTCGTGGTAGGGTTCGATGCGCAGATGCACTTCGCCGAACTGGCCTGCGCCGCCGGTTTGTTTCTTGTGGCGGTATTGGGCGGAGGCTTTGCGGGTGATCCCTTCGCGGTAGGGTACTTTGGGTTCGTCAATCAGCAAACCCACTTGGAATTTGGATTGGGCGCGCTGGATGACCACTTCGATGTGCTGATCGCCCATGCCCTGCAGGATGGTTTGGCCGGTCGCTTTTTCGTTGTACCAGGAGAGGGTCATGTCTTCTTCGCATAGGCGAGTGAGGGTGGGGGTGATTTTGGCAGCGTCGGCCTGGGTTTTGGGAGAGATGGCCACCCGGTAGAGGGCGTTGGGGAATTTGGGGATCGGCAAGGTGAGGGGGTGGGTTTTGTCGCAGAAGGTGTCGCCGGTGGCGGTGACGGTGAGTTTGGCGACGGCACCGATGTCGCCAGCATGGATGATTTTGACCGGGATCTGTTCTTTGCCGCGCTGAACGTGTAGGCCGGCCATGCGCTCCTCGGCACCTTTGTTCTGGTTCCATATCCGTGCATCGGCCTGGATCATGCCGCTGTAGACGCGGAAGTAGGTCATCTTGCCTACGAAGGGATCGGCGGTGGTTTTCCAGACGTAGGCTGCCAGTGGGCCGGCATCGGAACAGGTGAGTTCTTCCTCCCCGTCTTTGCCCATGGCGACCTTTTTGCGTTCGGCTGGCGAAGGGATCAGGTCGAGGATGGCGTTGAGCAAGGGGAGGATACCGATCTCGTGAGCGCCGGCGGCAACGAAAACCGGGGCGAAGGTCCCGTTTTGAATGACGCGCTTTAGGCCGCGCAGCAGTTCTTCATCCGAGAGAGAGCCGCTTTCGAGGTATTTTTCGAGCAGGGCGTCTTCGCCTTCAGCGGCGGCTTCTACCAAGGCGGCGCGGGCCTCTTCGGCAGCGGCCTTGAGCTCGGCGGGAATCTCGGCAACGGTTTTGCCGTCTCCCAGGTAGGCCTTCATGGTGATCAGATCGATCACTCCTTTGAATTGTTGTTTCTCGCCGATCGGCAATTGGACTTTGATCACGCGGCCTCCCTTGGATCGGACAAAGTTCTCGATGGAGGCGTAGGCGCTTGCGAAGTTCGCATTTTCCCGATCCATGCGGTTGATCAGAAAGAAGCGCGGCAGGCCGAATTCTTCTGCAGCGTGATAGGCGAGTTCGGTGCCCACTTCTACACCGCCGACCGAATCGACAGGGATCAGTGCACCATCTGCTACACTGAGAGCCGAGATCATCTCGCCGATGAAATCGGTATAGCCAGGTGCATCTAGAACGTTGATCTTGTGATCTCGATATTCAACGGGAAGGACGCTGGTATAGAGGGAAAGTTGACGACGGATTTCTTCGTCGTCATAGTCAGAGACGGTGGTGCCGTCTTCGATCTTGCCCAGGCGGGTGGCGGCCCCGGTAACATGCAAAAACGCCTCGGCCAGCATGGTCTTGCCTGTGGAACTATGCGATACGAGGGCGATGTTTCGAATAAATTTGGCAGTGTATTCTTTCATTTTTCCTTCCTGATTGAGGAAATAGTGTCATTGACACCTAAGCATAGCCGATTATGGGCGGCTTTTCGATTTTATAGGAAGTCTGCTCTCTTGTCAAAGAAAAGGGGCCTTGTTCAATAAGCACCCTATGACGCGCAAGGAAAGCCCGGTAGAGCAGGCATGGGAGGGGATCAGCCATAGAATCAGCCGCCGATTGAAGGGTAAAACGGCCTGCTTGTGGCTCTTCTAGAGACAGTTCATACCATCCAAAGAGGCTTATTGAACAAGCCCACTCACCCACTGTTTGCGTTACAGTGGGCTTTGGTGCATAAATCGATGAACAGGCGCAATGCGCCCGTTGCTCTTGGGAACGGTCAGGCAGCCTCTCCGGAAA
>CAKZJX010000101.1 GCA_937120535.1 uncultured Anaerolineae bacterium
ATCACAGGTTCGTTCAGCAAGCCAAGAAACTCAATCCCCGTTATCTGACCATGATCATCCCTTCGCGGTGGTTTGGCGGGGGCAAAGGTTTGGACAGTTTTAGGGAAGAGATGCTCAACGACGACCGAATAAGGAAAATCGTTGATTTTGAAGACGCGACCGAGGTGTTTCTGGGTGTGGATATCGCTGGCGGCGTTTGTTATTTCCTCTGGGAAAGGGATTCGCGGGGATTGTGTGAAATGGTTAATGTTCATAAAAATGAAAGATTTTTTTCGACAAGAGCACTCAACGAATTCCCAATTCTCATTCGGCATAGCAAGGCCATTCCAATACTTCGCAAGGTTCTGGCAAAAAACGAGAGGAGAATGAGTGAACAGGTTTCAAGCAGAAAGCCATTTGGTTTACCAACCAATGCAAGACCTAAAAATATCGGTGAGCTAGTCCTGCGGTGGCAAAACGGTGAAGGCCCATATCCAAGAAAAGAAATTACCGTCGGCGTCGAAATGATTGATAAGTGGAAAGTGATTACATCAAAGACATCTTTTGATCATGCGGGTCAACCAGATGCGAATGGAATGCGTAGAGTATTGTCAGTGGTTGAATTGCTTCGTCCTCAGATGATATGCACCGAGACTTACCTGGTTGCTGGCAGTTACGAAGATAAACTACAGGCTGAGAATCTCTGTGACTATTTGAAAACAAAATTCGTGCGATTTCTAATATCGCAACTGCAATTTTCTCAAGACATAACAAAAGACAGATTCTATTTCGTTCCCATTCTCCCTATGGATATCAAATGGACAGATGAAGCCTTATACCGGCCTTATGGCTTAATGCAGGAAGAAATTGAGTTTATCGAATCAAAAATTCGTCACATGGAGTGAAGCCATGCCCGCTGACTTCTTCCCGCCCCGCCCGGCGGTCACGCCCAAAATCTACGCCTACGAGGATACGCACCCGGAGTATCGTGGCCTGCTCAAGGTGGGCTATACCACCAAAAGCGCCCAGGAGCGGGTGGCGTAGCAGTATCCCACCGCCCGGCCGGGCACAGCGCCCTACCGCATCG
>CAKZJX010000102.1 GCA_937120535.1 uncultured Anaerolineae bacterium
CTCCGGCGCGGACGGGGCAAACTCCGCGCCGCAACGGATGCACAGGCGCGCTTCTGCCGGCGGCGGGACAAGTTGGGGGGACTGGGGTTGGGCTTCGTCGGGCGAGTAGAGACGGGTGGGGAGCGGAGTCGCCTCTTGCTGCTGGGCGGGCTGGGGGGTAGAGATGATTGGCCGGGCTTCCGGCGGCCCGCCGCATTGGGGGCAGAGAGAGACATCCGGCGCAGCCGGCCGGAACTCCCGTCCGCAGATGATACAGATGTAGGGGGAGTGTGGAGCGGTCATTTCAGGCTCACCGTTGGCGCACATTTAGATCGCATTCGGTCAAACAAAAATCTCACCAAACTTTGTCAGGAAACCCTGACTCAGTTTAAACATATCCACTTGACCACCGCCTCTGGTAAGTATCACAGGAGGACCAATTTGCATGAAGCAAATCTTCTTCTCTACATCAAATCCTGCTCCCACCAGCGAGATGGGCATATTGCTGTTGCCCACCATCCAGGATGGCCGTTTCCCGTGCGGTGGACCAGCTTTACAAGACATTCCAGCCCCTCTGGCGGCATCATAGATGGCACAGGCAATAAATGCCCGCGCTCGTGAGTCCAAATTGTCTGCCTCCCGATAACTCAGATTCTCTTTCCACTCATACACCAGAGTGAGAAAAGAGCCTTCTGCTTCAATGTGAACCAGTTTGAGTTTTTGCTTCATACCTGGAGCTGAACGTGCTGTTTCAGTGTAGTGCTGTGGATACGTCAATTCGGTTTTGTCGCTCATCGTAGCCTCTCCTCGAACATCATTTGAACACGCATTAATTGATTCAGCGCATTTTGTAAATCCGGTCTTTGAATGATTTCTTTTTGAAGAACGCTAACCGCCAGACGAAGTTCCCTAGTCCCGCGTTCGCGCTCCCCTTGTTCTATAAAGGCCATTGCTCGCAATCCCTGAACCCAGGCCAGATCACCCCGGAACTCGGTGTGACCGTGTTGGTTCACCGCCTGTTCAAGAATTGCTATGGCTCGTCCGTAAGCCGCAAGTGCTTGCGGAAAATCTCCAAGAACACATAGTGCAGTTCCCTTATTGGTGTAGGTGCCCGCCAGATCGTTAGCCAACTCTTGTCGCCTTTCCTCCTTCACCAAGCGTTCCCGGATAACAATTGCCCGATCATAAAGGGGGAGTGCTTCCTGTATTCTTTTGATAAAGGGGAGATCCAGTGCTTTGCTTGCATAGGCTCTTGCCAGTTCGTTTGCCAAATCCGAACGCTCCCTGGAATATACCAGCTGCTCATATAACTCAATTGCGCGGTCGTATAGTTCAACAGCGTGAACGGCATCATTCAAAGAATCCAACAGACCGGCTTTGAACATGAATGCCCGGGCGAGTTCATCCGCCATTTCATAAAGCCCGTCCTGGCAAACCCTTGATTCCCAGATTCGTATGGCTTGATCACACAAGGAGATCGCATCGCCGGTCATTCCTGCCGAACGGAGAGCGCTTGCTTTTCTCAAGTAAGTTAAGGCTAAGTCGTGCGCAATTTCTTGATGTCCCTCATTTACCAATTGCTCCCGGATGTCGATCGCCTGGTCGAAAAGCAATAAGGCCTGATTTACCCCGTTCCTGATGACGAGTAAATCAGCCTTGATGGCGAGTATCCGTGCCAATAAGTTAGCAAATTCTCGGCGTCCTTCTTGTACCACAAGGGCTTCAGAAAGCCGAATAGCCTGATCACAGAGCACAAACGCTTCACTTGCATTCCCGGCCATCTGAAGAGCCATAGCCTTATTTGCATACGCTGTTGCCAGATCACCCCTGAATTCACCGCGATCTTCCCTATACACTAACTGTTCCCAGAAAACAACAGATCGGTCGTACCATAATAGCGCGCTACAAGGATCCCCTAAAGAGTGCAAGATACTTGCCATGTTCATATGCGCGCCTGCCAGGGTGTCTCTCAGTTCATCGCAGCCTCTCTCATATACCAAATGCTCATACACTTTGATGCTTCGACCACAAAAGGAAAGCGCCTGCTGTTGTTGTCCCAGAGCACAAAGGGCGCTGGCTTTGTTGAGACAGGCTAATGCTAAACCCTCCTTCACAACGGTTGGCGCTTCCTGTTGGCTCAGAGATTCCAAAATCGCAATGGCATGGTCGTATAAAGGAAGAGAGTCCTGCACCTTTCCGAATGTGGCCAATGCATAGGCTTGGTTCACTAAATCGGTCGCAAGACCAAACAATGCCGCATGGTCACCTTTCGCTACTAAACGTTCTTGAATCGCTATAGCGTGCTCGAACAGGGAAATAGACTCTGCTATCCTTCCACACGCACGAAGCGCATTTCCCTTAATGCTGTAAGCCGTTGCTAAATAATTCGCGAGACTGTCTCGCTCGCTTCTCTGTGACGCTTTTTCCAAAATTGCTATCGCTTGATCCAACTCCTGTAAAACCCCTGAAAAATCTCCTGCTGCCCAATGAACCTTTGCCTTATCAATACACAGCCAGGCCAGGTCCTCCTCCAATTCCGCTTCTCCTCTTGCTACCAGCCGTTCGTATCTTTGTTTTGCTTCCTCATACCCTGCTATCTGCGCCACCAACTCTCCCCGTCGCGTCATCCCGCGCCTTGCCAGCACCTGTCCCAAAATTGCCTCGGCCTCCGTAGGATCCATCCCTTCGACACGTAACACGCGCGCCAGCCACTCTTGTGGATCACGCCAGGTTCCGCCTTCCCTTCCACGCCGTTCCGCAATCCCAAGCCCATACGACCAT
>CAKZJX010000103.1 GCA_937120535.1 uncultured Anaerolineae bacterium
AACGAGTTTTTGTTCGCCGTAACCCTGGTCAGCAGTCCCGCCAACCAGCCCATCACGGTCGCACTGGCCCAGCTCGCAGGCGGGGAGGCGGTTAAGTGGAACCTGCCCATGGCCGGCGCTTTGCTGGCCGCCCTGCCCACCCTGTTGGTGTATATCTTCCTGGGCCGCTACTTTATCCGGGGGCTTTTGGCGGGGTCGGTGAAGGGGTAGATATTTGCAGTGCTTAACGCCAAAGCTAAGCGCCTTGTTGAGCCTTACGTATTACCGACCTAGCATCATGCCAAGTTGCTTTTGCACTGAGCAGTAGTCTGGCCACCAATGCTGCGCCGGTTACCTGGCCTACAACAGGAATGCTCAGGAGCAGCCCAATAGCACCAATCTTGGCGATCTTCAACCCCGTCGCGCGCGCAGCAAGGCGCATGAACCTTTCACGGCTGACTTCGCCACGCTGATGCCGCTGCCAAAGTTCCCAAACTACCACTGCAGATGAGGCTACGCCAAGCGCTGGAAAGTAATCCCAGAAATCATCGGCATCCTTTGTCGTCAGCATTCTGTCTACAAAATCCTCAACACTTGTTGTGAGTTCTTCGTTTGATTGCCCCGATGTCGGTAGATCCATTTTTTGCGCCAGTTCATCAGTGACCAGAATCTCTCCTCCTGGATGCTGCTCAATCCAGTCGGTTACATAGGAAGCGCTATCCGTTGCTTTGAGCTGCACTTCCCAGACTTCGCCGGTTGCCTGATCAAGCAGCTGAACATCGGTGCCGGGGTGGTTCGTTTCGTCAAAAATCGATGCGTAAATACTGTCGCCGTCTTCATTCTCTATCCGAACAAACTCCATTTCATGGAGAATTCCCTTGACATTGGACACAAGCCCGGGGATTTGCTCTTCGTCTAGCCCGCGCAGGTAGTGTTGGATTTCAGAAAGCGATGCGTCTTCGAGCATTGAGTTTGAGCGCCTGAGGGCAGCCAGGATTGCGAGGTCTCTCTCTTCAAGATTGCCTGGTTCATCGGTTAGAGCCACCGCCAAAAGTGCAGCCACGATTGCAGCGGAGTCGAAATTCGTGCGCAAATAGTGAATGCCTTTGGCGTCGGGCATTTTCCTATCCTCCCTTCCGTGTTCGGATGTTCTGTTCTTCATCTAATCCTTTCTTCTTTCCCTCTTTAAATGCGCTACTCCAAATGGCCGTGATTTGCTCATCTCCGAGTTTCTGGTTCCTGGCTTTTGCAGAGAAATAAGCGTTCGCTACTTTCATAATGGCATACGTGAGACCGTAAACGAGCGGGATGGTGAGCAGGCCCCCAAGGCCGAAGGAGACCACCTTCCAGATACCAATAGCAATCTGCTGCGCAATAATTCCTAGGCCGACGATGCCCATGGTCTCTTTGATCCAGTCAATAGCACCTGATTCACTGACCGGCACGCCATGAATAGCGGCTATTCGGCTGGCAAAATACGCCTGAATCGGGGTCAGTACGAAGATATCAGCAAAGGGTATCGGTTGAATCGCAACTCCAGCGCATGTGGCACAGGCAATGTGCGTGATATGAGATACCTTCTGTTCGTCGGAGATGTCGGTGCGACGTTCAATCTCCGTGATTTCTTTCTTGATCTTGTCGCCGATGCTCAAGACTGCCCCCTATTGTTGTAACACCAAATAGCAGTTAGGCCGCAGGTGTGGAACAAGATAGCATGAAAATGGAGTTAAAGGAAGAAATGAGGAGATAAAAGTAGGTTTTTTCAACGTCCAGGTCGGTGAAATCTCAAATAGAATTGCGGTCATGGGCAAATCCATCACCGTAAACGCTGTCCAAACAGCCCAAGACACCAGGTACAAAAGGCGGGGTTCAGCCGAACCGGTAAGCAGAGATACCGCTGCCCGATCTGCAATATCCGTTTCACCTGGGCCCATGTGTCCAACAGACGACCCTCT
>CAKZJX010000104.1 GCA_937120535.1 uncultured Anaerolineae bacterium
TTCCGGAGAGGCTGCCTGACCGTTCCCAAGAGCAACGGGCGCATTGCGCCTGTTCATCGATTTATGCACCAAAGCCGAACTGGGCTATAATCTCACCCTTAGTGACAAAAACAGAACCCGAAGCAATCAGCGGTGTTGTTTTGTCCGGATAACTTTCTCCTCAGACCAGTTCTTTCCGAGAAGATTGTGGAGACGATCATCAATGAACAAAGGACAGTTGCTTGATTGGTATTACCAAATGGTGTTGATCCGCCGTGTGGAAGAGCGCGGCGCCGAGCTCTATCAGGCTGGCAAGATCGGCGGCTTCATGCACCTCTACATTGGACAGGAGGCTGTTTCGACCGGGATTGTGGCTGCTCGTGAGCCTCGCGATCGGTTGATCACCGCTTACCGAGATCACGGCGTTGCCCTGAACTGTGGCATCTCGGCGCGTGAGGTGATGGCTGAACTATTGGGCAAGATCACCGGCATGTCCAAGGGCAAGGGCGGGTCCATGCATATGGCCAGCGTGGAGAAAAACATGTGGGGTGGTCATGCTATCGTCGGCGCTCACTTGCCGATCGCCGCCGGCATGGCCCTGGGCGATCAGTATGCCGGCAACGACAACGTCACCATCTGCATGTTTGGCGATGGGGCCACCAACATCGGTTATTTTCATGAGGCCCTTAACCTGTCCAAAATCTGGAACTTGCGCGTGCTGTGGGTGTGCGAGAACAACAAGTATGGCATGGGAACGGCGGTTGAGCGCGCCTCGGCTGTAGTCGACATTCGGCAGAAAGCAGAAGCCTATGCTATGAAGAATGGTCAGGTAGACGGAATGGATGTGGTCAAGGTGTACCAAGCAGCTAAAGAGACGATTGACTTCGTTCGTCGAGAAAGTCAACCGTACTTCCTGGAAGTGATCACCTATCGTTTCCGCGGGCACTCTATGGGCGATCCGGAGCGGTATCGCCGGCCGGAGGAAGTGAGACAATGGCAGGAGAACGATCCGATAGGTATCTTCCGCCGTTATCTGCTCGAGAACAAGCTCGCTGACCAGAAGACCCTGGATGAGATCGAGGCGCGCGTGGAGCGCGATGTCCAGGATGCCGTGGAATTTGCTGAGGCTAGCCCAGAGCCTCCCTTGCAAGAGCTGTATACCGATATTTTCGTAGATTGAGGGAGAATCATGGCGCGAATGACCATGCGCGAGGCCATCTCGCAAGCTTTAATGGAAGAAATGGATCGCGACCCCTCGGTGTTTATCTTGGGCGAGGAGGTCGGAGTGTGGGGCGGCACATATGCCGTCACCAAGGGGTTCTACGACAAATACGGCCCAAAACGCGTCAAAGATACGCCGATCGCTGAAAACGCCATTATCGGTGCAGCCATCGGCGCTGCCATGGTGGGTCAGCGACCGGTGGCCGAGCTGATGACCATCAACTTCGCCTTTTCGGCGATGGATATGATCGTCAACCAAGCGGCCAAACTGCGCTATATGTTCGGCGGGCAGTTCAACTTGCCGTTGGTGATCCGAGCGGTGGGCGGCGGCGGGCGCCAATTGGGAGCCACTCACTCTCAAACGCCCGATGCCGTGTTTGCGCATTTTCCAGGGCTAAAAGTGGTCAGCCCAGGCACGCCGGCAGACGCCAAAGGTTTGCTCAAGTCGGCTATCCGCTCGGATGACCCGGTACTATTTATCGAGCACGCTACGATGTACCAAGTGCGCGGTGAGGTTCCCGAAGGGGAATACCTTGAGCCAATCGGCAAATCCAAGATCCAACGCCCTGGGCGTGATCTGACCATCGTCACCTACTGCAAGGGGTTAGAGCTATCGATGAAGGCTGCCGAAGAACTGGCCCGCGAGGGCATCGAAGCGGAGATTGTGGATCTGCGCACGCTGCGCCCTCTCGATATGGCGCCGGTGCTGGAGTCGTTCAAGAAGACGAATCGCGCCATTGTCGTAGAGGAAGGATGGAAGTCATTTGGCGTGGGCAGCGAGGTGGCGAGTCGCATCTACGAGCAGGCGTTTGATTACGTGGACGCGCCGATCCTACGCGTGGCCCAGAAAGAGGTGCCCCTGCCGTATAACCGCACTCTCGAACAGGCTGCGTTGCCGCAGGTGGCCGATATTATTGCTGCGGCGAAGGAGGTCTTGCGCTGATGGCTGAGATTATCCGTATGCCGAAATTGGGATTTGATATGGCCGAAGGGACCTTGGTGCGTTGGGTCCGTCAGGTGGGTGAGCCGATTCAGAAGGGTGATATCCTGGCCGAAATTGAAACCGACAAGGCGACGGTTGAGGTGGAAGCGTCAGTTTCGGGGGTGGTGCTCCAGCATTTGGTCGATCAAGGGGCGGTGGTTCCGGTGAACACGCCGATCGCTGTGATCGGTCAGCCTGGCGAGTCGGTGGCCGAGCCTGCGATTCCTGCGGCTAAGCCTGGGCCGGCCGAGGCTCCTCGGCCGGCCTCTCCCGCAACGGCGACCCAGGAGGTCGGTGTTGAGTCAGCCGAGGCAGCTCCTTCGGTTGCCGAGCAGCCGATCAAGGCCTCGCCTTTGGCCCGGCGGTTGGCCCTCGAACACCATCTCGACCTGAAGGCAATCGTGGGTTCGGGCCCTGGCGGACGGATCGTGCGCCGCGACATCGAGAAGGTCTTGGCGGCGACCCAGGCCGTGCCTGCGCCGGCCGTGGCTCCGGCAGCGCCCCCTGTCTCGACATATACCCCTCTCCCCTCGCCGGCCCCGGCTGATACGGTGGTGGCTACCAGTAAGTTGCGCCAAGCGATCGGGCGCCGCCTGCTGGAGGCCAAGCAAACCATCCCGCACTTTTATGTTACCCATGAGTATCGCATGGACAGCTTGATCGAGCTGCGCCAGCGGATCAACGCCTATTTGCCTGAGGCCGAGAAGGTCTCGATCAACGACTTTATCGTGAAAGCGGTGGCGCTCACCTTGCGGCGCTTCCCCAACCTGAACGCCGCCCTGAGGGACAATGAGATCATCCAATTCGGCCATGTGAACGTGGGCGTGGCGGTGACCGTGCCGGGCGGCCTGCTCACGGTGGTGGTGCGCGATGCCGATCAGAAACCTCTGCGACAGATTTCGAGCGAGGTCAAAGCCATGGCTGCCCGCGCCCGTGAGGGCAAGGTCAAACCCGAAGACGTGGAGGGCTCGACGTTTTCCACTTCCAACCTGGGAATGTACGATGTGGATGAATTCATTGCCATCATCAACCCCCCCGAAGCGGCCATCTTGGCCATTGGCTCGGCCAAACAGGCGCCTGTGGTCGAAAACGGCGCCCTGCAGATCGGCTGGCGCATGAAAGCCACCCTTTCTGTGGATCATCGGATCAGCGATGGCGCAGAGGCAGCACAGTTCTTGCAGGCTTTGGCCGAGTACCTGGAGCATCCTCTACGGCTGTTGATCTAACGTTTTGTCAGTGGAATCATCAAGGCGGGTGATCCCGCCTTGATGTTATTTGGGCAACTCCTGCGTGCTGAAGACCGGCGGATGTTCGAGCGTGTACACGGTGGTCTCTCGGGCGATGGCCTCTCGGATGTGTTTGGGAGATTGCATCAGGCCAAGCAGGGTGATCCCGTCGAACATCTTGAATTGCCCATTGGTCTTTTCAGCCAGCAAGCGGTCCACCTGTTCGGGGTCGGGACGGGTGTTGATGGGCGAATCGCTAGCCAGGATGAATCCCCAGGGGTGTCCGAGCACCGGCACGTGGATGTGATAGGAGTGGGTGTATTGGAACACTGCCTTGAGGGTGGAGACCAGCCGAACGTGCATCGCCATCGAAGGCGGCGAGACCGGGCCGGCCTGCAGCAGGAAGTAGCCCCCCGGTCGCAACGCCCGACGGGCTTTTTCAAAGTACTCTTTGGTGAACAGCTTGAACGAAGGACCCGACTCGGTGGGATCGGTCAGATCGGAGATGATCACGTCCCATTCTCCAGGGGACGACTCGAGGTAATCCACTGCGTCTTGGATCACCAAATCCAGGCGCGGATCGTCGAACGAGCCTTGATGCATTTCCGGCAGGTGTTCCTTGCAGGCTTCCACGACCTCGCGATCCAAGTCCACCATCACTACGCGTTCGATAGTCTTCCACTTGAGCAGTTCGCGGACGGTTGCCCCTTCGCCACCTCCCAACACCAAGGCGCGCTGTGGATTGCCATGCTGCACGCAGGCCAGCTGCACCAACGCTTCATGGTACAGAAAATCGTCCCCTGTGGAAGATTGCCAAATTCCGTCCAGGATCAAGCCTTTGCCGTAGGTGCCGCAGTCCACGATCCACATCTCCTGGTAGGCTGTCCGCTTGTGCAGGATGACCTTGTGGATGGCATGGTAGAGCACATCGTCAGGGGTGAGGTAGTCGGCGATCCAATAGATAGGGGGTTTTCGATCAGACATTTTTGGCTCCTTCTCACTTGATGCTGCAGGCCAGGGGCACGATCTCTTCGATCAGGGCTTCGCGGTCGATGTGGCGCAGCGCCACCGATTGAGCGCCAAACATCTCCTTGAGCTGCTCGATCAGAGGGGTCATGTCCTTGCCAATGGCGCAGGTGAAGAGGTCCACTGCGCAGTAGTTGTATTCCGGCCAAGTGTGTAGGCTGGCGTGCGATTCGGCCAACAGGAGAAAGCAAGTGAAGCCGTGGGGACTGAATTTGTAGTATCCCTCGTCCACCACTGTCAGGCCGCTTTCCCGAATGGCTTGCGAGAACATGGTATAGACACGATCAGGGTCGCGCAACGCCTCGGGATTGCAGCCCGACAGATCGAGGATGTAGTGTTCTCCCACTTTGACCGGTGTGTTCATTTGCGCCTCCGTTGTCATAAGGTTAAAAAGCAAAGAACCCACCCGAAGATGTCCGTCCGCCGGATCGACAGGATGTATCCCTGTCTAACCGTCGTGACCATCTCCAGGTAGACTCTCCGCCGCATTTATACTACGGTATGGCGGTGTGTCAATCTTTTGGGACGTTGCAAATCAGTGATAGAGAGCGCTGTTTTTATGCAAAATCGGCATTCTCTTTGCCCCTTGAGTTGTCAATCATGGATTGACCTTTTCTTTTGCCGACGATCGGAAGAGACAGTATACTTTCCTTGATCAAGCCCATGCCCCTAGCGATTTATCTGCACATCCCTTTTTGTCGGCATCGCTGTGCGTATTGCGATTTCAACACCTACGCCGGCCAAGAAGCCTTGCTCTCCGCTTATGTTCAGGCCTTAATTCGGGAAATTACCATTGTGGCCGCAAACCGACCGGCCGATCTGCTCTCCGTGCATACTGTCTTCTTCGGCGGAGGAACGCCTTCGCTTCTCACCGGATCAGAGGTGGTTGCCCTGCTCGAGGCGTTGTGCGCCGCCTTTGCCTTTTCCCCCGAACCGGAGGTGACCCTGGAGGCCAACCCGAGCGATCTCTCGCTCGAGACATTGATGGCCTATCGTCGGGCCGGGGTCAATCGCATCTCGTTGGGGATGCAATCGGCCAATCCCCAGGAACTGCGCCTGCTCGAACGCACTCACGACCATTTCGATGTGATCGAATCGGTCAAACGCGTTCGACAAGCCGGCTTTATCAACCTGAATCTAGACTTGATCTATGGCTTGCCTGGGCAAACGCTGGCCGCATGGCGACGCACGCTTGAGCAGGCGGTGGCGCTAAACCCAGAGCACATCTCGGCCTACGCCCTCACCCTGGAGCACGGTACGCCGTTCGATCGCTGGACGAGGCGCGGTCTGATGCCGATGCCTGATCCAGACCGGGCAGCCGAGATGTATGAGTTTGCCCAGGTCTTTCTGGCGGAACACGGCTATGTTCACTATGAGATTTCGAATTGGGCCAAAGATCGTACGCGGGCTGAGGTCTCTGAAACGACGCTGGAGGCGCCGGCCTATGCCTGTCGCCACAACCTACAATATTGGCGCGCCCGGCCGTATTTGGGCTTGGGGGCCGGCGCTCATGGGTATGCAGGCGGCCTGCGTTATTCGAACGTCTTGCGCATCAAGACGTATCTGGAGCGGCTGAGGGATGGTCAAGCGACTGTCGCCCTGCCTTTTCCGCTCACGCCAGCGGTGGTGAATGTTCACTGGCAGACGCTGAGCGATGAGATGAGCGATTACCTGCTCAATCGGTTCCGCTTGGTGCGCGAGGGGGTGGACGATCAGGAGTTTCGGGCGCGCTTTGGAATGTCGCTGGCCGAGGCGTTTCCTCAACAGGTGGAGGAGTTGCTGCGCTTCGGGCTGATCGAGCGTTTGCCAGCCGGCGTCTATCGTCTTACGCCGCGCGGTCGGCAGGTGGGGAATCAGGTCTTTGTGCGGTTTGTGGGGTGAGGATCCAGCGGCGGATGGCTGGGGCGATGCCGGTGAGGTCGGTCAGACCGGCTAGGAAGCGTCGTCGGGCGGAGCGCTCGCCGATCACCAGGCAGGGAACGGGGGCGGTGGTGTGCTGTCGGGTGGAGAGGTCTTCTAGGTTGCCGTGGTCGGAGGTGATCAGGATCAGGCTTTGGGGGTCGCGCCAGGCGTCGAGCAGGCCGGCCAGCACGCCGTCCAGGGTTTCGAGCAGGGCGCAGGCGGTTTGCATATCCTGTTTGTGGCCGGCGTAGTCGCCGGCCCAGTATTCGAACAGGGCGAAGTCGTAACGCTGGCTCAGGGTGGCGAGGAGTTGGCCGGCTTGGGATGGGGTGTAGAGAGGAGCGTCGGGGTAGCCCAGCAAGGTGCGCCAGCCATGGCCGGTGAAGTCGGCCGAGAGGGCGCGGCCGGTGTAGAGGTCGTCGTGGGTGAAGAGGGGTAGGCCAGCGTTGGTGAGGGCTAGGGGGATGGCCGAGTAGAGGCGGCGGCCGGAATGAACAGCATGGAAGTAGCGCGGCGGATAGGCGTTGAGCAGGGCGACGCGCTTGCCGGCCGCACGTAGCCAGGAGAACAGGGTGCGGCCGTTTTTCAGGTAGGCCGCGATAGCCGGGTTGGGTTTGGGGCCGTAGTGGTATCCCAGGGCGTGGGGGATGTTAATGCCGGTGAGCAGCACCGCTTGGCCGGTGGCCGATTGGGGCAGGCCGGACACACTCAGGGCGGCGTCTAGGGCGAGGAGGGTCGCTCGATCGCCTTCGAAGGGGGCTGTGGCGGCAACCAGGGGCCGGCCGCCCAGTAGGGCGCGCAGGGTGGGCATGGGAGCGCAGACCAGGGGGTTGACGGCTGGATCCTCGGCGCCCAGACCGAACCCATCTAGGAAGAGAAACAGGAAGGCCATGAGGGTCAGGATTTCTGGAACAGGAACCAGGCGGAGGGCCGGCCGCGGCGGTCGGTGCCGTCGGTTCGGGAGAGCAGGCGAAAGCCGCGGGCCAGGATGCGGTCGAGGTCGGCCGCGACCAGCCCGGGTCCGATGGGAACCGCAGGGGGGCGAAAGAAGGCGTAGAGGAGCCAGTGCCCGCCCGGGGCGAGGAGGCGTTCCAGTTGGTGGAGGTAGTCTTCTTTGTTCGGTAAGCTGTGGAAGCAGCCGATGTCGAGGGCCAGGTCGTAGGGGCCAGCAAGGTCGTCGAGGCGAGTGACATCGCCGAGGCGCAGTTCGGCCTGGACGCCGGCGGCTTGGGCTTTTTGACGAGCGCGGCGAACGGCCTGGGGAACGAAATCCACGCCGATGACTTGCCAGCCGTGACGGGCCAGGGTGATGACGTTGGTGCCGGTGCCACAGCCCAGGTCAATGGCGCGGCCGGGCGGGTGGGCGGCTAGGTAGTCAAGCAGTTCAGGAGGGGAGGTGCCGCTATCCCAAGGGGGCCGACCGAAGAGGTAGATCCAGGCGAAATGAAGCCAGTGGATTATTTGACGGAGTCGCGCACGCGCTGCACGTTCAGGTCGCCAACCTGTCTCCATAGTTCTCTACCTTGGGGATCGAAGAAGATAAAGGTGGGGGTGTATTCGAAGCCGTATAGGCGCCCTAGTTCGCGGCCGGCCGGCTCTTGGACGTTGAGGCGGATGATGAGCAGGCGGCCGGCCAGTTCGCGTTCGAGTTGATCAACTGTGGGTTTGAGGCGGATGCAGTTGATGCAGTAGGGGGATTGGAATTTGAGCAGGACCGGTTGACCTTGCCCGATCTGGTCTTTGACTTTTTGAGCGGTTTCTATCAAGGGCGTTTGGACTGGACGCAGGATGAACCAAGCCAGGATCAGGCCTAAGGCGATCACGCCTAGGGCGAGGAGCTCTGGCCATTGGGGTTTGTGACGAAAGACTAGCAGGACGGCAATGAGCATGATGCCGGCCGCGATCAGGAGGCTGGAGTATTGGTTGATGAATTGGTCCATAGGTGCCTCTAAGCAGGGTGCAAATGTATTATGGACAGGCGTTTTGGATGTGTTCTTCTAGGGTCACGGCAAAGCTGTGGCGTTTGGAGCCATCGCAGCGCGCTCGAAAGAAGTAGTAGGGGGTGACGGCCGGCTCGGCCACGGCGCGCAAGGCAGCCAAGCTGGGGTTGGCGATCGGCGCCGGAGGCAGGCCGGGATGGAGGTAGGTATTATAGGGGGAATTGATGCGCACGTCGAGGGCCGAGAGGGGCGAGGGCCACCAGTTGTTTTCTGCGCCCAGGGCGTATTGGACGGTAGGGTCGCTATCTAGCCGCCAGCCGGCAGCAAGGCGGTTGAGGAAGACCGAGGCGATCAGGGGCATTTCGTCTTTTGCGACGGCTTCGCGTTCGACGATGGAGGCCAGGATCACGGCTTGGTAGACGGTTAGGCCCTGGCGGGCGAAGCTTTTTTGTAGGTCGGTGGAGAGGTGCAGGGCGAAGTTGTGGACCAGGGCGCGCACCAGGGCCTGGGCGTCGGTGGTGCGGGGCAGGAGGTAGGTGTCGGGGAGGAGGAAGCCCTCGTTGGAGGAGGCGCCCTGGAGGAAGGGATGGTCGAGGGGGGTGCGCACGGCAGCCAGGAAGGCTTGGGGCGTAGCCGCCAGGCCAGAAGTGGGCAGGGAGGCAGCGATCTCTTCGGCGCGCCAACCGGGGAGGACGACGAAGGCGACTTGATGGGGAGTGGCGTCTTGCATGGCGTGGGCGATGTCGAGGATGGAGGCGTAGGGTTCGAAGAGGTAGGAGCCGGCCTGGAGGGAGGTGTCGAGGCCAGTGTAGATCAGGTAGTCGAGGAAGGCTTGGGCATCGGTGATGATGCCGGCGGCTTGTAGGCGGGCGGCGATGCGAGCCGCCGGTTCGCCCAGCTCGACGGTGAAGGGTTGGCCAGAGGTGGCCAGGGGGCGTGTGATTCGATCGCCGTGCAGGTAGAGGCGCCAGGCGTAGCGGTATTGGTGTGAGAGCGGCAAGTGGGAAGCCGGCATGCCGTAGAGGTGTTCGACTTGGGCAGGGATGTAGATCAGGAGCAGGAAGGCTAGGCCAAGGGCGAGTAGGGAGATGAGCAGGATGGCAGGGCGGGCGATGGCTTTCATGAGACGGATCAGAGGCGGTTAGGAGCGGTCGGGCCGGCTTGGCCGGAACGGCGGGCCTCAAGGTAAGATTGGAGGAGGATGGCGGCGGCTAGGGCGTCGTGATGGCCGGCGCGCCGCTTGCGCGAGAGGCCCAGGGCGATGCGGATGGCGCGGGCGTCGTGGGTGGTGAGGGATTCGTCCCACAGCTCTACAGGGAGGTCGGTTTGTTCTTGCAAGGCTTGGGCAAAGCGGACAGCGCGCCGGCCGGCGGCGTTGGGCCGGCCGCTCTCGTCCAGGGACTGGCCGACGATGATGCGCAAGACGTCGTGTTGTCGGGCGATCTCGAGCACACGCGCCACGTCAAGCGGGCGCGAGATGTGGTGCAGCACGGTCAGCGGGGAGGCAATGGCGCCAGTCGGATCGCTTAGGGCTATACCAATCCGTTTTTCACCATGGTCGATGGCGAGGATTCTCATGGGGTCACCAGGACGTGTAGGCGCAATGGGGAGAGAGGAAGCCAGGGCCACCAGGAGGGCCACAGGTCGATCTGGGGCGGGGAGGCGAGAGGAAAGGTTGCGGCCAGGCGCGCCTGGGCCGAGGCGGGGGGACGACCTTGAACCAGGAAAAGGGCGTGGCGTGCATCCACAGTGTGGACCACTGGCCGCGTTATTTCCAGCAGGAAGTGGGTGCGGCCTTGGGGGTCGGTGGCCGGCGGCTCGCCGATCAGGCGCAGGGTGGGGGATTGGTCGGTGGGGGTGTAGCCCTGAGCCAAGGCGGCGTTGAGGGCTAGGGTCGCCACGTTGAGCAGGTCGTCGCCTGAGGCGTAGCGGATGGCAAAGCGAACGCGCAGGGCAAGGCTGAGGCGCGGGCCGGACCCGCCCGGCGGGGGAGAGTAGGTCTCTTCTAGGACGGCGATTTCGCGCAGGGTATCGGGGAAGAGCAGGCTATTCGGCGGCAGATCGGCTAATTTTTGGTTCTGGAAGGCGATCTTGAGGTTTTCCATAAGTTGGGCGCGCAGCCGGGCTCGATCTTCGGCAGAGGGGGCCGGGATCTGCCGGTCGCTGCCGCCGGAGGTGGGGTTGGGGTTGGTGACGGCCAGCGATAGCCCTAGAGGGCCTTCGATGGCTTGGATCAGGCCGGCCGGCAAGTTGCCTTTGGCGCCTGCAGCGAGCGATTCGACCGGCACCTGAACGGTCTTGCCTCGGCCAGCGGCGATTTCAGCCGGTTGGATGGTCTGGAAGCGGATCGGGGCGGCGCCCAGGGTGTGCACGACCGTCCCTTGGGGGATGGAGATCGGGGCATTGATCAGGTTGCGGAATTCCACCACACCGCGTGCTTCGGCGGCCGGCACGGCAATCGTCCCTGAGGCGGGGATCTCGAGTGTGCCTTGCGCCTCGCCCTGGAGCTCGTAGGAGGGGAGGCTGCCGGTTACAAAGACCGACCGCAAGGCCGGATCGGCCGCCAGCGGCAGGGTCAACCGCTGAACGACGCGCTGCGGGTTGAGTTGGATGGAGGCTCGGGGTAGAAAGAAGGATACCAGGAGGAGCACAGCGAACACGCCCACGCTAAACACCAGGATTCGGATCGGGAGGGACAAGGGGCGGTTCTTGCGATGTTGGCGCCAGAACTCGCCCTCGGCGCGGAGCGCCGTGGGGGAGAGAGGCCTCCGCCGGCGTCGGCGGGTGAAAGCGCGGCGGGCCGGCCAGCGAGGCGATTGGGCAGCGCGCAGCGAGCTGAACACCGGCATCCCAAGGGCCCGGGCTTCGCGTCGAATGCGGCGATCGCGGGTCATCAGCCCCAGATCGGCGCCGAGATGGCGGGCATGGCGTTGCAGGAGTTTCAAGTCCAATGGCCGTAGGGGGACCCGCTCTCCTTTGGGCCAGATCAGCAGGATGCGCGGCGCTTTTGCCCACGACATCCTGTCCTTAATTGAAATCAAGTTATCGTGCGCCGCCAGGGTGATCAGATGGGTCTTCATTGCTGGGCATTATACGTGATTCTCCCTATATAGACGCCGCGGGGGACGAGAAAGTTTTCGCCTTTTCCAGCCGGCGCCGCCCTGCGGGGTGAAAACAAATGAACGGATAGGCGATCCACACTGCGAGCGAGATGCTCAGCGGGTAGAGTGGGACCCGGCCCAATGGGAAGCGGAAGCGAAGGCAACTTAAGCCGAACAGGCATAGAGCTAGAGACACGCCTGTTCGGTTAGCTCAATGGCCTTTCCGAGGTAGGTCTCTGGCGAGAGGTTGAGCAGGCGTCGGCGGGTGGTTTCATCTACATCCAGCGTCTCACACCAAGCGCGATAGTTGTCTTGGCGCAGGATGCGGCCTCGGGTTTGTTGTTTGAGTTGCTCGTAGGCATCTTCTCGGCCGATGGAGCGCAGGATGGTTTGTGCTCCCTCGGTTACCACTTCCCAATGGGCGTTGAGCTCGGCCCGCAGGGCGTCTTCATTCGGTGCAATGCGGTTCAGGCCTCGGACGCACGCGGTCCAGGCCAGCAAGGTGTGTCCCAGCGCTACGCCGAATGTGCGACGAACAGTGGAATCGGAGAGATCGCGCTGCAGGCGCGAGATGGGCAGTTTTTGGGCATAGTGGAGGAACAGTGCATTGGCTAGGCCGAGATTGCCTTCGGCGTTTTCAAAATCGATCGGGTTGACCTTGTGCGGCATGGTGGATGATCCCACTTCGCTTTCGATCAGCGCTTGGCGGATCAGGCCGTCGCTGATATAGCGCCACAGGTCTTGCACTAGGTCGAGCAGGATGGCGTTGGTCAGGCGAAGCAGGTCAAAGCAGCGCAGCCAGTTGTCGTAGGGCAGGATTTGGGTGGTGAACAGGTTGGGTTCCAGGTCGTAGCCGGCGATAAACGCTCGACTAAAGGCCGGCCAATCTATGTGTGGAGCTGCTGCCTGCAGGGCGTTGAAGTTGCCTACGGCGCCGGTCAGTTTCGCCTGGAAGCGGAAGGCGGCCAGGTCGTGACGCAGGGTTTTGAGTCGGACGAGGAAGACCGCCAGTTCTTTGCCAAAGGTGGTGGGCACAGCCGGCTGTCCGTGGGTGCGCGCTAGCATAGGGACGGCGCGGGTTTGCCAGGCAAGGGTGCGCAGGGTGGCCAGAAGTTCGTCTAGGGCCGGCAATAGGACGGCGTTGCACGCCTGGCGCAGGGCGATCGCCAGGGCCAAGTTGTTCACATCTTCCGAGGTCAGGCCGAAGTGGAGCCAGGGAAGCAGATCCTTCAGGGAGGAATCGCTTAGTTTGTCTCGCAGGAAGTATTCGATGGCCTTCACGTCGTGACGGATGCGACGTTCGATGACCTGGATGGCGGCTGCATCGGCCGGGGAAAGATCGGCGATCAGGCGATCGAGATGCGCGGATTCGGAATCGGTTAGGGGGCGGACCAGGCCGATTTTGGCAAGCGCCCTCAAAAAGTCGAGCTCGATGCGGAGGCGTAGGCGAAGGAAAGCAAATTCTGAGAAGAAGTCGCGCAGCGGGGCGACTGCTTCGAGGTAGCGTCCGTCGAGGGGGGAGAGGGCGTGCAGGGGGTCGGTCATTGAATCGCTCGAAAGACCCGTTCGAAATGGGCGCGTTCCTGGTCGGTGAGGGGCAGAAGCGGGCGACGCGGATTTCCCACCGGGATTCCTAGCAGTTGACAGCCGGTTTTCACCTTTTGGGTGTAATTGCCGCTCTCGATGTGGCGCAGGAAGGGCATGAGTTTATCCATGTGGGCGCGAGCGGTTGCAAAGTCGCCGGCCAGGGCGGCTTGGATGACCTCTACATGTTGGCGCGGTGCACAGGAGGCGCCGCCGGCAATCCAGCACACGCTGCCCCATAGGAAGTAGTCCAGCGCTTGATCGTCGGAGCCGCAAACGATCTGGTAGCGATCGCCGTAGCGCAGGCGCATTTCGTAGACGCGGGACATGTCGCTGCTGGCCTCTTTGATCCCGATCACGTTGGGTTGGTTGGCGAGGCCGTCGAGCACTTCGTAGCCGATCTCGCTGCCGGCCCGCCAGGGGAAGTTGTAGAGGAGGACGGGAATGCTGATGCTGTTGGCCACTGCGCGGTAGTGCTCCAGCAATTCGCGCTGATTGGGCCGAGAGTAGGGCGGCACGGCGGCCATCACGCCTTGGTAGCCTAGCTGCTCGGCCGCTTGGGAGAAGCGGATCACCTCGCGCGTCGAACCAGTGTTGACTCCGGCGATCAGCACGGCGCGTTCGCCGGCGTAATCCTTGACGAAGCGAAAAAGCTCCAAGCGCTCCTCGGCCTGCAGAGCGTATACTTCGCCGGTCGTGCCGGCGGGGATCAGGCCGACTACGCCGTTGGCAAGCACAAAATCGATCAATTGTTGGAGCGCGCCGTAATGGATGTTTTCTTGCTCGTCGAAGGGAGTGACGATCGGAGCATAGACGCCAGTGAGTTTCATGGGAAGCCTCGGTTTTTGAGAGATACCATCTGGAGAGAAGGCACAGTCATTATAAAGCAGGAACCTTCGGTTGTCCTATGGCGAGGAGCCAATCGTTCTCCTGTTATAATCATCTCACCTGTGTGTTGGCGCTTGCAGCGTCTTGCTGCCGAAAGCCTTTCTTCTCAAGGAGCGTGCTATGGCATCGGTGCGTGAACTGTTCCACACCATGGAATACGGCCCGGCCCCCGAATCTCCAGCTGCTGCCTATGCTTGGCTCGAAGAGCACGGGCGCCGGTTTGGCCTGTTCATCAACAATCGCTGGGTCTATCCGGAAGGGGCAACGTATGTGCCTTCTTATAACCCCGCCATTGGCGAGGTGTTGGCCGAGACCGTTCAGGCGGAGAAGCAGGACGTGGATCAAGCTGTGGCGGCTGCCCGCCAGGCCTTTGACCGCTGGAGCAAGACGCCCGGCACGGTGCGTGCCCGCTATCTCTATGCCATCGCACGCCATGTGCAGAAGCATCACCGCTTGTTGGCTGTTCTAGAATCGCTGGACAACGGCAAACCGTTGCGCGAGTCGCGCGATATTGACGTGCCGTTGGTGGCGCGGCATTTCTACTACCATGCTGGCTGGGCGCAGTTAATGGGAAGCCAGCTCGAGCGCTACCAACCGGTCGGGGTGGTGGGACAGATCATCCCCTGGAACTTTCCACTGCTCATGCTGGCCTGGAAGATCGCGCCGGCCCTCGCCCTGGGCAACACGGTGGTGATCAAGCCGGCCTCCTACACCCGCCTATCTGCCCTGCTCTTCGCCGAGATCCTGGCCGAGGCCGGTCTACCCCCGGGCGTGGTGAACATCATCACCGGCGGCGGCGAAGTCGGGGCTATGCTAGCTACTCATCCTGACGTGGACAAAGTGGCTTTCACCGGTTCGACCGAGGTGGGGCGCATCTTGCGTCGTCTGACCGCCGGCTCGGGCAAGAAACTCTCCCTCGAGCTGGGCGGCAAAAGCCCCTTTATCGTCTTTGAAGATGCCGACTTGGATAGCGCCATCGAGGGCGTGGTGGACGCCATCTGGTTCAACCAAGGGCAGGTGTGTTGCGCCGGCTCGCGCCTGCTGCTTCAAGAAAACATCGCCGAGCGTTTCCTGCGCAAACTCAAGGCCCGCATGAATCGCCTGCGCGTGGGCGATCCCCTCGATAAGGCGATCGACATCGGCGCTATTGTAGACCGCACCCAATGGGAAACCATCGATCGCTGGGTCCAGACCGGCGTCGCCGAGGGCGGTGAATGTTACCAACCGCAGATCCCGTTGCCCGAAAAAGGCTGGTTCTACAAACCCACCCTGATCACCGGCCTGGGCGCAGCCGCCTCGACCGTCCAAGAAGAGATCTTCGGCCCGGTGCTGGTTTCGCTGACCTTCCGCACGCCGGCCGAGGCCATCGACCTGGCCAACAACACCCGCTACGGGCTGGCGGCCAGCGTGTGGAGCGAGAACATCAACCTGGCGCTGGACGTGGCCGGCAAACTCAAGGCCGGCACAGTGTGGATCAACTGCACCAACCTGTTCGACGGCGCGTCTGGCTTTGGAGGATACCGCGAGTCGGGCTTTGGCCGTGAAGGAGGGCGGGAAGGACTATTCGAATACCTGCGCCCGAAGTGGATGCCCCGCCCGCGGCCCGACCTCACCCCCTTGGGTCTGGATCCGACCACGAATCGCCCTTCGGGACCCCTGAGCTGGAGCGAACACATCCCTGGGCGGCCGGCCCGGCCCGAAGCGACGCGCACCGATGGTCGCATCCCTCCTCGCGTGGATCGCACGCCCAAGATGTACATCGGCGGCAAACAGGTTCGCCCCGATGGAGCCTACACCTTGCCGGTGTTGGATCCCCAAGGCAAGCTGATCGGCCAGGTCGGCGACGGAAATCGCAAGGACATTCGCGACGCGGTAGAAGCCGCCCATGCCGCCCATCTGGCCAAGCCCGGTTGGGCAATGCGACACGGCCATCAGCGCGCCCAAATCCTCTACTACCTTGCCGAGAACCTGGATGCCCGTCGCGACGAATTTGCTGCGCGCCTGATGGAGATGACCGGCTGCAACCGCAAAGCGGCCTTGGCCGAAGTAGATGCCTCGGTGGAGCGGCTATTCACCTATGCCGCCTGGGCCGATAAGTACGGCGGCGTTGTCCAAGAGACCACCCTGCGCGGCGTCACGGTTGCCGTGAACGAGCCGATCGGGGTGATCGGCATCGCCTGTCCTGATGAGTTCCCTCTCCTGGCGTTTGTCTCTCTCATGGCGCCGGCCATCGCCCGCGGCAACACGGTAGTGATCATCCCCAGCCCAAAACATCCCCTCTCGGCCACCGACTTCTATCAAGTGCTAGATACCTCTGATGTTCCGCCGGGCGTAGTCAACATCGTTACTGGCAACCGCGATCATCTGACCAAGACGCTCGTTCAACACGAAGATGTAGATGCTGTCTGGTACTTTGGAACGACCGAGGGCGGCTACTGGGTCGAATATGAATCGGCCGCCAACATGAAGCGCACTTGGGTGAACTACGGCCTGCGGCGCGATTGGATGTCTCACGATCAGGGGGAAGGCGAGGAATTCCTGCGTGAGGCCACCCAGGTGAAAAACATCTGGATACCCACCGGAGTTTGAGCGAGAAGGCCAACAATGCGATCTCCAGCCGAAGTGAGGGACGAGCGATGAGTTTTGTGTAGCCAACCAGCGCTTAAGGGTTGCTTGAGCCATGGAGGGCTAAAACGGCCTATGTGCTGCGGAGTGAACTTTAGCTGAGCGCTTGGCGGGTCTGGGAGCGGCCGCGACGTCGCATAACGTCCAACAGGCGCGGCATCACTTCGGTGTACAAGCGGTACCAGAGCGGATGGGGGGCATAATCCCAGGCGCCGAGGGTGCGGATCACCTGACCACCGAATCCTTGTTTGAACCGGAACACGCCCCACAGCGGATCGGATTCTTGAAACACCTCGGGGGCGCCCCACAGATCGTAACGCGTGCACCCCGCCGATCGGGCGTGGCGAATCGCTTCCCATTGGAGCAGATGGTTGGGCATCTTCTCGCGGTGGATGGCGCGCGACATGCCATAGAGGTAGTAGGCCCGGCCGGCAAAGATCACCAAAAATAGGCCGGCCACTGCTTCTCCCTCCACCTCGGCGATCAGCGGCACGGCGTAGGGTCGGTCGGGGGCCGGCTTGTGGCGTAGGAGGGTTTCCCACACCGTCCGATAATATCCCTCTTCGCGGATAGTAAAGCCATCGCGCAACGAGGTCTCGGCATACATTCGGTAGAGCAGAGGGAAATCGTCCAACCCACCCAGACGCACGCAGACGCCCTTCTTCTCGGCCAAGCGGATGTTGTAGCGCGTTTTCGGTTTCATGCGTGCCGACAGCGTTTCTTCGGAGAGCGTCAGGTCCAGCCAGATGGTATTTCGAAACTGAATCTGATCTGGCGAGAAGTGCCAACCTCGGCCCATCAGATCGGCCTGCACAGCCGGCCCGAGTGGGTCTTCGGTTGCGTCTAGCGTGTTGGGGATTCCTGTTCCGAGCAACACGTCTGGATCGCACTTCAGGAAGATGGCACCCTGCTGCCGGCCGAACATTTGAAGGTCGTCGAGCACCCGCTGGCGCATTCTTGCGTCGCTCCACGAGACCAGCGGTCCCTTGGGGGCATACAGCAAGCTCAAGCGTGCCGCCATTCCCCGGATGGGAAGCGAGCGCTTCAGAACCAGACATGCGGCGCGGCTGTGTTCCAGGGCGTTTTGCCAGGACGATTGATCCTGTTGAATGGTTGGTTGGCTCAGGAAAAAGAAGTCGGTTTCCGTCCAGATCAGGTAGAACGGCGTCCAGCCATACTGGGCCTTGATCTGGGCCCATTCCCAGGTTTGCAAAAAATGCGGATCGGCAAGGCGCACGATCCGTTGGTTCCAAGCCAGGGCAAAATGGGGATGAGAATCCATATCAGCGGGAATGCTTGGCAAAGTATAAACCTAGTCGCCAGGGGCGTCAACGCAGATGGGCCTTGTTCAATAAGTACCCCTGACGCGCAAGGAGAGCCCGGTAGAGCAGGCATGGGAGGGGATCAGCGATGCAATCAGCCGCCGATTCAAGGGTCAAACGGCCTGCTTGTGGCTCTTCTAGAGACAGTTCGCACCATCCAAAGAGGCTTATTGAACAAGCCCTAGGTTGATTGACAGCCGGGGGGCTATATGCTAAAATGAAAGTGCTTTCATTATTCTTTCATCCGAGAGATTTTCATGTCGCCGGTTCAAAAGACACCCACGATTTACGATGTCGCTCGCGAGGCAGGGGTAAGCATCACCACGGTCTCGCGTGCCCTCAACAAGCCAGACAGGGTGAATCCCCAAACTCGCGCTCGGATCATGGAGGTGATTGACACGCTGGGTTTTGTTCCAAAAGCCGAAGCGCGGGCTCGTGCCATGCGCCGCAACGGGCGGATCGGCGTCATTACCCCGTTTTTCACGGCGCCGTCGTTTGTTCAGCGGCTGCGTGGAGTGGCTTCGGCTTTGGCCCATGAACATTATGAATTGGTCATCTATCCGGTTGATTCGGTCGAGCAACTGCAGGGCTATCTGGCGTCCATTCCGATCGTGGGCAATCTGGATGGCTTAATTATCATGTCCCTGGCAATTGAGGATCAAGACGTGCGCAGGCTCGTAGAAAATGCCATGCCGGCCGTGTTGATCGAGTACTTAAACCAGGAGCTGCATTGTATTGTTATTCGCGATGAGCAGGGTGGGTACATGGTCGGCGAGTATTTTTTGCGCAAAGGCCATCGCTGCATGGGGTTCATCGGCGACATTGAACCCCCTGAGCGCTATGCCATTCATCCGGTGCGACTGCGGTTGCAAGGGTTCAAAAGCGTTCTCGAGCAGGCCGGCGTTCCCCTGAGCAAGGAATACATCAAACAAGCGCCTTATACCCCCGAGGGATCGCGGCAAGCCGCTTACGAGCTGCTGACGATGGATAAGCGTCCGACAGCCATCTTCGCCGCCTCAGACATTCAAGCGCTTAGCGTCATGAAAGTCGCTCGTCAGCTGGGGCTAAAAATCCCTGAGGATGTGGCGCTGATCGGTTTCGACGACATTGACATGGCCGACTATGTCGATCTTACCACAGTGCGCCAACATCTGGACGAATCCGGCCGTCTAGCCGCCGAACTCCTCCTGGATCATCTGAAGAACCCGAAACCGATATTGCAGCATATCACTCTGCCGTTAACGCTGATCGAGCGCGCCACGGCATAGTGTGGAGATTTAGCTGCATGCGCTCGGAGGACCGCTAGAACGCCCTCGGGGCTCTTCAAGAATCTCACGTTCGCGTCAGCATTGGATGATAGAAAATGGGGTGTTTTGGGTACGGGATGTCACCTACGATGAAGACCGTCTCCACGGTCGAAAGATTGGCCTGGCGCTCAGCAGTCTCCGCCATGCAGCCATTACGCTGATCAGGTGTTGGGAAGGGAGAAAAGTGGGAGATTTAAACTCACCAAACAAGTTTGTTAACCCAATGTGCAAGTTTTAGTTGGTAATCAATTTTGAGAAGCGTAACAACGGAATATCATGCTGAGAGCAGAAG
>CAKZJX010000105.1 GCA_937120535.1 uncultured Anaerolineae bacterium
TGTTCACAATCCCAAGTTTCTACCAGAAGGCGGTTTTGCTCAAGGGCAGAACCGCCCCAATTTTGTCTAAACTCGAGGATAATAATACACGAAGGCGCATTGCTCTTGGCTGTAGGACCCAGGCCAACCATCCCTTGCCCACCGGTTTGCGTCTTCGTTCCGCTGTTCCTGGACGATACCCTTGACCGAACCTGCTGGATTGGCGAAGAATTCTCGAATATCCTTTGCGCCGTTGACGAAATGCAATAAATCTGTTAATGTTCTCTCTGGTGGACGCTTGAGAGTTCACGACCACAAGTAAAGACAGTTTTGTTCAAGGGCAGAACCATCCCAAGTTTCGTCTAAACTCGAGATCTAAAATACACAGCTTCCAGTCACAGCAACATTTACACGATCTGCGCAGATATTGCCCTGGCAATCATAAGGAGGTCGTTTATGGCAGCATCAATGAAAGCCACATTAGCAACGCTTTTTACAATGCTTATAGTTGGATTACTACTCAGAACGAGTGGTCTTTTTGAGAATTTTGGAACGGCGCCTTTCAATATTGCGGCTATCTTTCTGGGATTACTAGGTGCTTTTGTTTGGATTGTTGTTTATAAAAAAGGCCGCTGCCAATGATGAGCCTCTGTTCACGGAAACGGTGACAGCGCATCCGTTCCGCATGTTCGGAGAAATAGCGGACGTTTTTGGCCACTTCTTCGCAGCGTTCGACCAGAGCCTGGCAAGGCCTGGATGACTTCACCTATCCTTCCCACAGCGCTTGTTGGGTGTCTTCCAGCTAGGTCTGCGGTGGAAGTGGTTGGCAAAGGCGGCCCGTACGACGGTTTCCAGGTGCTCTTCGGCAGGATACCGATCTACAATCTGGATAGCGTTCGGAAAATAGGTTTGCACCAGGTTCCAAATCCAGGCGGCGCCGTCGCCCAAGAAGACCAGCTGTCTACAGCGATCGGCTTCCTGGGAAGCGGCTCTTTCAGGCCGGGGCGAGTTGGAAACCTAGTAGAAGACGCCGAAGACGCAGTCGGAACGCATGACCGAGGCAGCTGCCTTGCGAAAGGTCTGTCCGGCGCGGTTGCGGGTTTTGAGCGTGGCGCTGCGCAGCACCTTGCCGCCGGAGATTTCCCGCTTGGGGGCCAGCCCCAGCCAGGAGCAGAAGTGTTTTTCGGTGGGGAACTTGGACATGTCCGTTCCCGTCTCCATGACGGCCTGCTGAGCCAGCGAGACCCCAGGCCGTGAATGGCGGCCACGTCCACGCCGCAGATGCGCTTGAGATGCTTGCGGATATCCCCCTGCCGGCGGGAGGCATTCTTGCTGTGGCTCTTGCGCTACAGATGACCCCTCTGACTCTCGCAGCAACGGCAATCTAGATCTTGGGCTGGAAAAGGCCCACGAAAGGGGCATCGTCTAGGATGACCTTCTGGGAGTCCAGGTACATCCGAGCGCGCTTTGCGTTGTCTGTGGTGAGAGCGGCCTCTGCAGCCAATTGGGAAGCTTCAGGTCATGGACCGAAATGTTCCGACATGGATCAGGTGTACAATACCGATATATTCCTGTGAGGAGAGTTGTATGACTATCGTCCTGGACGGTTCCTCCTTGACCATTGAGAAATTGGTGGCAATCGCTCGTTACAACGAGAAAGTGGCTCTGGCGCCCGAAGCATTGGAGCGCATCAAGGCTTGTCGTGCCATGCTTGAGGAGAAGTTGGCCGCCCGTGAGATCATGTATGGCACCAATACCGGCATCGGTGAGTTCTCCGAGGTGGTCCTCAGCGATGAGCAGGTCAAGGAATTTCAGCGCTATCTGATCTACAACCATGCCGCCGGCATCGGGGACCCCTTGCCGGTGGAATACGTTCGCGCCGCTCTGGCCTCGCGCATCAACGTCCACGCCCACGGCAATTCCGGCTGCCGGCCCGAGATCACGCTGACGCTGATCGAGATGCTCAATCGCGGAGTGACGCCGGTGGTCTGCACCAAAGGTTCGGTGGGAGCCAGCGGCGACCTGGCGCCCATGGCGCAGGCGGCGCTGCTGCTCTTGGGCGAGGGAGAGGCCTTTTATCAGGGCGAGCGGTTGCTGGGTCACGAAGCGATGCGGCGGGCCGGGATCCCCATTCCAGGCTTAGAAGCGCGCGACGGTCTGGCAACCATTAATGGGTCGAATGTCTTAACCGCTATTTCCGCAATCCATATCTATGAGATGGAGCGCTTCCTCAAGCAGGCCGAGATCGCTGCAGCTATGTCGATTGAAGCTCTGCTCGGCAATTTGAAGCCATACAATCCAAAGCTTCATGAATTGCGCGGTTTTCGGGGGGCGATCGTCTCTGCTCGGAACATTATGAAGATTATCGAGGGGTCCGATCTGACCACCGGCAGGATCAAAACCAAAGTACAGGATGCCTACTCGATGCGGTCCACCCCTCAGGTGATCGGTGCCGCCCGTGATGCAATCGCCTATGCCCGCTCTCAGGTGGAGATCGAGTTGAACGGTGTGGGCGATAACCCAATTTGGATCCCTGAGGAGCGTTTGACGTTGACCGGGGCAAATTTCCAGGGCTCCCCGATCTCGTTACCGATGGATATGGCCGGCGCAGCCATCACGATGGTGTGCGTCCTCTCCGAGCGACGGTTGAACCGCTTGACCAATCCGGCCCTTTCGCAGGGCTTGCCCGATTTCCTGACCCATGATCCGGGCTTCTATTCGGGTCTCATGCTTTCGCAGTATACGGCCGATCATTTGATTGTGGAGCAGCGCATCCTGTCAATGCCGGCCTCTATTCAATCCATCCCTGCTGCAGCCGACCAGGAGGATTTCGTCTCGATGGGGATGAACACGGCGCTGAAGAACGAGCAAATCTTGGACAACGCCTACGGCGTCTTGGGCATCGAGTTCATGGCTGCCGCTCAGGCGCTGGATTTCCGCTCCTTTACCCCCGGCCGAGGCGCCCAGGCAGCGCATCGTGTAATTCGAAAGCATGTCCGCCGCCTAGACGTGGATCGGCCGCTTTATCCGGATCACAACACGATGAAGGCCCTGGTCCAGTCGGGGGAGATTCTAGAAGAAGTGGAGAAGGTGGTCGGCCCGCTGGAGAGCTAGTGCTGTAGCTACCGCTCCACCTGCACCACGCCACCCAAGGCATTCAGGCGCAAAGTCCAGCGGCTCCCCGGTTGATATTGGCGATATTCTTCCAAACTGCCAGGGGAGTAGGGATAGGTTTCGCCATTTGCCCCGCGGAAGGAGACCTCTAGCCGCAAAATGGGCCGGCCCAAGCGCTGGCGGCCGGCCAGGGCCGGCTGAGCATATTCAGGAACCAGGCTGTGTCCTTCTTGGACGTAGGTTTGTACAGCCGCCCATTCATCCACAGTATACGAGCAGAATTGCGTAATGATCTCGTGGCATTCCTCGATCACTTCGGCGTAACCGGTGCCGGTGTCGATCGACTTTTCTTCGCAAATCTGGCTTGTCTCGGTGTGACAGGAAATGTCATAGGCGCCTGCCGGAGGCGGCCCTTCCTGACCGGTGTAGCGCACCGGTTGGATTTCTTCCACCGTCACGACAGTTTTCCAATACACCTGATCCACGGTCGCAGTGACCGTTTTGGTAGGAACAAAAAGCAGGAGGGAGCCCAACACCGCCAGGGTCAAGAAAAGCCCGATGCCCGCTAAAAACCACCAGGAAGCGGTTCGTCGGCTGGCCCATTGCCTGGCAGGGCTATGGCTCAGCGCCGAACGCGTTTGCGTCAACGGCGCGCCGCAGTTGGAACACAAGCGAGTTTCGGGGGGGTGGCTCGCGCCACATGCCGGGCAGGTCCGTGTGCCATGTTTGACGGCTTGTGGCACCTCGTTGCCGGCCGATCGTGCTCTGCCTTGCTTCAGATCGGCACCACACTGAGAGCATGTTGTTGCCGTGGCTGGGTTGCGCGTGCTGCAGAAGGCGCAATGCACGTCGGGGCCGGCGCGCGCTAGACGAGCAACCACTTCATCTTGAGTCAGCTTGGCTTCTGCTGGGCGATAGAAGGCCACGTTCTCCGGCTGAGGCGCGCCGCAGTTCGCACAGAACTTCTGAGGGCCAGGATTGCGGCTATTGCAATGAGGGCAAACCCACTCCAGTTCGAGAAACCCCTTGGATCGGCGGGACATGCTCATCAGCCCGATCTCGTCGCCCGTTGGGCGCTCCCATCGAATTCATGCCAAGAGCAGACGGCATCCACCACGCGGCTGACATCCGGCTCACGAACCGGGAAGCGATCGCCCGGATCCTCAAACTCCCTGCCGGTCAACGCCGCAAAGACAGCCGCCGCCCCATTAGCGACGTTGCGAGGGTTATATCCGCCCTCTAAGACAAACACGATGCGCCCACGACAACACTCCTCGGCAAGCTCCACCAGGCGTTTGGAGAGGGCGTAGAAGCCCATGCTAGAGAGCCCCATAGTCGTAATCGGGTCGTCCCAGTGGGCGTCGAATCCGGCCGACACCAAGAGCACATCCGGACGGAAGGATCGCACCCACGGAGCCAAGATGCGCTCGGCCGCCAGATCGAAGCAGGCGTTGCCGGCGTAGGCCGGCAGCGGCACATTCACAATCCGCCGGCGTGCATGAGGGGCCTCGTCAATGCGACCTGTTCCCGGGTAGATGCCCCACTGATGGGTTGAGAGATAGCCGAGGCGTTCGTCCGTCCAGAAAGCAGCCTCGGTGCCATTCCCATGATGAGCATCGTAGTCTACCACCAGCACACGTTGAGCGCCGCATTCGAGCAGATCGCGAGCGGCGATCGCCACATTATTGAACAAGCAAAAGCCCATCGCACGGTCCGGCTCGGCGTGATGACCCGGCGGACGGACAATAGCAAACCCATTAGCGGCTTCCCCTCGCCAGACGGCGCGCACACATGCCAACGTTCCTCCGGCGGCCAGCAACGCGTCCTGGAAAGACGTCGCTGTCACAAAGGTGGGCGCAAAGTCGATGATCGTCTCGCCGCGCACGCAGGCCGCCTCTATAGAAGAGATCATACTCGGTTCATGGACCCGCGCCACTTCCTCACGGGTGGCGAATCTCGCTTCGACCTTTTCAACCGGAAACTGGGAGAGTCGTGCTTCCAACAGAGTCAATCGCCCCGGTCGTTCGGGATGGTCTGGATATTCATGTTGTGGGGAAGGAACCCAAACATATACAGTGGTCATAATATCATTATAGCTTAAAAAGGTTATGCGACATATCATCTCTCGATATGCCGCATAACCTTGAGGGGGAGGGGCACCACCGCTGGACAGCATGGGGGGGGCATGCGGACCGCTGGCGGTGGTATAGACACCACATACCGATAAAAGAGGAGGGCAGGTGTCGTCGCCCATACTATACCTTTGATTTCTTCAGGGGGCGTTAAACAGATGTTAGAATTTGGATAGAATTTGTCTGGATTAGCGCTTTTTCTCACGAAATAAGCGTAGCCACTCTTCCAGTTCATCGGACGAAAGCGTGGGGGGCTCTCCCTCATCGCTTGTTGAACGAGAGACCGGACGTAGATCGGTCTGCATTTGTCGGGCAAACTCCTCCGAGGAGAGCGCTGCAGCGCCGCAAGTCCGTGCCATAGCTTGGAGAGAACGGTCAGAAGTAACCACCGTCCAATTGCGCGCCCCTCGACCGAGCGCAACCAATCGGGCCTGGATAGCGGAGTCGGCGGTTCGGCCAAGACGAACAAAGTGGGCCACCACCTGGCCAAACCGCCGCGTCCCCGCCTGGCCGGCCGGCGCTCCGTCGAAGTAGACCTCCACCTGTCTACGAGTCACACGACACCACGCTTGCAGGCGCTCCACGAGCGCCAACTCATCGTCTACGTCTTCTAAACGCAGACCAAGTTTCGGGATCAGATTGTGGCCGTCAATCAGGTAGGGCATAGGTCCATAAAAACAGAAACCCGCTCGCAAGCAAACGGGTTTCTGAAACCATTACGACACCTCCACCTCGCGAGCGAAGATCTCGAACTGTGGCGGATATTCCAACGTCTTCTTAACCTTGCACAGGTCGGCCGCGCGGATCAAAGCGCTGTGATACTGCTTGGGAAAGGTGGGCGGCACCTGGATTTCCAGAGTGATCTTATCCATCAAGCCGGTTATTGGGTTAGGATAATGGCGCTGAATGATGCGGATGCCGTCTGTAGGAAGACCGCGCTGGCGACAAAATCCTAGAATGTAGATCCCAGCACACGTTCCGATAGAGGCGAGAAAGACCTCAAACGGCATTGGCGCCGAGTCCATCCCACCGCCGGCCGGGGGTTGATCGGTGCGAAGGGTGTGGCCTCGAAAATGAGCATCTACACGAGCACCACCAGGAAAGTCAATCATCATTTCCATACCATCATACTCCGTTCAGAAAATTTCTTACACGCAACACAGACACAATCACTCACCGAATCCTTACCTGTTGAGCGTATAATTCGAGATATATTTTCGAAGGAGACCGACATGTCCGAGAAGCGTTCTCGCGAAATCATCGCCTATCCAGGGAGCACTCAAGGCAGCGTGTTGCGCAATTTGGTGATGCGCATCAAACTTGTCTTGCGCTTGATGGCCGATCGGCGGGTGAGCTTCGTCCTGAAACTCTTGCCGATTGCTTCACTAATCTATCTGTTCTCGCCGATCGACCTAGCTCCTGGTATCACCTTGCCCATCATCGGCGCACTGGACGATGCCGCCATTGTGGGCTTAGGCACCTATCTCTTTGTTGAACTCTGTCCACCAGAGGTAGTGCGGGAACACCTCAAAGAGTTAACCAGCAACTTGGACCTCAACTCATCAGAAACCGAGATAGTTGAAGGGGAAACCATCGACCGAGACCATTCCTAATCATAGTCAACATGCGCTACCTGGCTCTCCTACTCCTGATGGTCACTGCAGCCTGCGCACCCACTGCGGCTTCTTCTCCTTTACCAACCGTCTCCTCCCCGACGCACCTTCCCCCGCCGATTCCAACCACCGAAAGGCCGACCCCGCTCCCGATGGCGGTGGTTACCCCTACTCCAACGAGTACCCCCACCCCCCTCCCGACCAGCGTGACCGACTTTCCCGATCCTGGCCTCTACGAATGGAGGACAATAGCTTCTGGCTTCCGCAAACCACTGGATATCCAACACGCCGGAGACAACTCTGGGCGGCTCTTTATCGTGGAACAACGCGGCGTCATTCGTATCCTACAGAACGGCCTGGTGCTCGAACAACCCTTCCTCGACATCACCGATCGGGTGTTTGATCGAGGGAATGAACAGGGATTATTGGGCTTAGCCTTCCATCCTGAATTCGAGCACAACGGTTTCTTCTATGTGAATTACACAGAGCGCAACGGCCGAACGGTGATTGCCCGCTTCCAGGCAAGGAACAACGTGGCCGATCCGTCCAGTGAAGTACGCTTATTGCGGGTCGAGCAACCCTATCCCAATCACAACGGCGGAGGCTTGGCTTTTGGTCCCGATGGGTATCTCTACATTGCCTTGGGAGATGGAGGATCTGGCGGCGACCCGCTAGGGCATGGCCAGAACCCCAACACCTTACTAGGTGCATTGTTGCGAATTGACGTTAACCACGGCGATCGCTACCAACTCCCGCCCGATAATCCTTTTGGAAACGAAGTCTTTCACTACGGCCTGCGCAACCCTTGGCGATTTTCATTCGACTCGCTGACCGGCGACCTGTGGATCGCCGACGTGGGCCAGGGGAGCTGGGAGGAGGTTAACTTCCTGCCGGCCAACACTCCAGGCGGCGTGAACTTCGGCTGGAACGTCTTTGAGGGAAGGCATCCCTATAGCGGCGGCGAAATCCCGGCGAACTATCAGCCTCCCATCTTCGAATACAGTCACCAATGGGGTTGTTCTGTCACCGGAGGATACGTCTATCGCGGATCGATGCCCGAGTGGCAGGGCGTTTACTTCTATGGAGACTACTGTTCAGGCAAAGTCTGGGGTGGGTTGCAGATTGTGGCGACGAGCGATGAAACGGCCGTTTCGACGGTCCTGTTCGAGACGGGAGCCTTGATCGCCTCGTTTGGCGTGGATGAGGCTAGCGAGATCTATTTGGCCGATCATCGCGGCGCCATCCTCCGCTTGACTCGTCGTTGATTCGCGCTTCGACAACGTTTGGCTGGGGCAGACCAAAGTCCGAAATGGACAAAAACGAGAGTTGTCATCCAAAAATTACGCCAAATGTCTACCCTGGGAGTGACGCGCGTCACTAGAAAATCCCTCGGCCTCGGTATACACTATAGATGTAGTCAGGAGGCCGAGATGGCATACCGAACATGGAATGTCGAAAAAGTCCGATACTGTGAGCGCATTGGTCAGGAAGTCACCCTAGAAACCGAGGTGGTCTATCCGGCCGAATATCTCCCCGACCAGCCACCGCGCATCCTTGCCCATCGCTGCTCCCATGCCCTGATCTGCAATCTATTCGACAGAGCAGTTTGCAAGTGGAGCGGCACCAATCCTGACTACGAACCAATCTAGCAAGTCGGCAAACTCGGTTGCGTTTTGGCGCTCTCTCCTCCTTCTGAGTTGGCGAAAGCGCCTCTGTCTGTTGAGACAGGGGCGCTTTCGTTGGCAGCGGCTTGTGGGTCAATTGAAGACCGACTGAAGAAACACAGAAGCGAGGCAAATGAGAAGGGGAACCAACGTTACTGGGATTGCCGAACTTGCACTGAACTTAAGCCGGTCGGCAGGCGCATGGTGAACGCTGTGCCTACCCCAACTTTGCTTTTGACCTCCAAAACGCCGTTGTGGCCTTGCACGATTTGCTTACTGATGGCCAACCCCAAGCCGGTGCCAGAAACCTGGCTCTCATATTGGCGCACCCGGTAGAACTTCTCAAACAGGTGGGGCAACGCATCCTCCGGAATGCCCAGGCCGGTATCTTGTACGGTTACAGAAATCTCCGAGTCCGTATGCTCCACACGCAGGATCACCGAACCATTTTTGCGATTGTATTTGATGGCGTTGCTCAACAAGTTGAGCAACACTTGCTTGATCTTGTCGCGATCAGCTTCTAGCAAAGGCGCCGCCTCGTCGATCTCGATGGCAATACGCACTTTGGCCTCTTCTGCCTTGTTTTGCATGATGTCTTTGCATTCATAGATCAGATCGTTGATATCGAAACGCGTCCGATTGAACTGTACCCGACCTGATTCCAGACGAGCCAGGTCAAGGAACGACGAGGCCAGCGTGCTCAGGCGCATCGCCTCGCTATGAATGTTATGGATGATCTGTTCTCGCTGTTCTTGGGAGATCTCCGGTCGCAGCAGGAGATAACTGGCCGTGCTAATCGAGGCCAGAGGGGTACGCAGCTCATGAACGAACTCGGAGATCAGGTCCGATTGTTGAAAGAGACGAGCGTTTTCGATAGCGACTGCAGCTTGGGCGCCCAACACGTTCAACAAGTTCTCATCCTGATCGGTAAAATTTCCCCCGCGTTTATTTAACACTTCTAGCACACCGACCACTTTGTCTTTGGTGATCAACGGAATGCCCAGCAGGGAGGTGGTCTGAAAGCCGGTGATCCGTTCAACGTCGTCGAAGAAACGCGGATCGGAATGAACATCTTCAATGCGTACAGTTTTGCGATGGGTGACGATCCAGCCAGCGATGCTACTGTCCAGCGGGACGATCAGACCGCGCATGGTGGGCTGATCAATATTGGTGGCCACCTGGAAGTACAACTGCCGCGTTGTCAAGTCGTAGAGAAGGATCGAAGCCGCTTCGGCTTGGGTGATCTCGGCCGCAGCAGTGATGATTCGATTGAGAAGGGTGTTCAAGTCGAGGGTAGAAGCGAGATCGCGAGCGATCTCGATCAGTCGACGGTAACTGTCTAAGTGTCGTGTTTCAATTTCAGCCATACAGCACCCGTTCTACAATTGCAGGCAAGACCTGGGCGGCATCTTCCAGGAACACCAGATCGGCCCGAACACTTAGATAGGTCGGTGTATTGTTGATGATGATCAGATGTGCGCCACGGTCGAGGGCCTGGAGCGGCAGGCCGGCCACCGGCATCACCTCCAGCGAAGAGCCAACAACAAGCATCAGGTCGCATTCTCGAGCGGCGCGTTGTGCCTCTAGCCAGGCTTTTTGGGGCAGTTGCTCGCCAAATAAAATCACGTCCGGCTTTAAGATCCCCCCACACTGCGGACAACGCGGGATAATCCCTTGTTCTAAGAATGGCTCGACATACGGATCGGAGGGTTCGCGCCGGAAGCATTGCGTGCACGATAGCGTGGCCAACGTGCCATGCATTTCCACCACATGCTGTGAGCCGGCCTTCTGATGGAGCCGGTCAATGTTCTGGGTCAGGATCAGGTGAAGCCGTTTGGCCTGCTCCAATTCTGCAAGAGCGAGATGGGCCGGATTGGGTTGGGCGTTCAGGATCTGTTTTACCAGGGGGCGGAACCAGTGATAAAACCGTTCTGGCGCGACTCGAAATGTATAGAGCGATGCCACCTCCATCGGTTCATCGCGGGACCATAAACCGGTTCCTTCGGAACGAAAGTCGGGAATACCCGAGGGAGTTGAGATGCCAGCTCCTGTCAGGGCCACTGCGCGCTTTGCCTGCCGCAGCAATTGTGCAGCAAAGTCAAGGGCAGAGATGGTCTGGGCTGAGGGCAGGGTCATTTTCTGCGGGACTCGTTTTGCAGCACATGATCGACCAGTTTAACCATCTGCTTCGACATCAAGCTGTCGGGCTGGCAGAGAACGGCTGCTGTTTGCAGGCGCACGGCTTGCATGATCAGTTCTGGCGCTGGGGTGAGGGTGATGACAATCGGATACCCAAGCTTCTCTTGGACAGTGGTTGCCGGCAACAAGGTGTCAGAGCGCACCCGATTGTTCAGGACCACAGCGATATGTTCTTTTGGCACCCCTAGTTTGATCAGATCCTCGATGAGCACTCTAGAGTGTAAGATGGTATTCGGCATCCCTTCGATCACGACCACTACGTCTTGACATTTGGGCAGGAGTTTTTGGGCAAAGGGCAACAGTCCACTCCCAAAGTCCAGGACGGCGTAGCGAGTTAGGGAAGACAATTGCTCGATCAGGGCTTGGTATTGGGGAATCTGGTTTGCCAGCGGGAGATCGCTAGGGGTTTCGGAAGCCAAGAGGAGCTTGATGCCAGAGATGTGGGGCACCAAGGCTTTCTTCACGTGCTCGGCGGTGATGTCGGCGGGCAAACTTTGCAAGAACTTGACCAAGTTTTTTTGGTTCACGCCGAGATCAAAGCCTAACGTACCTTTGCCGGGTACCAGCTCTACCAAGCTCACCTCAGACTGGGTGCGACCAAACAAGCTAACCGCCAGGTTGAGAGCAATCGTGGATACACCTAGTCCACCGCGGGCAGCAATGACGCCGATCAGATGAGCTGTTTGCTCTTTTACCTCTTCAGAGCGCTGAGCGGCGCTCTTCTTAGCCCGATTTAGCAAAGCTCGAATGTGAGCCTGTAGTTCCAATGGGTGGGTGGGTTTGGTCAGATAATCATCGGCGCCGGCTTCAAACCCCATCACTTTGTCGTCGAGTTGGCTTTTGGCAGTGAACATTAAGATCGGCGTTTCCACGGTCAGGGGATTCTGGCGTAGGCGACGAGCGACCTCATAGCCATCCATCTCGGGCATCATCACGTCGAGCAAGATCAGATCGGGATGTTCCTCGACAGCTTTGGCGATGCCCTGAGGGCCATTGGCAGCTACACAGATCTGATATCCCTGGCGTTGGAGCATCAACCCGACTAGTTTCAAGGTATCCAAATCATCGTCGATGATCAAGATTTTTTCGGCCATACCTTCCTGTTATGGCACAGTCTAGCATAAAGACCGCATTCCAGCAAGGATGATCGCAGGCCGGGAGTGGATAAAAGGGGGATTTTTTCACACAGAGACACAAAGACACGGGGAGGCTCTGTGGTCTACGCGTTGTGTTCCCATGCGACTCACGTTGCACGGCAGGGTGGAGGCCGAATCCCAAGCACAGGCCGACCCCGAAGGAAGAACGCCGAGTTAGGCCAGGATCTCGCTCGCCTGGCGCAACGCTCGCGCGGTTTTTCGCGTGGTCCAGAAGCCTGGAAGGCAGCCTGGAAGATTTTTCTGTACTGCTTCCACTGCCGTCCATGGCGCAAGCAGCGTTTTCCGAACTATCCCGCTCATGTGTTTCAGTTTATCAACCCACAATTTAGCCATTCCCCGCAGGTCGAAGGCTGGGATGATGAGGAGGTTTTGCTTCGTTTGAAAGAGTTTTAGGGTAGAAGTTTCGCCAGTTCGGCGAGGAATTGTTCCAAAAATTAAATTTTCTCTTGCATTCATTGCAAAACTAGCTATAATACAACAAATTGTCCTTGCAACAACCACCGAATACATGGCAGAGAAGGCTTTCACGAAGAGCCTATCTCTATAATATCTGTCCAGTTGCTATTCTGGGCCGGCCGCAGCATAACCGCCTTTGTGGGCAAGAAGGGGGCATCTTTCAAGGCAGGGTGCGCCTGGTTGAACAGACAAGAGTGGAATAGCAATTGAGGACAAGTGGTCAGTCTGCTTTTTGATCGAGTTCAGAAAGGAGGTGATGCGCTAACAGCGAAGCCGATAGTATCTCTTAGATGTTGTCTGGATTGACTCTGTATCTCAGGCATCTCGTATGGTCTACAAGACTTAGATGTTATCTGGATTGACCCTGTATCCTGGGCATCTCGTATGGTCTACAAGAAAGGAGAAGAACCATGGCTCTCGGTGGTTATGCAAATCGGATTGCATGGGTGGATCTAACCACAGGCACCGTCGAATACAAGCCCCTACCGGAAGATTTAGCGCGCAAGTATATTGGTGGACGTGGGTTAGGCGTAAAGTTTGTCTTCGATAACGGCCCCCAAGTAGATCCGCTTTCCCCCGACAACATTCTCTGCTTTATGAATGGACCCCTCACTGGCTCGGAAGCCAACATGAGCGGGCGCATGGCGATTGTGACCAAATCGCCCCTCACGGGTACGGTGGTCGACTCGCACCATGGCGGCTGGTCGGCGGCACGCCTGCGCTGGGCCGGCTTTGATGGCCTGATCTTCAAGGGCAAGGCCGATAAGCCTACCTATGCCTTCGTGCACAACGGCCAGGTGGAGCTGCTGGATGCTTCAGAAGTGTGGGGAAAGGGCGTTCATGAGACGGTGAAGTACTTCCAGGAGAAATATGGGGAGAAGGATCTCTCGGTGATCGCCATCGGCCAGGCCGGCGAGAAGTTGGCGCGCTTCGCATGCTGGGTGAACGAGAACGATCGCGCCAGCGGTCGCGGTGGCACGGGTTGTGTGGGCGGTTCGAAACTGTTGAAGGCGGTCGTGATCAAGCAGGAGAAGCAAATCCCCAAGGCAACCGATCGCGAGGCTTGGAAGAAGGCCCACGAACGCGCTCTCTACACCATCATGGCCGAGCAAAACATCACCAGCCCGCGCAAGGGTGGCCTCTCGGTGTATGGCACCAACGTGTTGATGAACATCACTAGCGGCATCGGCGCTCTGCCCACCCGCAACGCTCAAGTCACTTCCTTTGGCGAGTTTGCCGAGAAGATCAGCGGCGAATACGTCAAAGAGCACATTCTGGTGAACGATCCCACCTGTCACGCATGCCCAGTGGCTTGCAAGAAGGAAGTGGAAGTCAAAGAAGGGCCGTGGAAAGGGTTGCGGATGGAGTCCGTCGAGTATGAGTCGGCCTGGGCGTTGGGCGCCAATTGCGACAACAGCGATGTTAATGCGATTGCCAAGATGATCGATCAGTGCAATGACTACGGCTTCGATACGATTGAGATGGGCAACGTGATCGCCGTGTATATGGAAGCCTGCCAGCGCGGATACGCCAACGGCAACAAGCTTGAATGGGGCGACGCGGCCGGCATGGTAGCCCTGATCGACAAGATCGCTGCCCGTGAAGGCGTAGGCGACATTTTGGCCGAGGGTACAGAGCGCGCCGCGAAAGCCTTCGGGCACCCAGAGATTGCCATGACGGTGAAAGGCATGGCCATCCCAGCGTACGATCCGCGCGGCCTGAAGGGTATGGGCATTGCTTACGCCACCTCCAACCGCGGCGCTTGCCACCTGCGCGCCTACACCCCGGCCGCCGAACTGGGTGTGATGCCGTTCAACTCGCTCAAGGTAGATCCGCTCGAGTGGAAAGGAAAAGGTGAATTGACGGTGGTCTTCCAAAACGTCCATGCCTTCTCTGACAGCCTGGATCTGTGCAAGTTCAGCGCTTTCGCCGAAGGTCCAGAGGAATATGCTGCGCAATACTCGGCGATCGTCGGCATCCCCTTCACAGCGGAGGACGTGTTGAAGACCGGCGAGCGCATCTACAACCTAGAGCGCTATTACAACAACCTGGCCGGCTTCCGCGAAGGCAGCGACTACCTGCCCAAGCGCTTCCTCGAAGAGCCCTCCACCATGGCCGGCTCGGAAGGGCACGTCTGCGAGCTGGATAAGATGCTCGAGGAGTACTACGCCAAGCGCGGCTGGGTCAACGGTGTGGTGCCGGAGGAGAAACTCAAAGAGCTAGAGATCATCTGATCTCGGCGTTCCCCCCCATCATCATGTGTTCCTGCGCGCCCGTCTTGGGCGCGCAGTGTTTCTTAACCGCCGCCCCGTAGGGTTTTGATCGCAAACCGCTCTAAGAAGCCCTGGGCGATGTCGTCTCCTGCAAACTCCATGATCAGGCGCGTCTGACCCACTTCCAGCGATCCTAGGCGAAATGGTTCCATTGGCTCCAGGCGCACGCTCCAACCCGGACCTTGAACCTGGTCCTCAGAAAAAAGGACACCACCCAATTCCTGGAGATATTCTCTCAACAGGAATGGGGGGATACTGCGTATTTCGCGGACAACCGTGATCATTAGCGTGAGCCACCGCCGACCGGTGGAAAGATGTCAATCTTGTCTTCTGGCTGGATCACGGTACTCATTTTGCTATCCATCCATTCCGCTTCTCGACCATTAATGAAAAATTTCATGTGGCGCTGGAAGCGATTTTCCGGATCAAACAGTTCGTTCGCCAGAGCTGGGTAAAGCTCCACTACTTTGTGCACAACATCCATGGCCGTCATGTTCGGCTGATAATCGATCTCTATGGTCTTTTTACCGACAATGCTGCGCAGTGTGGCATATACATTCACTTTCATCGCCTGTTCTCCTTCTGCGCCAAAGTATACCAAAACTCTTACCTAGAACATCCGATTTTCAGAGAGCAACGGTGTTCTGGAAAAGCACGTTGAAACGCCGCCGGCCCGTCCCCTGCGCCGCCAAAGGCGATCTTCCTCCGGTTGGCAGGAGAAGGTGTAGTGCTTTGGAACGACATCTCTTCCCAGACGGCCCCGGTCACCGTTTTCTCGCTAGGAGGGGAGGACGTTCGTCGGTCAGTCATAGGTTCAGAAGGGGATCGAATGCTTGGTCGTGAAACGCTCGGATGAGTTCTCGCCACCAAGCATCTCGTTCGCCCGGCTGGAAGGGAGTATATAGCGTCAGGCGGTCTGCCAGACCTTGGTAGCGGGCCTCGAGGTCAGCGGCGAGGCGCTCGGGCGTGGTTCGCAGGCAGAATGCGTCGAGCATCTCGTCAGCGATCAAGCTGGGCATCTCGGCCCATTGGCTGCGAGCGGCGCGTGCAGAAAGTTGAGCAGCGATTTCGCCCCAACCGTGAAGATCCATCACGGCCCGATAGGAGGGGGTAGAAGCATAGAAGGCGATTTGCGATCGGGCAAAGGTTACTTCCTCTGGGGAGGTGGCTACAAAAGCAGTCACGGAGATGGTCACCGAGGGGCTAGCGCGCCCTGCCTGTTGTTCCCCTTGACGGATCGCCGGCAGGATAACTTCTCGCAGGTAGCGAACGCTGTGGAAAGGATGGACGTGGAAGCCTTCGCATAGCTCTCCAGCCAGCTTGGCCAGGCCGGTATTTACACCAGCGATGTAGATGGGAATAGGCCCCAGTCCACTTGAGTTGGTCAGGCATGAGGAAGGAAGCGGCCCTGGGTTGAAAAAGGGCGACATCAAGGTGATTTTGTAATATGTTCCGCGCACATCCAGCTTGGTGCCGTTCTGCCAACAGTCCCAAAAGGCGCGGATGGCTTGAATCTGTTCGCGCAGTTTGCCGGTGACCGAATCGGGCCAGGGCATGCCGAAACGGCGTTCGATGTGGGCTTTCACCTGGGTGCCCAGACCGAGGATGAAACGTCCGCCGGAAAGGGCAGCCAGGTCCCAGGCGGTGTAGGCCAGGGTGGCAGGCGAGCGAGCGAATGAGACAGCAATGGCGGTGCCGATCTGCAGGCGGCGGGTGTGTTCGGCAATCAGGGCGCAGGGCAGAAAGGGATCGTGTTGGGTTTCTTGGGTCCACAAGGCGTCGAAGCCAATGGTTTCGGCCGCTTGGGCGATGGTCGACACATGGCTTAGGTGGATGGGAGGGAGGGCAGCATCTAGTTTCATAGGTCCTCGAAGCGTTGGATAATCTCTCGCCATTCAGGCGGGACCGGTATCGATCGGCCGGTGCGGTAATCATACGTGACCATCACCACTTCGCCAGCGGCGAACACTTCGCCAGTCTCGGCATGGACGATGTTTTGCTCGACGGTGATGGACTTGTTGCCGATCTTGACGATATGCACTCCTACTCGAACCGGCATGCCCCATTCCACCGGCTTCTTGAAGGCGATGTGTACATCGGCCAGGATGACGCCGATATCGAGGAAGAATTGCCCCTCTCGAAATAGGCCAAGGCGCCGCAGGTAGCAGATGCGCGCTTGCTCAAACAGGGTCAGATAGGCAGCATTGTTGAGGTGCCCTTGGGGATCAAGGTCCCCGTAGCGGATCTCGATGGGGTGGTAGAAGTGGAAAGTGGACATGTTTTAATTATAGCCGTTTCTCCCATCGTCCCCAACCGGAGCGACGGCGTTCTTCGCGACGACGGTGCTGCTCGTGAATTTGTAGGACGTGGTCTACTTTTTCTTCAATGGCAACTTCAAGCCAGAGGCGGCCTTTTTCGGCAGCGGCATGGCTGCCGGCCCCGTATGCGCCGCTGCGCGTATCGTCCTCCCAGGGGGGATTGGCGATCAGGCTGCCGCCCTCGATCCAGTCCATGTAGTAGTCAGGAGTGGAAATGAAGTCCATTTCATCCACCACGCGCTCCATATGACAAAGATCGGGCCGCAGGTAAAGCAGGTAGGAGGTCTCCAATTCACCGGCATGGCCCATGCCGCCGATGGGAGAGGTGCGGTAGCGCTCGAGCGCAGCCGCGCCGAGCCGGCCGGCGGTGTGGAGGAACGCCGTGGCACAGAAGATACGCCGGTGACGTTCGCCGGCATATTTGACGACGTTGACCAGGAAGGACATGTTGCCGCCATGACCGCTCAAGAAGTAGAAGCGGTCAAACCCACGCTCCACCAGAGCCTCTATCACTCCCAGCCAGAAGTCTTCAAACGCTCGTCCGCCGACGTTGAGTGTGCCGGAGAAGGAGGTACGATGGGTGCTCACGCCGTAGGGCATGACGGGCAAGGCATACGCCAGGCGAGGAAGGCGGGCAACCGTCCCTTGGGCGATGGCCTCGATGATGATGGTGTCCACCAAGAGCGGCAAGTGGAGGCCGTGTTGTTCGGTGTGGCCGATGGGGATGAGAATCACCTTGTCTTGTGCAGAGTCGGGGGGCAAAGGCGCCATGGAGGGAAGCAGGCTTTCGTCGTTCAAGATGGGGTAAGGAATGTCGAGGCCGGCCTCGGCAGGGGCAAAGACGTAGAGGCGGGTGAATCCATCTTGGTGCAGGCCGTCCAGCAGGTTGGTGAGGCAAGGCGAGAGCAAGGAGGGCGAGACAGCCAAACCGCTGCCGCACCAGCCAAAGGGGAAGGAAGGGAGGACGCCCAGGCGGGGAGGATAGCCCAGGGCGGCCGCGCCCCGCGCCGAGTCGAAGGAGGAAGCGAGCGGCAGGAGCAGGGGAACATCTCGGGGCAGCGCTTCTACTTCAGGCCAGGTGAGTTCGTCGTAGCGGAAGGTTTCTGTCATGCTTTCTCTTGGCGCAACAAGGTTTCTAGGGCGCGCAGGTCAACACGAGAGGTCAGATCAAGGCTGAGAGGGGTGACGGCGACACGACGCTTCCTGCGTAGGACGAAGACATCGGTATCTTCGGGCTCGGCGGTGAGGCGGGCGGCCTCTCGGTAACCCACTGGGGCTGGCACGTCCCAGGAAGGCCGATTTGGCGGGACGGGCTCGTAGTAGCGTTGAAGGGCTAGGCGAGTGATCTCCCAAGGGGTGGTTGGGGTAGCATTAGCAGGGATGTCCACTTTGAGCAGGTAGACATCGTCGGGAAAGCGCTTTTCGAGCAGTTGGCGGGCAAAATAGACGGTAAAGGCAGCTGCCGCCGAGAAGTCTATGTCGAGTGAATAGGAGAGGTGATATTTTTGGTCGGTCTCCAGAGAGACGGCAAGGGCGGGGAAACCGAGAGCAGCAGCCTCCATGGCAGCCCCTACCGTGCCAGAGACCGTGACTGATAGGCCAACATTTTCGCCGTAGTTGATGCCGGAGACCACCAGATCGGGTGGCTGGGGCATGATCTCGAGCACAGCGTATAGCACAGCCTGAGCCGGACTGCCGCTGACGGCATAAACCGTCCATTCTTGGCCGTGAACGATCAGGGTCTCTGGGGTGATGATGCCGCTGGAGGTGATTGGCAAGCTACGTCCCATGCCAGACGATTGTTCGCGCGGGGCGGCTACGGTGATGTATCCTAGGGGAGCTAGCGCTTCGGCAGCAGCCCATAGGCCGGGGGAACGGATTCCATCATCATTGGTGAGGAGGATTTGTCGTTTTTTCATAGGCCATTCCAAGAAAAAAGGAGCGGTTCTCCGCTCCTCGAATAGCGCCTCTGGCGTGACTCGAACACGCGACCTTTTGGTCCGCAACCAAACGCTCTGTCCACTGAGCTACAGAGGCACTTGCAATCGACATTTTAAGCATATATGGCGTGGACGTCAAGATGGTATGGCCTTGTTCAATAAGCCTCTTCGTTGTAAGATAGCAAGCCTGAGACTGGCCGGCCAGATCGGTCGAGAGAAGCGGAAAAGCAGGGGAAGGCCGCCGATTTACCCGAAACGTCTGGATGTGGCCCTGTTGCTGTTTCGGGTGTATTTTTCGCTCCCCTATCGAGCCGTTCGGCCGATGATCCAGGACCTCTTTCCGGAACTAGTCTGTCCCAGTTTTCCTGCCCTGCATTGGTTTCTGCAGAATAAGGCGTCTTGGCCGTTGCTGCGACGCCTGTTCCAGCAGCTGAAACGACAACTGGCCCCCCTGCTGCCCCAGGAAGAGGGGGCGTTGTGGGTGCTTGACACGAGTGGGTTGGCCTATCGCGCCAAGAGCCAACTCCTGGAATGGTATCGGGGAAAGTGGCTTAGGGTGATGAGAGCGCACATTCGGGTGTGCCTGCTGATGCGCTATGTTCGGCACGCTCGGTTG
>CAKZJX010000106.1 GCA_937120535.1 uncultured Anaerolineae bacterium
TTGGGGAACGTGATCCGGTTCATGGTGTTGTGCGATGGAGTAAGCCAACAACTTCTTATGTAGAGCTCCCGGTTGCCGTTGGCCGTGATCTAATTCTGCGCGTAAGGATCGTGTTTTCTATTCGTCGCTTGTTTCGGTATCCGCGTCTGAGTGTTAATGGCTATCCTATTCCCTTGCGTCTTAGGTCGTTTGAGAAGGGAGAAATGGTTTATGAAGGGATTATTCCAGCCGATGTAGCTCAGCGTTCATCGGGTTGGCTGCAGCTAGCCTTCTCGGTAGGAGGCCCTTCTATTCCATTCCTTCATCGTCTCCCTGCTTCGGAACAGCGTGAATTAGGATTGTGCTATCATTCGTTGCAGGTTGAGCCGGTCTCGCTTCGATAAATAGGCGTGCGAATAGAAATTTGCTTTTGAACCCTATTCCTAGGTATTGCAGAATATGACAACTTCTGAACGGTCTTTTCGCGTTGCTTTGTGGTCCCCTCTGCCTCCCCTCAAGACGGGAGTAGCTGACTACGTTGCGGAGTTGCTGCCCTACCTAAACCAGGAATTTGATCTGGAAATCTTTGTGGATGCAAACTATCAGGTCAGCGACGAACTTCGTCGTGCCTATTCGATTTTCCCGTATTCCTCTTATCCGGAGCGGGATGCACTTCGCTCCTTTGATCTAAACGTCTATCAGATGGGGAATAATGCCTATCATTTGTACATGTATGAACAGGCTTTGAGGGTTCCTGGCCTGGTTGTACTACACGATCTCTCTATCTCATTTGCGCTCTATCACTATTACGCTGGCATTCAACATGATCTAGAAAAATTTCGAAGAGAATTTGAATATTCGGAAGGGGAGGAAGCACGCAAGGAGTTTGATCGGCTATATGCCAGCGGCGATGGGGACGCTGTGCTGCGTTTTTTTAGCGATAAATACATGCTGCGGAGGTTGAGCGAGCGCAGCTATGCGATGCTAACTCATTTGTCGTATGCGCTCGATCTTCTCAAATCACGGTATCAGGCCCGCCAGGCATTTTCCATGTATCTTGGCGCCGCCGACCCGTTTGAAGAACTTCCTGGGGTCGATCAAACAACCGCTCGCCAACGCTTGGGAATCGCCGAGAAGGCGTTTCTTATCGGTGTGTTCGGCCATTTGCAAGCTACCAAGCAGAACGATGTAACATTGCGCGCCTTTGCTCGCCTGAGGAGTCGATATCCACAAGCGCAATTGATTTTTGTCGGCGAGATCAATCCGGCGAATCATTATGATCAATATCTGGATAGCTTGATCCGTAAGCTTCGCCTAGAAAATCATGTTCACATTACCGGTTATGTCCCTCGCGAGGTGATGCAGACCTACTACTTTGCCAGCGATGTGGTGGTCAATCTGCGATATCCTTCGTTCGGTCAGATGTCTGCCACCCTAGCGCGAGCCATTGCCAGCGGCAAACCGCTGATCGTTACGGATCTTCCTGAGTGGCGTTTTCTCCCAGAAGAGTTTTGCTGGCGCGTGCCGGGAGAGGATAAAGAGGGGACGGTTTTGTTGGGTTATCTGGAAACATTGATTAGGGAAAGGGACTTGGTACTCAAGAGAGGCCAGGCTGCACGTCGCTACTATCTGGAAAATGGAACTTCGGCGATTGCTGCACAAAAGTTATCTCAAATCATCCGTCAAGTCATCCGGGAGGCGCCGGAAGAGTTTCCGACGAGGGAGGATGCCGATTTTTATTCGAGAGAGCCTTCCGTAGAAACAATGCGCCGTTTGTTTGAGATCTGGGACTCGCTGCGCGCTGGTGGCCGGCTCGCTCGTTATTTGACGAACCTCCGCCGAGTTCCTATTTTGGGGAAGCCCCTTTATTACTTGGCGCGCATGGCAGAGAACATTCTGCGCTCCCCGGAGATTCGGCGCGCTGAGTGGCAACTCTTTCATGCGTTTGTTGAGGAAATTTCACAATTGCGCGGGGAAGTCGCTCAACTGCGCGGGGAATTAAGGCAAGAATATCAACCCAAGGCGATACGGGTTTTGGCTGATCCACTTGGCCTTATCCCTGATTATCAAAGACCAACCTTTCCTCCCGATTTTCACGGAGATCGCTTTTATACTGCCCTAGAAGCAGCCTTTCGTGGCGCGCCTGGGATCATTCGGGAACGACAGCGAAGGGTCTGGGAGCAGATCAAGTCCACTTTGTCCGTTGATCCCGAATTTCCTATCTTGGACGTGGGATGTGGGCGGGGAGAATTTCTTTCGCTGCTCCACCAGGAGGGATACCGAGTCATCGGTTTGGACATCAACCCCACCTTTTTGCCGGGTCTTTCTCAGCAAGGAATCGAAGTCTATCACCAGGAGGCTCTCGACTACTTGCGCGGCCTGCCCGATTGTGCGTTGCAAGGGATAGTGGCGTTTCACGTGATAGAACATCTTGACCATCCCACCATCATGCAACTGCTGTGGTTGGCTTATCAAAAGTTGATGCCTGGTGGGTTCATTTATATCGAGACTCCCAATCCGGTCTGCTTTGAGAGTTTGAGTAAGTTTTATACCGATCCAACTCACCACCGTCCAATCCAGCCGTTTCAATTGGCCTTCTTGTTAGAGTATCATGGCTTTGAGAATATCCGATTGCTTTTCCTTGAGCCAGTGAAGACCCGTGGAACCCTTTCGGAAGAACGGTGGATGACCCTTTATCAAGACTGCGGCGCCTTGGCTAGCCGGCCTCGGAATCGAGAATGATAAGTTGAGGATGTAACCATGACCAAGGAAAACAACATCTTTTACTACGACTCCAATGATCGGAAAAACAAACTGTGGATTGAAATTCGGGAGCTTTATTATTATCGCGATCTCATTTGGCAAATGACCTTACGAAATGTGACTGTCCGATATAAACGTTCCATTCTTGGCGTCCTTTGGACGATGTTGGAACCGTTGTTGACTATGGTAGTCATGGCAGTTGTGTTTACCGCATTGTTGGACCGCAAGATACCTCACTTCCCCATTTATCTCTTGAGTGGGATTGTGGTTTGGAACTATTTTGCTTTTGCCACACAATCGGCTATGCACGATTTCATAGGCGGAGAACAATTAATTGGGAGAGTGTACTTGCCGCGGTCGATTTTCGTCGTAACAGCGATTACAACGGGTCTGGTGAACTTTCTGATTTCGTTTGCTGTTTTGCTGCTTATTGCGCTGGCGACAGGTGCACCAGTGTCGGTATATACGTTTTTGTTGTTCTTTCCGATCGTGATATTAACAGCTTTTAATTTGGGTATCGGTCTTTGGCTTGCTCCTTTGCAGTCTTACTTTACTGATACAAGCAGTATCTATGGCATTGCTCTGCGGTTGCTGATTTACCTTTCTGCAATTTTTTATCCAATAGACGCTCTGTCTCCTATTCTTCAGATGGTTGTTAATCTTAATCCAGTATACCAATTCATTCATATTTTCCGTAACCCCGTTTATTATGGCACATCTCTGCCTCTTCTTCCCATGGTGTACACAACTATTTTAGCTATCGTGCTTTTGATCAGCGGTGCTTTCTTCTTTGTTCGATTATCCGATCGTATTGCGGAGAAGTTCTAGGTGGATATGTCGTCTATATTGCAAGTGACCCCTGCTGTTCTGGTTGATAACCTGGTTGTGCATTATCGCCGTTCTAAGGTAAACGCAAGTTCTATTAAAGAATTGCTTGTCGATCTCTTTCGGATCAAGAAAAAGATGTTGCGGGCTCAAGCGCATGATGGCGTGATCAAAGCATTGGACGGCGTCTCGCTGGAAATTCAACGCGGCGAGGTGTATGGGATTATCGGTCGCAATGGATCTGGCAAGAGTACGTTGCTTAAGGTGCTTTCGCGGATCATTCTCCCCACGCGTGGACGGGTCCAGATTTGGGGACGAGTGTCGCCGTTGCTGGGAGTGGGGGCCGGCTTTCATAGAGAGCTGACTGGTCGAGAGAATATATATCTATACTCTGCCATCTTAGGTCGCTCTCAGGCACGCACTCGAGAGCTTTTTGATGAGATCGTAGCTTTTGCGGAACTCGAAGAGTTTATTGATGAGCCGATACGAACCTATTCCAGCGGCATGGTCGCTCGTCTGGGGTTTGCGGTAGCGATGGCAGAGGTTCCGGAGATCTTATTGGTGGATGAGGTGCTGGCAGTTGGGGATGAACGCTTTAAGGATAAGTGCAACGCGCGATTCCAAGAGTTCACAGCACAAGGCTCGACGATCATTTTTGTGTCGCATAATATGCATGCCGTGCAGGAAATGTGTTCACGGGTATCGTGGATTCATCAGGGAAAGCTGCTCATGACAGGAGATGCAACGACGGTGATCAACGAGTATCGAAAATTTATTCGGCGAGAACAGGATTTTGTTAAATCAGTATGAAGACCGCTTTGATCACAGGCGTTGCCGGCCAAGATGGTTTGCTGCTTTCGAAGTTCCTGTTGTCGAAAGGGTATCGCGTTGTTGGGTTAGAGCGAAGCGGGAATGCAGCCATTCTTGACCGTATTCGAGATATTCTCGACCAGATCATCCTTGTCCGCGGGTCGATCCAAGATCAAAGTCTACTGGTACGGCTTTTGGAAGAATATGACCCCTGTGAAGTCTATAATCTAGCCGCCCACTCGTTTGTACCGAGCTCGTGGGGGCAGGCTATTTTGACCGGCGAGATTAATGCCTTAGGAGTAACCCGTATTCTCGAAGCGATTCGCTCTGTCAATCCCAAAATTCGGTTTTACCAGGCTTCGAGTAGTGAGGTCTTTGGGAACGCAGTGGAAACCCCTCAGAACGAAAACACACCATTTCGCCCTCGTAGTCCGTATGGGGTCGCAAAGGCCTATGGGCATTCGATTACGGTAAATTATCGAGAAATGTTCGGTCTCTACGCCGTGTCCGGGATCCTGTACAATCACGAAAGCCCCTTTCGAGGACTGGAGTTTGTTACTCGCAAAATCTCGCTAGGGGCGGTCAACATTAAGCTGGGTAAAGCGCGTGAGCTTCGGTTGGGAAATTTGGAAGCGCGGCGTGACTGGGGGTATGCAGGAGATTATGTTCAGGCAATGTGGCTCATGTTGCAGCAATCAAAAGCCGAAGATTATGTGATTGGAACCGGCGAAATCCATTCGGTCAGAGAGTTTTGCGAGATCGCCTTTGCGCGGTTAGGACTAGATTATCGAGAGTACGTGATCGTCGATCCACGTTTTTATCGTCCAAACGAAGATACGCTCTTGGTAGCCGATGCGAGCAAGGCACATAGGCAATTAGGGTGGAGACCGAGCGTCAATTTTTGCGAGTTGGTGGAAATGATGGTTGACGCTGATTGGATGGCTCTTTCTCACTCCTAAGTGGTATGGCAAAAAAATATTCAGCGATTGTTTGCTCGTTTATTCTCCCTTTTCTGCCGGGATATTCGGGAGGCGAGACCCGAGATTTTCACATCGTTCGGCAGATTGCCTCTTTTGCCTCAGTGCGCTTTATTTCGATGACCAGCGCTCAGCCGGCCGGCCGTCTCAGTGACCTCAGGCCGCTGTTTGCAGAATACTATGATCCCGCAATTCTTCAGGCCCGTTTTTCCGGATGGATCGATCGAAGTGCACTTCGTCGCTCTTTGGTCTCCCGTCTGATCGGGTTGCTACGCTTAAAGGATATTCCTGTATGGGGTGTAGATTACCACCGCGATATTGCCTTAATGGCATGGCAAACTAGAGCATACGTGTTGCCAGTTCTCAAAGAGCAACTCCAGCGCTCACCCTCTGACTTTCTCTTTGTAACTCCTCAACTCAATCCAGTTCTTCTAGAATTGGATCGGTCCTTGCTTCCCTCTAAGACGCGAACGATTTTGTTGATGTATGACGTTGAGTCAGTTCGTATCGAGCGCATGGCGCAAACTGGAACAGCTTTGGCGCGCTATGCAAGGCGGCTAGAGGCGCGTCGCGCGGAACGATTTGAGCGTGAAAATCTAGCCCTGTTCGATGGGGTGGTGGTCGTGAGTGATTTGGACCGAGCGATTGTGAACGAACGATATTCTATCGAGGGGGATCGCGTTTTGGTCCTCGAGAATAGCGTGGATACAGAGTATTTTTCTTTTGAGTCCCGAGAATCTTCCCCTGAAATTCCGGCGATTGTATTTGTAGGACATCTTGGTTATCGCCCAAATCACGATGCGGCCTTGAGGTTAATCCGTGAAATTATGCCGAGAATTCGCCGCATTGTTCCAGAGGTCAAAACGTGGATCATCGGAGAGGCTCCTTCGCGCGATTTGCTTGCAAGCGCCCATCCCGCTCTCGATAGGATTATCGGTCGCGTGGACGATGTACGCCCTTATTTGCGACAAGCCTCTGCGGTATGTGTGCCCTTAAACGCTGGGAGCGGCACAAAATACAAGGTGTTAGAGGCGCTTAGCTTAGGGCGACCCGTGGTTGGAACCCCTATTGCAGTGGAGGGTCTGTATTTGGAGCCAGGAGTTCATCTGATCGTGGAGGAAAGCGATGATGCGATAGCCAATGCATGTATCCGGATCATTCAGCATCCGGAGGCCTATGATAAAATGGTGCGCAGAGGGCGTCAACAGGTCGAGCGGTATTACTCTTGGGCGCATAATTTACAGCGATTGGAGCCGTGGTTGGATAGGTTGCTGAAACTGCCGTTGTGGCGCCGGAATGCTTGAGAGAGAATATGCGCGTTGCACTTATATATCTGGGACGTCGTGGAGCAGGCGGGAGAATTAGCTTGGAATTGGCTCGCCACTTGGGTCAGAGATTGCAGGGAATAGCGGCGATCTCTCGTCAGGCAGAACAGCGAGACTGCTGGACCGATGTGTCGTTCCCAAAAATCGAGGTGGATACGTATCAAACGGCGTTTGGAGCTTTGCTATCGCTAGTTGTTCCAAACCGGCTCGATCGCCTGGCTGAGCAAATTCATCGGTTTTCACCGGATGTTTTGCTTTTCCCGATGTTTCATCCCTGGAATGCAGGATTGCAGCAGCGCTTGGCGGAGATCCCTTCTGTAGTTTTTGTCCACGACCCACAAGCGCACCCCGACCTATCAGGGTGGTTCTATCAAAGGTTAGAGGATCGTTCGCTTCGACGCGCTTCCCGTTGTGTGGTTCTCAGCAGGTCGTTGATCCACCATTTGGTTCGTCGTGGGGTAGATGGTGAACGTGTGGATGTTGTTCCTCTTGGAGCTTTTTCGTATAGCCATACTAGTTTGTCCGATAAAGCCGGCAACGTGTTGGACAAAACCGATCGCCATGTACCCACTCTTCTTTTCTTCGGGCGGATTGTGTCGTATAAAGGGTTAGATATTCTCATCCGGGCCTATACTCGCCTGCGGACGAAGATGCCCTGCCGACTGGTGATTGCTGGCGAGGGTAGATTAGCGCCCTATCGGCCCTTGCTGAAACATTTGCCGGAGGTAAAGGTGATTAATCGTTGGATTGCTGAAGATGAGATCGCGTCCATTTTTGCACGGAGTGATCTGGTAGTGCTGCCCTATACGAGCGCTTCTCAAAGTGGGATTATCCCCATAGCAGCTTCGTTTGGCCTGCCGGTGGTTGCTACGCGTGTGGGTGGGTTGGAGGAGCAGATCGAGGAGGGGGTGAGTGGGTGGTTGGTGCCGGCCCGAGATGAGCAAGCGCTTGTTGCCGCTATGTATGCCGCTCTCAGCAATCGAGACGAGGCCCGAAAGCGCGGCTTTGCCCTGAAGGAGCGTTATGAAACGCTTTTCGGTTGGGAGCGAATTGCCGATTTGGTGGTTAAAAGCTTGGAGTTGGCAAAACAGGCTCGGGGTTCCGCATGACGCGTTGGCCGCTTGTATCGGTAGTGACACCGTCTCTTAATCAAGCAAGGTTTATCGGGGAGGCGATTTCGTCTGTTTTGTCCCAGGAATATCCTTATATCGAATATCTGGTTGTAGATGGCGGCTCGACCGATGAAACACCGTCGGTTTTGCGTTCATTTGGGTCTCGTCTGCGTTGGGTTTCCGAGTCGGATGAGGGGCAATCTCAGGCGATCAACAAAGGGTGGCGGATGACGCAGGGCGAAATTATCACCTGGCTAAACGCGGATGATGTCCTTGCTCCGGGAGCAGTCGATCATGCTGTGAAAGCATTGCTGGCTGTGGGGGAAGAGATCGCCGGGGTGTATGGGGATTGTGTATACATTGACGAAGGTGGCCACCCGAAGGAAAACTATCCCTCTCGATCGTTCGACTATACCTCTTTGGTCGTCACAACCGAAAATTTCATCCCTCAACCAGGGACGTTCTTGCGGCGGAAATGGGTGGAACGTGTGGGAATGTTGGATGAGACGTTGCATTATGTGATGGACTATGATTTGTGGTTGCGTATGGGCATGTATGCTTCGTTTATTTATTTACCGAGAGAAATGAGCCGTGCTCGTTTGCATGCGGGCGCCAAGACGTTGGCCAGTGTGCCGCGCTTCGGCGAAGAGTTGGCGCGTGTGTTTGCGCGTCTGGTGGATCACGCCGATTTCCCGCCGGCGTTGCGCCGACAACGGAATGTGATCTTGAGCAACGCATTCATACATGCGGCTTCCTTTTGTTTTTGGGGAGGGGTTCCTCGGCGCGCTTTGCAGTATCTCTCTCGAGCCTGGCAGAGGACCCCTTTGCCTCGCTCGCGTTCGTTTTGGCTTTTGCTTTTGTTCTCGCTTGCCGGGAGAGTAGGTTGGCGTCTGGCGGAACGATTACACGGCAATCCTTTTCGCCTTGAACGAGGCTGGTTACGATGAGTATTCCAAAGGTGCTTCATGTTTCTTCGGCTCGACTGGCGGTCGGTGGAGTGGAGCGCTTCTTGTTGGGCTTCTGTGAAAATTTACGGCAAGAATATAAGTTCGCCCTGCTTTCAGGGGCTGATGAATCATTCCAATCGCGCCTCGGGCAGGCGGGTTGTTTTCCTTTCGCTTGGAATGTCAAGAGCCCCCTTGATTTGCAGGCTGCCGAACAGGTTGGAGCGGCGATGGCTCTTTACCAACCGGCGATCGTACACCTCCATGATGCACGGGCGGCTTTGATTGTACGCCTTTTATCCAGACAAAGGGGGGCAAAGATCGTTTACACGGTTCATCTTCCTCCCTATTCCTATCGTTGGAAAAGGTTCACCGCCTTGCGGCGATTCATATACGCTCAGGTGGAACGTTTTCTCAATCGGTCTTTTACCGACGCTATCGTCTATCCTTCCATCAGCGGTTGGCAGGAAGCCCTTCATAGGCAATATTCTCCGTCACACAAGGCGTTTTGCATTCCCAACGGGATTGATTTGACCCCTTTCGCTTCTCCATCGTTTGAACGACGATCGGTCAATGAGGTTCCCATTGTTTGCACTGTGGCGCGTTTGAGCGAAGAAAAGAACGTTGGTCTGGTTTTGGAAGCGGCTTCGCTGTTGGTCAAGCAAGGCCTAAGGTTTGTGCTGTGGATAGTTGGGGATGGACCGCAACGTAAAGAATTGGAGATGAAAGCCGAACGATTGGGGCTTGCCTCCTATACACGTTTTTGGGGTGCGCAAGCCGATGTGTTGCCTTTTCTGCAGAAGGCAGACATATTCGTGCTGGCATCCTGGTACGAAGGAGGCCGTTCGTATTCGGTGATGGAAGCTCAGGCCGCCGGCCTTGGTTGCGTGTTGAGCAATGTTGCCGATCATGCCGAGATGGCGGCAGAGGGGTGTGGACGTGTGTTTCCACCCGGCGATGTTTCGGCGTGTGCGGAACAACTTGGATGGTTAATTGCGCACCCACAAGAGAGGGGAGAGATGGGGCGGGCCGGCCGGGCCAAAGCATTTCGGGAATATTCTCTTCAAACGATGGTAGGCCAGTATCGCAATCTTTACCGAAGCCTGCTCGAAGAGGGAGTATGACCAAGGTTGTCCTGGTTGCCAACACCGATTGGTATCTATTCCGTTTTCGATTGTCCCTCGGGCGATATCTGCGTAATCGGGGAATAGAAGTTGTCTTCATCTCTCCATCTGGCCCTTATGTATCGCATATTGAGGCGGCGGGATTTCGATGGTTGGAGTGGAAGATGGACCGGAAGAGCGTTCAACCGTGGACAGAGATCGCTTCCATTTGGAGATTGAGGCGTCTCTTTCGTGCGGAAGCTCCCGATCTCGTGCATTTGCATACTATTAAACCTGTGCTCTACGGTTCGCTTGCCGTTTGGCCAGATCAACATGTGGCGATTGTTCGCTCAATCACTGGGCGCGGTTATGTATTTCTCAGTGCAGATTGGATCGCTCGCCTATTGCAATGGGTGGTGCGCTGGGGATATCGCATTCTTCTCCATACTGGTTATGGGATAACTGTGTTTGAGAACAAGAGCGATCGGACGTTCTTTGTGTCCGAAGGTTTCGTTGACCCGTCTACCGCAGTGTTGGTTGAGGGGGTTGGTGTAGATACAGATGCATACCCGCCTCTGGCTGAGCCGATTGGCGAGCCGGTTGTCGTATTGGCAGGGCGTTTGCTCCGGGATAAGGGAGTAGAAGTCTTTGTGGAAGCAGCCCGCCTGTTGCATGCGAAGACGCAGGCTCGATTTGTTTTGGTAGGGGAGCCGGATGTGGGGAATCCCTCGAGTATTTCCGTAGAGATGCTGAATGGGTGGGTGAAAGAAGGTTCCATTGAGTGGTGGGGATGGCAATCGAACATGCAAAAGGTGTTTGCAAGCTGCCATATCGTTTGCTTGCCCAGTTTCGGAGAGGGGATGCCTACGGTTTTGCTCGAGGCAGCCTCCTCAGCGCGACCGATCGTAGCAACGGATGTACCTGGGTGTCGGGATGTGGTTGTCGATGGAGTGAATGGTTTGCTGGTACCGCCCGGGGACCCTACGGCGTTAGCCCAAGCCCTAGAACGCTTGATCGCTGATCCCGATACTCGCCAGAGGATGGGACAGGCGGGCCGAGAATTAATGGTACAGCGTTTCTCAATTGAAGTTGTCAATGAAGCAACTTACCGGCTATATCTTCAATTGCTGAGGGAAAAGTAAACTTGTGATAAAATCTCATTGCCGCCTCGGTAGGCGGCGCAGTTTGTGTCTTGACCATGGTGACTTTACGATTTCCCCAGCAATTTTTTCTGTATGCTTTGTTAGCTCTTCTTTTCTCCCTGGCGCTCTCACCGGTGATAGCTGCTCTCGCTCGCCGAGTTGGATTGATAGATGTGCCCGGCCGCGCCCCTCATAAACAGCATCAGGAACCTACCCCGCTGGCCGGCGGCACAGTATTGATGCTGGGGGTGATTGTATTGTCGAGTGTGTTTGGGTTATGGCGTGAAGCACCAGTTCGTTCTATTGTTTTCTCTTCTATCTTGATATATTTGTTTGGCTTACTGGATGATGCGCGAGGTCTTTCAGCATTTCCGAAGCTCTTCGGTCAGCTGGTGGCCGGCCTATGGCTAATTTCTAGCGGTTTTTCGGTGCATTTTATTGAATCGATAGCCGGCTCGGTCCTTTCAAAGCCAGTCACGGCTTGGCTCGATCTGGGCCTGACCCTCTTCTGGCTTGTAGGAGTCACCAATGCTATGAACATGATCGACAGCATGGATGGGCTTGCGGCCGGCTTAAGCGCGATCACTTTCTTGTTCTTGTTGCCAGTTACCCTGGCTTCCAACCAAGTTGCACTAACCGCTCTCAGTGTGATCTTGCTTGGGATTTGTATTGGACTGTATTATAATAACGTCACCCCAGCTCGTCTCTTCTTGGGCGATTCAGGAGCGCAGACCCTGGGATTTTTGGCGGCGTCCATCGCGATGGTCTACGCCCCGTCGGGGTTGCATCCTGCCGTTTCTTGGTTTGTACCGATTCTGTTGGTAGCAATACCTATCTTTGATACAACTCTGGTCACGGTATCTCGTTTGCGGCGCGGTGCACCGATTTACCGCGCCGGTCGCGATCACCTGTATCATCGTTTGGTCCAGTTCGGCATGTCGCCTGGGCGGGCGGTGATAACGATTCATGTGGTTGCTATCTTGGTCGATTGTCTGGCTTTTGTGGCGCTGATCCTTTCTCCCCTGGCAGCTAACCTGGTGTTCGTCGGCGTGTTGGCGATAGGAGGGATAGCGCTGATCGGTTTGGAACGCGCTTTTCGTTTGGAGTTGAGTGAGAAAACGAAGTAAATCCAGGTGCAAACTGGTCTTGCTTCGCCATGGTCAAAGTACTTGGAATTTGGAAAACCGCTTCACTGGCTGGACCGGCGTTGGGCTACCGAACAGGGGATTGCCGAAGCCCATCAGACAGGGCGCCTGCTGCGTGAAGGTGGTTACCTTGACATTGCCTACACGTCGGTGTTGCGACGCTCGATTAAAACGCTCAGGATCGTGCTCGAAGAGCTGGGGTTGGAGTGGATTCCGGTGATCAAGGCCTAGCAGTTGAACGAGCGACACTATGGCGCCTTACAGGGCCTCAACAAGGCCGAGATGGCTGAAACGTTTGGAGAACCTCAGGTAAAGCTATGGCGACGAAGTTACGACGTTCCCCCGCCGGCCCTGGACTGGAACGACGAGCGACACCCTCGCTTTGACCCACGCTACGCTTCCTTACCCCTCGATCAACTGCCTGCCACCGAATCACTGAAGATGACCCTCGAGCGGGTGTTGCCCTACTGGGACTCGACCATCGCTCCGACCATCCGGGCCGGCAAGCGCGTGCTGATCGTTGCCCATGGCAACAGCCTGCGCGCCTTGGTCAAGTACCTAGATAATACTAGCGATGCCGACATCACCGAATTGAACATCCCCACCGGCATCCCTCTGGTGTATGAATTGGATGCTGACCTGCGGCCGATCATCCACTATTACTTGGGCGATCCGGAGGAGATCGCTCGGGCGGCAGCCGCTGTGGCCAATCAGGCCAAACCATGCATTGATTCCGATCGGCAAGAAATTTGTCAATTTCTTGATCGAATCGGCAATAAAGTGTTGTGTTTTTTGTCTGTTCATTATAAAATGCGCGAGATAATTTGCACGGTTGGTTGGAGCAAAGGAGCGGCTCAAAACTGGGCAAAAATCGCG
>CAKZJX010000107.1 GCA_937120535.1 uncultured Anaerolineae bacterium
TCTGGGTTGAGGAACAACAGGGCGCTGGCGGTGGAAGCGCGAGCGCCCATATTGCAAGCGGCAGCAAACCCAAGGTTCTGGCCATTTCGAATAATGGTGACGCGCACATCGCTGATCGAGGCCGACAAATGGGCAAGGCTGTCGTCGTGAGAATCGTTGTCTGCCACAAAGACATGCCGCGCCTGCTCCGCCAACACCGATTGAACACATGCCGTGAGACATTGGCCTGCGTTGTAATTGACGATGACGACATCGCAATCATGGGAGGATCTTTGCTGCATCAAAACGAGCCTCCCATGAATTTTGAATTGCAAATACGCTGGTATCGCCAGCATCCCCAATAAATTGGATCGCAGAATCGGCCATGGCGGGGATATCGCCCACGGATTGAGCAATAAACACACCGCGTTCACCCGCACGCAGGCTCATTTCACCGAAATCTGTAGAGATCACAGGTAACCCGAGTGCGCGATACTCATAGTACTTGATGGGGTCCACTGAGGCGGTGAGCGCATTCTTCTTGAATGGGATCAGTCCGACACGGAACTCCGTCATGGTCTTCAAAGCAACCGCATGATCACAAGCGGGCAGTAGATTAATGTTACCGGGCAACTTGCGAGTCGGTGAATCGAATATGGGGCCAATCAGTCGGACTTCGTCTTCTGGTCTGGCTTCTGCCAAGGCGCATACCCAATCCCAGTCAAACCAGGATGCGATAGTTCCGACATAGCCAAATACCTTCTTATCAAGAGTCATCGGTGCCGGCCCCACTGCCTGCACAGCGGACAGATCTAGAGCGTTGTGCACCAAGCGCACATCTTTATGAATATTCGCCCACCGCGATTTGAGTTTTGAACTTGATGCCAAAATGATGTCTACCCGCTGTGCGATTTCACACTCTCTTTGCATCAGGGTAATGCGGGAAAGACCCGCATAGAAAGCTGGAAAATCATCCATTGCATCGTACAACGATGAACAATCGCGCAAGCGATTGAGTAGCTTCAGCGCGAACAGCGATGGCTTACCAATCGCCAGCAAAGTTTTACCGCCCTCGACGAAGTTGGCAATCGCGTGCACGTGGCTCCGCCAACGCAGTCCGTTAATCCAGCCAGATCCTGGTATGGGCTCGATGGGCAGCCCACCCGGTTTCAACAATACGAGCCAAGTTGGTGGGCTGGCGTGTGGACTCGCTGAAGCGGATTGTCGCGAACGCTGAAGGTCTCTCCAATGAGGAAAGCGAGTGGGGTAGGGGTCAACCCACAGGACGGGTTCACCTGTACGGCCATGAAACCACTCGACAAACTTATGCGGCCGCTGGGCGAAACTCTCCCAAGGGACCGGCGACAGGTATACCAGGCGCATCAGGTGAAATGCTCACGCAGCGTCTTCACGATGCGTTCTGCGGCGTGCCCATCGCCATAGGGTGATACACCCCGCGCCATGGCTTTGTAGCCGGTTTCATCATCCAGCAAGCGCTGTGCTTCTTCGACGATGCGTTTGTAGTTTGGCCCAACCAACTTGACCACGCCTTGCTCAACAGCCTCCGGCCGCTCGGTCTCGTCACGTAGCACCAGCACAGGCTTGCCAAGGGCCGGAGCCTCTTCCTGCACTCCGCCTGAATCAGTCAGGATGATGTAAGCGCGCTTCATTGCAGCGATGAACGATGCGTAGTCCAACGGTTCGCAAAGCGTGAAATTCGGCAGCCCGGCCAAGAACTCGTGGGCCACATCCTTGACATTGGGATTGGGATGCACTGGATAGAGGAACTGCACTTCCGCGTTGTTTTCGGCGAGGGTACGCAAAGCACGACAAATGCTGCGGAACGGCTCGCCAAAATTTTCTCTGCGGTGAGACGTCACCAAGACCAATCGCTTAGTGGGATCCAGAGGGACAGCAAGCTCAAGATCCTTGGCAGCTGTCATCAACAACGCGTCAATGATGGTATTGCCAGTTACGATAATTTCCGAATCGGGCACGCCCTCCTTTAGCAAATTCAGCCTCGAGCCTTCAGTGGGCGCGAAGTGCCAGCGTGCAAGCTTTCCTACAATTACCCTATTGGCTTCTTCAGGAAACGGGTTTTGCATGTCCCAGGTACGCAACCCGGCCTCGACATGCCCGATCGGGATGCGATGGTAAAAGCAAGCCAATGCAACGGTCATCACGGTGGTGGTATCGCCCTGCACCAAGACCGCATCCGGCTT
>CAKZJX010000108.1 GCA_937120535.1 uncultured Anaerolineae bacterium
CCGTTCGCACCTTCATCTTCCCTATCTCCTGCTCTCGTTTTGGCTTGATTTTATCAAAAAATAAGTTATTTGAAAAGTCATAGAAACAGGGCGCAACCTCCTTGCGCAAGGGCTTGTGATCGAGTATCCTTGAATATGCCCGGGCAGGCCCGGCGCGGCGGAGCCCTGTAAACCCCGCCAGGGCTGAAAAGCAGCAACGGTAAGCAGGCGTCTTCGGGTGCCGCCGGTTGCCTGTTCGGGCATTTTCATTTTGTCTCCCTTGTGGCAAAATACAGCCATGAAATATGTACTCTCGAGTCTTCTGGCAGCCGCCCTCGGATTCGCCCTGGGGTTCGCTTATGGCTATCTGGTAGAGCCGGTGGAATTCGTAGATGTCTCTCCACAAGACCTGCGAACCGATTTTCGCACCGATTACATCCTGATGGTCGCCGAGGCATTTCAGGCCGAACAGGACCTGGATTCGGCCACACGGCGCTTAGCCCTACTGGGGAAAGAGCCGCCGGCTGACTTAGCGGCCCAAGCGCTGGCATTTGCCGAGCAGGCAGATTTCTCTCCCGAAGAACTTGCCCTGCTTGAGGCGCTGACCCAGGCACTGCGCACTTGGCAAGCCTCTTCAGGAGCGACGCCATGACTCGCCTCCAGCTATGGCTGAGCCTGATCTTTTTCCTGATCGGAGCCGGGGCCGGCTTAGCATATGCCTGGTTGTTTGCCCCAATCCGTGCCACCGACTTTACGCCAGCCGCCCTGCGCGCCGACTTCAAAGACCAGTATCGTCTCGTGATTGCTGCTGCTTATGCGGCCAATGGCAACCTGGAACGCGCCCGCGCCCGCCTCAGCTTGCTCAACGATCCCGATCCATACGCCGTGCTTTCTACCCAGGCCCAGCGCGCTCTGGCCAACGGCGATCGCGCAGGGGCCTATCATCTGGCCCAGCTGGCGACCGCGCTCCGACAAGAAGTCACGGCCGAATCGCCTCTCCCAACGGAGCAGGTAGCCGCCTCGAGCGGCACTCCGCTCCTCGAGACGCCTCTTCCGCCTGTGATCTTTTCCTCCGACCAGATACCTGTGCCAGAATATACCCCCACCCCCCGTCCCGCCCGCACGGCCACCTCACCGCCGGCCCCGCCGTTCCAGGTGCTCTCCCAACAGACCCTGTGCGACGAAACCCTGCCCGAAGGCCTGCTGCAGATCATCGTCCAGACAGCAAATCGCAATCCCCTGCTTGGGGTAGAGGTGATCCTCTCCTGGGCCGGCGGCGAGGAACACATTTTCACCGGCCTCAAACCCGAACTGGGAAGCGGCTACGCCGATACCCTCTTGCGCCCCGAGGTAACCTACACGCTGCGTGTGGTCAACAGCGGCGTGCTCCTAACCGACCTGATCACTCCTACCTGCAAGAAACTGAGCGGAGAAACCTATTGGGGCAGCATCAAGATCATCCTCCAGCGACCTTGAACAAAGCCAATTGCCGATGGGAATGACTAAGGGATGGTCAACACTCGAAAGGTCTGGGAGGCGCTATCGAAATCTGGCAAGCGCGCACTCATCTCGTTGAACGGCGTGACGAACACCAGGTAATACACATCCCCTCCGATCTGCACCCCATAGAGCACGAGCGCTAAGTTGACGCCGGTCGTGCCAATATCGAACAGAAAGCGCTGGGCAGGGTAACCCGTTAACTGAAATTCAAACGGCTTCCGCTCGAACATCCGACCGCGTTGCATGTACTCTCTCAGGTCTTCCTCGAATATTTCGTCCAGCGTAGCTGCTGTGAGCGGACGACTGACTATCTTGAATGTGGTGGTCACGAAATACGGGCTAGATCGGGTATCCTTCAGCCTGAGCACCGTCTTCCAAGTTGAGTCTCTTGCTTCCAGGACCTGAAACGTGTTCTTTCGATCGGCTTCAGTTTGCGCAGCGTAGGCCGGCGGAAGCCATATCTCCACTCCCGGCGCGGTAAACTGTTTCCAACCATTCGGGATCAGCGACTCGTAGGTGATCGGCGTTGGGGAAGGCGTCGGCGTTGCCGAAGGGGTCGGCGTAAAGGTCGCCGAGGTGGATGTGGGCGAAGGGGTCCAGGTCACGCGAAGCGATTCGGGCAACATATAAGCCTCCGCCACAATCGAACTCATCCACCACCAGCCTCCCGCCATCACCAAGCACCAGACCACGATTATCCCGACCAGCAGGGCGATCTGGTCCGGCGTCATCCCAAGCAACCGTTTGCTGCGCCGTCGCTTCATCACTGCCTCCGCCACAATTCTACTTGGTTTCCTCTCACTAGGAATCCTCTTTGCGCCTTGATGGCGTTCCTCGCTGGGTTGAATCGCTCTAACCAGGAACGACGCTTGAGATCGCAGGGCCATTTCCCTGTTTATAGGCCCTCTATCTTCAGGCAGTCTCCCTGTTAAGTGTTGACGGGAAGTACAACGGTTGTTAGCAGCTCTTTGATCGTCCAAATAGGGTCGATCAGTCCAGCTGCCAT
>CAKZJX010000109.1 GCA_937120535.1 uncultured Anaerolineae bacterium
GGGGTTTTCATGACCCAATATGGCGATCGGCGCAGTCGCTTGAAGCTTAGCGAGTAAAGTGGTTGGCATCCACTTCTTGCCAGGTCTCGTCTGGGAGGAACATGAAGGCCGAGAGGGCGGGGTGGACGCGGCGGATCTCTTCGGCTATCCGTTCGGCAATTTTGCGGATCGAGAAGTGGGCGTTTGGAGCGGAGCGTAAGCGACAGAAGTGATAGGCATTGCGCAGGTTGAAGCGTGCCAGCACGCGTCGGTAAAACCCGTTGGGAACCACGTATTGGGCGACGTGAGGGTTCCAGGCCGCCAGCTTCTCGTAGACCTGAGCCGCTCGTTGCAGGGCCGATTCGTACTGAGGGCGCAGGCCGGCCTCTTCGATCAAGCGGGGGATCGCATAGCCCAAGCGAGTGGTCAGGCGTTGTGGGGTCTGGGTCATCATGCGATGTCGCTTGAATTCGGCATAGGCGCCCTGATCCATGATTAGATCGAATGTGTATGAGCAATATTCCAGTTCGCGCAGAGGGATGTCGTGGGGGCTTTCCAGGTTTCCCAGCAGGGCTTGGACGAGGCCCAGCCGCTCTTCGGGGGAACGGTGCTGAACGTAGGTCAACGCCTGGTCGAAGGGCATTTCGCCAAAGCGATATAGCGCTGCGGCCAGGACAGTCTCCTCGCCGGCCCGGTCGTAATCCACCAGGGTGCAGAAATCGGTTTCGGCCGTAGCGGGAGGAAGGTCAAGGGTGGAAGCGGCCTGTTCTAGCGCCTCCCGCGTTTGGGCGAGGGAGGGAACCGCTTCGGCGTACTTGATCAGGGTGGGTGTTTCGGCTTGGGCTGCTTCTTTGATTTGTTCCCCGATGGCGCGTACTTCGGCCAGAGGGTGGGAGAGGAACTTGCGGATGGCGTGTTCTAATTCGCGGGCGTTGACCGTCATGCCGACGTTGGCTACGGCGGCGGTCGGCAACAGGAAACGGCACACGTCCACATAGCGCGAGCGAATGCGGCGATCCCAGGCTTCGTCGCTCTCCTCCTGCCGGCGTGGGAACTGTTGGGCAACGACCTGACGGACAGGTTCCAGGGAAGCAGCATAGGTTGAAAAAAGCAACTGAACCGTCTCGATGAACTCGTCTCGCAGGGGATGGTTTTCCAGTTCTGGAGGGAGGATAAAGTCTTCGGGACCCCATTTCTGGTAGCGTGTGGACTTCTCGGTGTAGGAGGCCAACCGATTGGATTCAATGGCTTCGATGGCTAATCGCGAGACGTTTTCAATAGCGATGTGCAAAACCGCATGTTCAGCCACCGAAGCATGGCCATACCCGATCACCCAGCGCTCATGAAAGCGGGCCGAGGCTTCGTCGGTAAGACTTTGGGCGATCTCGCGGAAGGACTCGGGGGATCGGGAGGTCTTGGCAAAGGCTACGGCGATCGTCTCTGGCGAGAGCTCGCGAGGCGAGAGTAGGTAAATCTGTCGCTCGGGCATGTGAAGAATATAGACGAAAATCCCAGGAGAGTCAACCGTCGGAGAGGGTGTTCTAAAAAATACCACTCTGTCCTTGCCATGACGCATTCGACGCCCACTATACCATCCCGATGTTCCACATGGCGCTTTCGGTAGGTGGCCCGATGAGCTTGGCAATCCGCCTGGGCCCGCCGGCACACCGGGCGACGCACCTCCCGATGCAGGCTCTCTACTGCAGGTTTACTCGATCCGAGCTGATTTATAGAACACCCTCGCCGTCGGATGTCCTCTGATGGCGTCTGAAGCAACGAATCGTTCGGTTTGGTGTAGAATTGTAAAAACCCGCTTCAAGGAGGTCTTGATGGCAGTCAAAGGTAGAATAGGCATTCTCACCGGCGGTGGAGATGTCCCCGGGCTGAATCCGGCGATTCGTGCTGTGACCATCCGCGCCTTGCGTGAAGGGTGGGGGGTGATCGGTATCCGGCGCGGTTGGGCAGGGTTGGTAGACCTGATTCGCGATAAGAACGCCGACAACAGCAATAACTTCCAGGTGCTGACGGAGGAAATTGTCAACCGGGCCGGCCGCACCGGCGGCACCTTTCTCCACACCTCACGCACCAACCCCGCCAACGTCAAACGCGAGAGCGTTCCGGATCACCTGAAGGATGTGTACACCAACGATAAGAACGATCTCACCGAAGAAGTGCTCAAAAACCTCGATTTCCTCGGCATTGACTATCTGATCCCGATCGGCGGGGACGACACGCTGAGCTATGCCGTCCGCCTTTTCCAGGAAGGGGTCAAGATCGTCGCCATTCCCAAGACCATGGATAACGATGTGCCGGGCACCGATTATTGCATCGGCTTTTCCACCTGCGTCACGCGCACCATTGAGCTGGCCAACAGCTTGCGGACGGTGGCCGGCTCGCACGAGCGCTTGATGGTGTTGGAGGTCTTCGGGCGGTATGCTGGCTTCACGGCTCTCTTGCCTACCATGGCCGGTGCAGCTCATCGCTGTGTGATCCCAGAATACAAATTCGACATCGAGCATTTGGCCGAGCTCCTAATATACGACCGCAATCGCAATCCTAGCCGCTACGCCATCGTTCTGGTATCGGAAGGAGCGATGTTCAAGGGCGGCGAGATGGTCTTTGAAGACCGGACCACCGATCCCTATGGTCATGCCAAACTAGGCGGTATCGGCGATCTGGTGTCGGCCCGCTTGAAGGAGCTCAGTGTGCAATTCAACAACGGCCATCCGATCAACATTATCAACCAGCGTCTGGGTTACCTGGTCCGCTGCGGCGATCCGGATGCGATCGACTCTATCGTGCCCATGGCCTACGGCAACTTGGCCCTGAATCTGATCATGAAGAAGATGCACGGCCGCATGGTGGTGCTGAAGAATGGTCGCTACGACAACGTCCCGCTGGACATTGTCACTAGCCGCAAGAAGTTCGTGGATGTGGAACGCTTCTATAACGTCGATCGCCTGCGCCCCAAGTTTGAGTCGTTTGAGATGACGCCGCTCTTCATCATGACGAGCGACAACACCTAGCCGTCTTGGCCGGCCCATTTCTGCGCCATGTCTGATCTCACTCCCATCTCTCTCGGCCTATTGGCGGATACACCGATCGGAGATCTCTGGGTAGCCGTCTCTGACGCGGGGTTGGTGGCCGTCGAATGGGATGCCGACCGATCTCGCTTGGAGGCCTATCTTGCTCAAGGTTTACGGCGCTCGGCGGTGATTCACGAAGCCAACACAGCAGCCTGGCGTGGCGAGCTGGACGAATACCTGCGCGGCCGGCGAAAAGGGTTTTCCCTACCGATTGACTGGGGTGGACTACGCCCGTTTCAGCGATTGGTGTTGCAGCAGGTCTATCGCATTCCCTATGGCGAGACGCGAAGCTACGGCGACCTCGCTCGCCACCTAGGACGGCCTCATGCTGCCCGAGCCGTCGGCTGCGCAGTGGCATCGAACCCGATGCCGCTGGTGATCCCTTGTCATCGGGTGATCGGAGCAGATGGGAAATTACGCGGCTACAGCGGAGGACAAGGCCTGGCCACCAAAGAATGGCTACTTCGCTTGGAAGGCGTCCTCGTGGCATGAAGCCTGGTCTCCTGCTCCGTTCGTTGTTCTACTCGGCCGAGAAATCCTTCCAACGCCTTCGCTTCGCTTCCCTTCCTGAACCTGAAGGTGGTTGGCCTATCCTCCTCGGAATTTCCTTCCCAAAAAGCGGGACGCACCTGCTCGACCAGATTTTGCTAGGCTTCTCGCGGGTGGCTCCTTTTGCTAGGCGATTGCATTCGTTCTATGCCGAATACGAAGGAGAAACCGGACGGAAACGCCCCCCAGAGCATGCCCTGGCCTGGTTGGATTCCCTGCGCCCGGGCGATGTGGCTTCGGCGCATCTCTTCGCCCGACCCGAAGCGGTCGCGCGCCTCACGGGCCGGCGCTTCGTCCCCTACTTTATCTTCCGCGACCCGCGCGATGTGGTCGTTTCCCACGTCTTCTACGTCACCGAGATGGAGACGCGCCATGTGCACCACGCCTACTATCGCGCCCTGTCCGATTTCGATGCTCGGCTCATGATCAGCATTCTGGGCCGGCCCGATGCCGAAGTAGAATTTCCCGATATTGCTGCCCGTTTTGCTCCCTACCTGGGCTGGTTAGACCATCCTGAAGTGATGAGCCTTCGATTTGAAGACCTGATCCATACTCGTGCAGCGACGTTGGCTCGCATTGCCGATCACCTTTTGAAACGCGTTCCACTCCCCCTGCCGCTCTCGTCGATTCTGGCAAACCTTGAGTTGTCCATTGACCCCCATCGCTCGCCCACCTTCCGTTCAGGCAAGACGGGAGAATGGAAACGCTATTTCTCCCCTGAGCACAAACGAGCCTTCAAACAAGTGGCCGGCGACCTGCTGATCCGCCTAGGCTATGAGAGAAGCCATGACTGGTGAGCAACAATCTGAAATACACCCCATGAGCTGTTCGATAGTGATTCGTGCCTACAACGAAGCGCGCCACTTGCCCCGCTTATTTGAAGGGATACGGCAACAAACAGTGCAAGACGTTGAGGTCATCCTGGTGGACTCGGGCTCGACCGATACTACAGTGGCGATGGCCGAGGATTTTGGGGCGCGAGTCGTGCACATCCATCGAGAGGAGTTCACTTTCGGGCGTTCGCTCAACCTTGGCATTCAAGCTGCTACTCGGGAACATGTGGTGATCGCCAGCGCCCATGTCTATCCGGTCTATCCCGACTGGCTAGAGACCTTGCTGCGTCCGTTTGCGCATCCCCAAGTGGGATTGACCTATGGCAAGCAACGAGGTCCGCAATGGGCCCGCTTCTCTGAGCAACAGGTTTTCTACCAGTGGTATCCAGAGGTCAGTCAACCCCGCCAGGCAACGGCATTTTGCAACAACGCCAATGCAGCCATCCGGCGTTCCTTATGGGAACGTCATCCATACGATGAACGCCTGACCGGCTTGGAGGACATTGCCTGGGCCAAGTGGGCGCAAGAGCAAGGATATGCCATTGCCTATGTGGCGGAGGCCGAAATCATCCATGTCCACAACGAGTCGCTGCGTGCTATTCTCAATCGTTATCGCCGTGAGGCCATGGCCTTCAAGCAGATTTACCCAGAAGCCCATTTCAGCCTATATGACTTTTTGCGACTGGCCACGACGAACATCCTGAGCGATTGGTATCATGCTGCATGGCAAGGAGAACTACTCCGTCATTTTCTCTCGATCGTTGGCTTTCGTATCGTCCAGTTCTATGGGACGTGGATGGGGTATCGTCACTCTAGCCTGATCACCCCCCAATTGCGAGAGACCTTCTACTATCCACGTCAGTCTGGGAAGCGCCAGGATCGACCTAGAGAGGTGGAGCCGATACGCTATCAAGCTACTCAATGAGAGAGGGGCAGATGCATGACTGTAACATTTTGGGTGGGTTGAAAAATGACTGGGATAAGCTGCCGTTTCTTTGCTTGTTTTAGCATTCAGGCGGAAGATAGGGCGCTGAAACAGGAGAAAAATGGGAGATTTAAACTCACCCACTGTTTGTGTTACAGCATGTTCTCCTTCTCTAGGGTATATCATCCTGTTTAAGAATCTCACTTTAGGA
>CAKZJX010000110.1 GCA_937120535.1 uncultured Anaerolineae bacterium
TGGCAGGCGTGGGCGGTGTTGGAGAAGGAGCAGGGGGAGGTGGAGCGGGCGCGGGAGTTATTGCAACGTGGCCTGGGTCGCGTTTCGGCGCGCCGCGGGCGCGCCCTGCTGCTTTCCACTTTGGGGAGCCTGCTAGCCAGCGAGCGGCGCTACGCCGAAGCCGAGTCCTACTTCCAACAAGCGCTTTCTCTGGACGAGGCCAACCCGCTTACCCGCTATCATTTTGCCGTGCAGGTGCTCCTGCCGCTGGGCCGGCGCGAGGAGGCCTGTGCCCATCTCCAACGGGCGCTGGCGCTCGGCCCGCGCAAGGCGCGCGATCAAAGGCGGATTGAACAAGCTTTGCGCAAGCATTGTTCTTCGCAGTCCTCTTCCCATCCCTAGCTTCTGGCAATCCGGTAGGCTGGCGGCCGGCCGAGGGCCGCTAAAACGTTGACAATTCTCCCCTTCGGGCGTATAAGGAGCAAAACCCATGCAAAGGAGTGCATTATGAAGTTTGCCTTGTTGCTTGTCAAAGAAGGAGCGAGGACCGATCTGGGCTGGTTGTTGTACCTGGCCTTGGGGTTTTTCCTGCTGATGGTGATCATCGGCTGGTGGGTGTGTCGGCGGGAGCAGGCGGTTGTCGCTGCGGCTGAGGCTGCGGCGCCTGCCGGCCCGGACCGGCCCTCTTCTCCGGAGGATGACCTGAAGATCATCGAGGGCATCGGTCCCAAGGTGGAACAGGTGCTCCACGCGGCCGGCATCCGAACTTTTCAAGATCTGGCCGATGCCTCTCCTGAACAGGTGGATTCGATCTTGCGCGCTGTCGGCCTGCAGATGATGAGCTCTGCCGGCTGGATCGAGCAGGCCAAACTGGCGGCCCGTGGGGACCTGGAGGGGTTGAAACGACTCCAGGGCGAGCTCAAAGGCGGGCGTCGAGTGTGAACGCACCGCGCTTAGACAGGGAAAGGTCCGCTTGGCCTGCCCGGTCGGTTGATGCTGATCGGGGCTGCCGGCTGAAGGTCAGAGCCAGCCGCCGGTGTTCAGCCGGTTGCGGATCTCGTCGCGCAGCGCTGAGAGCATCTCGACAAACGACTGTCTTCCAGAATAGCTGATCTTGGCGGCTTGATCTTCTAATCGGGCCAGAAAATACACGATCCACGACAGCCAGGTGCGCGGGTTATCCTGAGTCTGGGCGATGATCTGGGCGGCCTGTTCCAAGATCTCACGGATGTCGTCTTCCTTGCTCATGGGGTACTCCTTTCCGCCAGCAAGCTTCTGGCCCGAGCGACGATGGCGTCTACGGTCAGGCCGAATTGTTGATAGAGCACCGTGTAGGGAGCGGAAGCGCCGAAGCGCTCTACCGATAGGATCGCGCCCTCGCTGCCGACGTAGCGCTCCCACCCTAAACCGCGGCCGGCCTCGACCGCCACTCGCGCTTTCACCTGGCAGGGCAACACCGACTCCCGATAGGCTTGATCTTGCTGCTCAAACAGCTCCCAGCTCGGGAAGGAGACCACGTGGACGGTGATCCCTTCCTGGGCCAGGCGCTTGGCCGCCTCCACCGTCAAGGCGACTTCGGAGCCGGAGGCCATCAGGATCAGGTCAGCTGTCTCGCCGGGGCCGAATCGGGCCAGGAGGTAGGCCCCTCGGTGGAGCAGGCCGGCCTGGGTTCCCTCCAGCACCGGCACCGCTTGGCGGGTGAGGGCCAGGGCGGTGGGGCCGTGGCGGTTCTCGAGGGCCGCCTTCCAGGCTTGGGCGGTTTCGTTGGCATCGGCCGGGCGGATCACGGTCAGGTTGGGGATGGCGCGCAGCGAGGCCAGGTGTTCCACCGGTTGGTGGGTAGGGCCGTCTTCGCCCAGGCCGATCGAGTCGTGGGTGAAGACGAAGATCGAGGGGATATGCGAGAGGGCTGCGATGCGGATGGCCGGTCGGCAGTAGTCGGAGAAGACCAGGAAGGTGCCGCCATAAGGGACGATGCCGCCGAACAAGGACAGGCCGTTGAGAATGGCGCCCATGGCGTGTTCGCGCACGCCGAAGTGCAGGTAACGCCCGTGCGGGCTATCCTTTTGGAAGGGGACGGCGCCGTCGGTCTTGGTGTTGTTGGACGGGGTCAGGTCGGCTGAGCCGCCCATCAGTTCGGGCAGGATCGGCGCCAGGGCGTTGAGCACTTTGCCCGAGGCGGCGCGGGTGGCGATCCCCTTCGGGTCGGGGGCGAAGCTCGGCAGGTGGGTCTCCCACCCTGCGGGCAGGCGGCCGCGCAGGCGGCGTTCCAGTTCGGCGCCCTTTTCGGGATGGGCGCGCCGGAAGGCCGCAAAGCGTTGATTCCATTCGTCTTCCAGCTGTTGGCCGCGCGGGATGGCCTGGCGGAAGAAGTCCAGCACATCGTCAGGGAGGTAGAAGCGCGGCTCGCGGGGCCAGCCCAGGTGGTCTTTGGCGGCGTTGAGCTCCTCGTCGCCCAGCGGCTCGCCGTGCACCTTGGCCGTGCCCTGCTTGTTCGGCGCGCCGTAGCCGATGATCGTCCGGCAGAGGATCAAGGAGGGGCGCGGGTCGGCTTTGGCAGCGGTAATGGCGCGGTCGATCGCTTCCACCTCGTTGCCGTCGTCCACAATTTGCACGTGCCAGCCGTAGGCCTCGAAGCGCTTGGCCCGGTCTTCGGTGAAGGCCAGATCGGTCGGGCCGTCGATCGAAACGCGGTTGTCGTCGTAGAGGTAGATCAGCCGGCCCAGTTGCAGGTGGCCGGCCAGCGAGGCGGCTTCTGAGGCCACGCCTTCCATTAGATCGCCGTCGCTGACGATAGCGTAGATGTAGTTGTCGAACAGCTCAGGGGAATACACGGCAGCCAGATGGGTGGCGGCGATCGCCATGCCCACGCCGGTGGCAAAGCCCTGGCCGAGCGGGCCGGTGGTGGTCTCCACGCCTGGGGTCAGGCCATATTCGGGGTGGCCGGGGGTTTTGCTGCCCCATTGGCGGAAGCGCTTCAGTTCGTCCAGTGGCAGGTCGTAGCCGGTGAGGTGCAGCAGCGAGTAGAGCAACATGGAACCGTGGCCGGCCGAGAGGATGAAGCGATCGCGCCCCATCCACTTCGGGTTGCGCGGGTTGTGGCGCAGGTGGCGCGTCCACAGGGTGAAAGCCATAGCGGCCGCTCCCATCGGCAGACCGGGGTGCCCCGATTTGGCCTGTTGCACCCCGTCGGCGGAGAGGAAACGAATGGTGTTGATCGCGCGAGTTTGGAGGTCGTTGGTATTCATGCTTATAATTTTACCATTCCCTATGTTCTCCCCCGATCGCTTCTTGACTCACACCTTGGAGCGTCATCCCTGGGGGCCGGCCCTGACTCGCATCTTAGCGGCGGCGATCCAGGCGGTGGAACCGGGCGCGGCCGTGCGGCGTTTCGTGCGCCGACAGGGTCGCTCGCTGCGGATCGCCGATCGGGAGTATGACGTGCGAGACGTCCGACGGCTCATCGTCCTCGGGCTGGGGAAGGCCTCCCCGGCCATGGTCCTGGCCCTGAGCGATCTCCTGCCGCTTCCTGTTAGCCGCGGCCTGGTGATCGGCAAACATGTTTCGTCGCCCCTCCCAGCCGGGTTCGAGCTGATCCTAGGCGATCATCCGATCCCAGGCCTGAACAGCCTGCGGGCCGGCCAACGGGCGATCGAGCTGGTGAGCGGCCTGGAGCAGGACGACCTGCTGATTTGCCTGATCTCGGGCGGCGGCTCGGCCTTGATGACCGCGCCCCAGCCCGGCCTCGCCCTAGACGACGTGCAGGCGCTGACCTCGGCCCTGTTGGCCTGCGGTGCGCCGATCCACGAGATCAACATCCTGCGCCGGCGCCTGGACCGCGTGAAAGCTGGCGGCCTGGCCCGCCTGGCTGCGCCGGCCCGAGTCGCCTCTCTGATCCTGTCCGACGTGATCGGCGACCCGCTCGAAGCCATCGCCTCAGGGCCGACCGCCCCCGACCCCTCCACCCGTCACGACGCGCTGGCCGTCCTCGAGCGTTACGATCTGCGCTCCCGCCTTCCCCAGGCGGTGATAGCTGCCCTGCACGCCGCCCCCGAGACGCCCAAGCCCGGCGATCCGCTCTTCGAGCGGGTGCAGAACGTGATCGTGGGCAGCAACGCCCTGGCAGCCGAGGCGGCTGGAGAGCAAGCGCGGCGCGAGGGGATTCATCCGATCGGGTTGGGGAGCGATTGGCAGGGGGAGGCGCGTCAGGCCGGCTCCGACTTCGCCCGTCGCCTGCTGGCCCTAGAGGCCCCTCGGCCCGCCTGCTTGATCGCCGGCGGCGAGACCACCGTCGCTGTCAGCGGGCCCGGGAGGGGCGGGCGCAACCAAGAGGCAGCGCTGGCGGCCGTCCCGCTGCTGGCCGGCCGCGACGATCGGCTGATGGTCACCCTGGCCACCGATGGCGAGGATGGCCCCACCGACGCCGCCGGCGCAGTGGTGGCCGGCGATAGCCTGCTGCGCGGCCTGGCGCAAGGCCTTGATGTCGAGACCCATCTGGCAACGAACAATTCGCATGCCTACTTCGACGCTCTAGGCGATCTGCTGCGTCCTGGTCCCACTGGAACCAATGTCAACGACTTGTGGTTTGGCCTGGCTGTTTGACCTGCACAACCATCGTCGGGAGACATGCCGCTTATTGGCGGTCAAGTTCCAAAAGCACCTGGCGGAAGAACGCTTCGCTGTGTTGCAAGGCGTTCGTGTCCAGATGGGCTAGGTCGTCGGTCGGACGATGCCACTCAGGCAGCACCCCATCTCGCCGATGGCCAGTGATGGTGAGCACCCGAAAGCCATATTTGGCGGCCACTGCGCCCTCGGTGTAGGCCCCGCGGAACGAGAAGGAATGGGCGTCCCATTCCGGATGGCGTGCGGCCACCTGTTCAGCGATCTGCAGCAGCTGGGGATCGCTGCGTACGGTCAGCAGAAAGGTCTCGTCGGTCAGGTAGGCCGGTGAGGCCTGGGTGCCCGCCACGCTGTCTACTGTGAGCCAGATCGCCTCTGGACCTAGCTCGTGCTGGTGACGGCGGGCAAAATCCTCGGCTCCATAGCAGGCCACCTCCTCGCAGCCGGTGAGCACTGCCCACACGGCTGTGTGCTGCAGGCGGTGTTGGGCCAACCACTCGGCGGTGCTCAGGACGAGCGCCGCACCAGAAGCGTTGTCGTTGGCGCCCACGGTGTAGGGGGTGAGGTCGGCTTGCAGGGTGATGGCGAAGATCGTCAGCAGGGTAAGCGCGAAGGGCAGCGAGAGGGGCTTCCACAGAGCGGTCGGCCAGAGCCCCTCTAGTAGAAACAGCACAATCAGGAGCACCGAAGCCGCCAATCCGATCGGGACCAGCCGGCTAAAGAAGCGCACCCAGCGCTCGCTCGAGAACACCAGCGGGGTGCGATGGGTATCCAGATGACCGCTGATCACCACCTTGCGGCGCACTTCCCCTTGGGGCGCTATATACGCCCAGGCGTTCTGGCTCCTTCCTTTGGGCAACACCCAGCGCAACAGGTTGGGGCGAAAGGCCAGCTCCAACAGCACCGAGATCAGGGCCGCCAGGCCCAACCCTGCAGCGATCCAGGGGGCCAACCGCCAGCGGTCAGCCGTCCAGAGCAACCCCTCGGCGACCAGCAAGATGGCGGAGAACAAGGCATACGGATACCAGGCCGATCGAGCGCTGATAAACTGCTCGGTTTTGGGCTCTAGGCCGGCGGCCTGTAAGATGCGCGCAGCATAGACGGCTGCCTCAGCCTCCTTGGGGGTAGTGGATCCACGCGGTCCGATGGTCTCAACCAAATAGCGCAGGTGATCGAGAGTCGCCATAGGCTCTCCTTGTGGTGGAGGTAGTGCTAGAGATTATACCCTTTTATGCCGAACGAATCTGCGTTCGATCCAACCACATCAAGGTATAGCCCAGCGCAACCGTCGCGAACGGATATAATCAGAAGCACAAGGGTATACTTGGCCCAAACGTCCTGATCGTTGCCCGTCCACTCCCGGTCCACCGAGTGCGAGAGGAGCCCATCTGACTGCCGAATACACTCTCTACCTCACCTCTCTGGCCTACGGCGGCGATTCCCTCGGGCGCCTGCCGGATGGCCGTGCAGTGTTCGTGCCCTTTGCCCTGCCTGGCGAGCGCGTTCGCCTGGCGCTGACCGAGGAGAAGCGTGGCTACGCTCGCGCCCGCCTGCTGGAGGTGGTGGAGGCCTCGCCCGATCGCATTGCGCCGCGCTGCAAACACTTCGGCTACTGCGGGGGCTGTCATTACCAACATCTGCCCTACGAGAAGCAGCTGCGGATCAAGACCGAGATCTTGCGCCAACAGTTGATCCGCATTGGTAAGCTCCCCGACCCTCCGCTTCGACCGATCGTCCCTAACCCAAACGCCTGGAACTACCGCAATCACGTGCAGTTCCATCTGACGCTACAGGGCCGGCTGGGCTATGTGTTTGTTGAGCCGCAGCAGGGGTGCGCCCCGCCTGGCCCCGGCCCGACGGTGTGTCCGATCGATGAATGTCATCTGCCCGAGGAACCGCTCAACGCTCTGTGGCCTTCCCTGGAGTTCGAGGCCGGCCTGGACCTGGAGCGGGTATCGCTGCGCCTCGGGGCCGACGATCAGGCCATGCTCCTCCTGGAATCCGAATCGGCCTCCCTGCCGGCGGTGGAGATCGAGGCCGGCCTTTCGGTGGTGCACCTCCACGGCGATCACCCCGTGGTGCTGGCCGGCGAGCCCCACATCTTCTTTCGCGTGCGCCAGCGACTGTTCCGCGTCTCGGCGGCTTCCTTCTTCCAAGTCAACACCCCCATGGCCGAGAGGATGGTGGAGCACCTGCTCGAACACCTGCCGGTGACCGCCTCCGCCACCCTGCTCGACGTCTACTGCGGCGTAGGCTTGTTCTCTGCCTTCTTTGCTCCCCTCTGCGGCCGGCTGATCGGCGTGGAGGCCTCGCCCGCCGCTTGCGACGATTTCGTGGTCAACCTAGACGAGTTCGATCATGTAGAACTGTATCAAGCCCCAGCCGAACAGGCCCTGCCGACCCTGGCCGATGCCTTGCCCGCCGGCAGCGTGGTCATCGTGGACCCGCCGCGGGCCGGCCTGCACCCAACCGCCCTCCATGCCCTGCTGCGCCTGCGCCCGGCCCACCTGGCCTACGTCTCCTGCGACCCAGCCACCCTGGCCCGCGACACCGCCCGCCTGCTGCGCGCCGGCTATCGCTTGGACCACGTCACCCCGTTTGACCTCTTCCCTCAGACCTATCACATTGAAAGCATCAGCCTGTTCACCGCGACTTAAACCGTTGGGCGATTCAGCCCTGCGCCTGGAATTCCCGCAGGCGCCTCGCCTGGCCATCCAGGCCCGCCTGCGCGCCCTCTCCTTCCTGCTGGAGGCCGATCCCCTGCCGGGTGTGATGGAGACTGTGCCGGCCTACACCACCCTGGTTGTCCACTACGACCCGGCCCGCCTCTCCTACCATCAGGTGGTGAGCTGGGTGCGGGAACGGATCGGCCGGGTGGAGGACTCCGCCGCTCGTCCGCCGCGCCGGATCGAGGTCCCGGTGCGATACGGCGGCGATTCGGGGCCGGACCTCGAGGCGGTCGCGGCCGCCACCGGCCTTTCTCCAGCCCAAGCGATTCGCCTCCACGCCGAACGAGTCTACACCGTGTTCCTGCTCGGGTTCGCCCCTGGTTTTCCCTACTTAGGCGTGCTTCCCCGGCAACTGCGCCTGCCGCGCCGCGCCTCGCCTCGCCCGCGGGTGCCGGCCGGTAGCGTGGCCATCGCCGGCTCCCAAACTGGGATCTATCCCATCGATTCGCCCGGCGGCTGGCACTGGATCGGCCATACCCCGCTGGTGCTCTTCGATCCCCGGCGCGAGTTGCCTTTCCTCTTCGCCCCAGGCGACCGAGTGCGCTTCGTGCCCATCGAGTGACAGTCGAAGTATGTTGGAAGTCCTGGAAAGCGTGGGTTGGGTGACCGTGCAAGATGGCGGTCGGTTTGGATGGCGCAGGTTCGGCGTGCCGCCCTCCGGGCCGATGGATTGGTTCGCCCATCGGGCGGCCAATCGGCTGGTGGGCAACCCCCCTCAGGCCGCCGCCCTGGAGATCGGCTTTGGAGAGGTGACCCTGTTGGCCCATCGCCATCTGGTGCTGGCAGCCACGGGCGTCGGTTATCGGGTCTCCACCGCTCTGTGGACCTTTCCGCTGTGGACGTCGTTTGTGGTGCGGGCCGGCGAGACGGTGCGCATTGACCGAACGGGGTGGGGCAACTGGGCCTACCTGGCCGTGGCCGGCGGGTTGGAGACCGAGATGCTGCTCGGCTCACGGGCCGCCTACGGCCGCGCCGGCCTAGGAGCGCCGCTGACCGGCGGCGATCGGCTGCCCGTGGGCCGGCCCTCCGCCTCGTTGGACGAGCTGGCGGCCCGCACCCTGTCGGCCCAGTCGCTTCTCCCCTATTCCCCCTCGATCTGCGTGGATGTCATCCCAGGCCCTCATCAGAATGTTTTCACAGCCGAGGGCCGCAGGGCCTTCTTTGAGAGCCCCTACGCCTTGATCGAGCCCTCCGACCGCACGGGGTATCGGCTGCAGGGCATTGCGGTGGAACGCGCCGATCGCAACGAGTTGCCTTCCGAGGGCATGGCGCCGGGCAGCGTTCAAGTGCCTGCCGATGGGCAGCCGATTGTGCTGATGGCCGATGGCGGGACCACCGGCGGCTATCCGGTGATCGCCGTGGTTGCTCGCGCCGATCTGCCGCTCTTGGCCCAGCTTCCTCTGAACGCTGGCGCGGTTCGCTTTCGAGCGACCACGGTTGACGCTGCTCAAGCCCGTTACCGTGCCCTGCTCCATGTCCTAGACAACGCCATCCAAATCGAGGAGAATCCCCATCGCCTAGCCCAATAGCTGCCTTCTCGATCTCATTTCCCATTTTCTCGCTCTCAGAAAGGCTATGGATCTCAATTGTGATCTCGGCGAATCCTTCGGTCGGTACACCCTCGGCGATGATCGTGGTCTCCTCCCGCTGGCGACCTCGATCAACATCGCTTGTGGCCTCCATGCCGGCGATCCGCTGGTGATGCAGCGAACGGTGCGCTGGGCCAAAGAGCATCCCTTGAACATCGGTGCTCATCCCGGCTGGCCAGACCTACAAGGATTTGGCCGTCGTGAAATGGCCCTCTCGCCCGAAGAGACGGAAGCCTTTGTTCTCTATCAAATCGGTGCGCTGGCGGCCTTTGTGCGTGCCGAAGGTCTGAGCTTAACGCACGTCAAGCCGCATGGCGCGCTCTACAATCAAGCGGCGCGTGACCCAGCCTTGGCCGAGGCGGTGGCGCGTGCGGTTCGGCGCTTTGATCCTGGTGTGATCCTGGTCGGGCCGGCCGGCTCGCATTTGATCCGGGCCGGGCAGGCGCATGGCTTACGCGTGGCTGTCGAGGGTTTTCCCGATCGCGCTTATCTGCCCGACGGCTCCCTGATGCCTCGCCATCAGCCAGGGGCGGTGGTCGAGACGCCCGAAGCGGTTGCTCGCAACGCCGTTCGTCTGGCTCAAGAGGGGATTCGCCTCGGCGAAAGGGTTTGGCGGATGGACACCCTGTGCATTCACGGCGATCACCCTTGGGCGGTCGAGAATGCTCGCCAGATTCGCCAGGCCCTGGAGCAGGCCGGCGTGCCGATCGCTCCGCTGGGTTCCGCCTGACCGCTTCGGACTAGAGCAAGAAGTTATACCAGTAGACGCCTACAGCTATCAGCAAAATCAGGCCTAGAGCGCGGCGCACCCCGGCTTGCGAGAAGCGCATTGCCCCCATGTGGCTGCCGATCAGCGCGCCGGCTATGCCAACCGCAAGCAGCGGCAGGCCGAACTCCCCCAGGGAAAATGTATCGCTAGCGACGCGGCCCAACAGGCCGCTCAGCGAATTCAACGCGATAAACGCCCCGGCCGATGCTGCGGCCTGTTTGACGGTTCCCCATTGCATCAGCACAATCAACGGCGAGAGGAAAATGCCGCCGCCAATCCCGAGCATTCCCGATAGCAAGCCGATGATCGTTCCGACCAACAACGAGAGCCACAGTGGGATCGGACGCGGCGTCCAATTCGGCCGCTCGCTGAGCGTGGGGAAGGCGATCATGCGGAGGCCGAGGTAGGTCAACACCAGATACAGTAGAGTGAAGTAGGTCTGCTCCGAGATCTTGAGCAGCCCTCCGAGAAACGCAGCGGGGATGGAGGTGAGAAAGGGAAACAACAAGGATAGGCGGAAGTAGCCGGCCCGCAGATAGCTGCTAAAGGAAATCGAGGCCACAACGATGTTTAACACGAGCGCCGTGCTGGCCATGACTTCGATCGGTAGCTCGAAGAAGCTCATCACCAGCAAATAGCCCGAGGCACCGCCAAAGCCAGCACTCGAATAGACGATCGCTACCAGAAAGATCAGGGGATAGAGAAAATACACAGGACTGGCCACAATTCACTCCACACAGAGGGGGTAAGACCTCTTGGTGCTGCCGATGGTTCTGGGCCGGCCTTGCAGGCGCCATCTTCGGGGTTGCGCTCGGCCTGGGACGCGGTGCCTATGATACTATGATTGTAACTTGTTGGCAATTATTGTCCACTGTAAAACTCTATGGGTTTTGGCTGAGTTATAATCGTGTCTATGAGATACATTCTTGCTGTTGACATAGGCGGCACGCAGTTACGAGCAGCCGTCTATCCGATCGATGAACCGATTGCGATAAAAGTGGAACGTATTCCCAGCCATGCCCCCGAGGAGACCGTCCTTGAGCGATTGGTGAGCCTGGCGAGGCATCTTTGGCCGCCCGACGGGTCGGTGGACGCCATCGGCGTCTCGGTAGCCGGCCCAACCGATCCACGCCGCGGCCTGGTGATGACCACCCCTAACATCAAAGAGTGGACAGATTTCCCCTTGGCAGATCGCTTGCAGGAGCAGCTAGGCCCGCCGGTATACCTGGGCAACGATGCTAACCTTGCTGCGCTGGCCGAGTGGCAATTTGGGGCCGGCCGTGGCCACCACAACTTGCTCTACCTGACGATCAGCACCGGCATCGGCGGCGGCGTGATCGTGGACGACCGCTTGCTATTAGGAGAGCACGGCCTGGCTGCCGAGCTGGGCCATGTGGTGGTGGATTCGAGCCGCAGCGCCCCCATCTGTGGTTGCGGCTTTCGGGGTCACTTGGAAGCTTTCTCCTCCGGCACCGCCATCGAGCGCTACGTAGCCACCGAATTAGCGGCCGGCAAATCCTCCAGCCTCGCTGGCCGGCCCTCGGCCAAGCAGATTGCCGAGGCGGCTCGAGAAGGGGATCGCCTGGCCATCAAAGCCTTCAGACGAGCCGGGACCTACCTCGGGATCGGCGTGGCCAATTACCTCCATATCTTCAACCCTTCTTGTATCCTCCTCGGGGGTGGCGTCTCTCGAAGCGGATCCCTATTACGCGAACCCTTCGAGGCCAGTTTGCGAGAACATGTCTTCCATCCTAGCTATTTGGACGACCTAACGATCGCCTACGCTGAGCTCGGCGATGATGCCGGCCTACTAGGGGCCTTTGCCCTGGCTAGGATGCGGCTTTCTCTTGAACCCCTCTAGCACAACCGATCTCCCCCTCCCAATCCCATCTCGATCATAAGGAGTCTTCTATGCAACCTATGAAGTTACCCGGGCCCAAGGCGCGGGCCTTAATCAAGCGGGACGCGGCCGTGATATCGCCCTCTTATCCGCGCAGCTATCCGTTTGTCATAGACCATGGGAAGGGAACCGAAGTCTGGGACGTCGATGGCAACCGCTTCCTGGACTTCATGGCCGGGATTGCCGTAGTCTCCACCGGCCATGCCCATCCCAAAGTAGTGAAAGCCATTCAGGAACAAGCCGAAAAATTCCTGCACATTTCGTCAGACTTCTATCACGAAACATGGATTCGCCTGGCCGAAAAACTGGCCGAGATCGCCCCCTTCCACGATAACGGCGTCTCGTTCATGACCAACTCCGGCACCGAAGCGGTTGAGACAGCCATCAAACTGGCCCGCTACCACACCGGACGCAGCAATTTCATCGGCTTCACCGGCGCCTTTCACGGGCGCACCATGGGCGCCGTCACCTTCACCGCCAGCAAGCCTAAATACCACCGCGGCTTTTACCCGCTGATGAACGGCGTCGTACACGCTCCTTTCCCCAACCCCTATCGTCCCATCCTCGAGCGGCGTAAAGGCGAAGACTACGGTGAGACAGTGGTCCGCTACATTGAAGAACAAATCTTAGGGCCAATTCTACCGCCGGAGGAAGTGGCCGGCATTCTCGTGGAAACCATCCAAGGCGAAGGCGGCTACATTGTTCCTCCCCCAGGTTTCTTCCCGGCCTTGCGCAAATTGTGTGACAAGCATGACATTTTGCTGATCGTAGACGAAGTGCAATCCGGCATGGGACGCACCGGCAAATGGTGGGCTATCGAACACTTCAATACCGAACCCGATGTGCTCACCACCGCCAAGGGAATTGCCTCGGGCTTGCCCTTGGGCGCGTGCATCGCTCGCCGCGAAATCATGGACTGGGAAAAAGGCTCCCACGGCAACACCTTTGGCGGAAATCCCATCTCCTGCGCCGCTGCCCTCGCGACAATCGAGTTGATCGAAACAGAATATATGTGCAACGCAGCCGAGGTCGGGCAGTACGCCCTGGACGTTCTAAGCGAGATACAGGCTCGCCATCCCTCCATCGGCGACGTGCGCGGCATCGGCCTGATGATCGGCGTGGAGTTCGTGATGGATCGGGAAACCAAAGAGCCGGCCGAGAAGTTGCACGAGCGCGTGATCGAACTGGCGTTTGAGCGTGGTCTGCTGCTGCTAGGCTGCTCCAAGAACGTCATCCGCATCGCCCCACCCCTCTCCATTTCGCGCAGCGAGATGGACGAAGGACTGAAGATCTTCGAGGAAGCGATCACCCTAGCCGAAAAGGAATTCAGCCTATCAAAACCCCGCAAGGCTCGACAACCCATCCCTCTCAACTAGCGTGTCCTCCCAGACGATAAGCACGCTCCCACAGATCGGCGTAGGCAGCGGCCTCGGCGTCCCAACGCGCGTCTTCCCAACCCAACACGTCCTGGATGCGGGGACGGATATGCGGCAGGAGGTCGAGGCCGCCGCGCGGCAGCAATAGCCCTAAGCGCAGACGACGCAGCAGCAAATCGTCCAGGTGAACCACTGCCTCGGCGCGGGCAGCTTGCCGCAACTCCGCCCAGAGATAGGGCGTGAATGGGATCGGTTCGAGATCCGCCGGGGCCATTTCCTGCTCAAACGGCCTTGGGCCATAGCGAGCTAGCCATCGCAAACGATGGGAGGCCGGCAGCACTCGTGACAAGGCTTCGATCTCGGCCTCGGCAGGCAGGGGATTGAGGATAGGAGCGTTAGGAGGATAGGAGACCGCCCCAAGGCGACGGCGCACGGCCCACAACGCCTGGCGGGCCATGATGCGAAAGGTGGTCAATTTGCCGCCGCTCACCGTGAGCAGACCGTCTTCCTCCCAGATCACATGCTCACGCGACTCTTTGGACGGGTTGGCTTGGCCGGTGTTGACGACCGGTCGCAGGCCAGCATAAACACAGAGCACATCCCGCGCCTCAAGCGCTTGTGCAGGGAAGGCGGCTTGCAGGGCTTCCAAGAGGTAGTCCGACTCCGCCGAGCTGACTGTAGGATCGGTCTGCGGCGGTTGACGATGATCCACATCGGTGGTGCCGAAGAGAACCACTCCTTCCCAGGGAATGGTAAACACTGGCCGGCCATCGCGCGGGTGCAAGAAGGATATTGCGCGCCGCAAGGGCAGGCGATCGAAGGGCAAGACCAGATGGCTACCCCGCAATGGCCGTAGGCGTGCCGGGCGCCCAAGCAACTCCCGCAAACCGTCGGCCCAAGCACCGGTGGCGTTGATCACCAGGCGCGCCGTCACTTCGACCCGACGTTGCGACTCGCCTGAGGTATCCTCTACTACTGCACCACACACATGACCGTTATGGGTGCGCAAGAACGTTGTTGCCTGGGCATAGTTCAAGGCCAGGGCGCCATCCTCTACGGCTTCGCGCACCAGACGCAACACCAGCCGCGCATCATCGGTGAGGGCGTCGAAATAACGGTAGCCGCCGCGCAGGCGCGGGGTCGAGAGAGGCGGACAGAGTTCCCGCAGGTCTTCGACCTTGTAGGCGCGATGGGACCACTGGCCGGCCATCAGGTCATACACCACCAGCCCCAAGCCAAACATCCAACCTGGTAGCGGATCACCTTCGAGACAGGCGTAAAGAAAACCTAAACGTTGAATCAGGCCTCGACCTTGGCGCAGCAAACGCTCGCGCTCCCGCACCGACTCCAGAGTGACCCTAATCTGGGCGTTCTTGAGATAACGCAGGCCACCGTGTACCAGCTTCGAGGAGCGTGAGGAGGCTCCTGAGGCGAAATCATGGGCTTCCACCAGCGCCGCCTGCAGGCCGGCTTGGGCACATTGGCGCAAGATCCCGGCCCCGGTGATGCCGCCGCCGATCACCAGCACGTCCCATGTTTGATGTTGGAGCACTTCCCAAGCTTGTTGGCGATCGCCAAATGTCCAGCGCTCTGCCATAGCTCACTCGCTCAGCAATTTGCCCGGGTTCATGCAGCCTTCCGGGTCAAAGACACGAAACACGGAACGTAAGGCGTCCAGTCCAAGGGGTGAGAGTTCTGCCTCCAGATAGGGCGCGTGATCCAAGCCTACCCCATGTTGATGGCTGATCGTTCCTCCCAGCTGCTGAATGGTCAGGCTGGCGGCGTGTTTCATGGCGCGCCAGCGAGCCTGAAGCACCTCAGGGTCGGGATGGAGGCGGAACAGAAAGGTGACGTATACGCTTGCCCCATCCCGATAGACATGGGAGAGGTGAGCGAAAGCCAGAACCCGCTCCCCCTGGGCTTGCATGGCTTGTTCGATAGCCGTTGGAATGACACGGGCTGCCTCGGGCAAACGTGACCAGGGCACAGCGGTCTCGAGGGTATCCACGGCCACGCCGATCTCCCACAGGGTGTTGCGCAAGTAGGGGGCACGGAAGCGGTTTTTCTGCCACTGGCGCCCCACCGCCGGTCCGGCAAACCACCCTCCATACCGCCGGCACAGGGCGATCACCTCGCGCCGCGTTCGGTGCACCCGAGCGCGCGATCCAGTGAGCGCCAGGACAAGCAGGCAGCGATCTGGCCCGTAGCCGATCCAGCGCAGGCCGCGCTCGACCCAGGTCGCCCAGGAGGCACCCACCAGCCGCAGGGTGACTTCGGTCTCCAGGGCGTCGCTCAGGCGCAGCATGGAGACGGGGTGTTCGCCTTGAACGATCTCCCGCGCCGCACGCATTCCCTGTTCGAAGGACGGGAAGAACACCCCGTGGAATTCCTCGGCCTCGGGCAAAGGCTTCACGCGCACCCGAGCGTAGGTGATCACCCCCAGGCGTCCTTCGCTGCCTAGCACGAGTTGACGCAGGTCGGGGCCGGCGGCGGAGGCCGGCGCCAGTGGCAGGATGAGGGGCCCTCGCGGCGTTTCCACCCGACCCCCGACAAAGAGCTGCTCGATGCGACCATAGCCCAAGGATTGTTGGCCGCTCGAGCGCGTCGCAACCCAACCGCCCAGGGTGGAATATTCGAAGGATTGGGGAAAGTGGCCGAGGGTGTAGCCATGAGACCGCAGTTGTTGTTCCAAGAGCGGCCCGGTCACGCCGGCCTCGAAGGTCGCTACCCGACTGTCCTGATCCAGATCGAGCAGACGGGTCAGGTGGGTCATGGAGAGGGTGAGTACCGGCCTTTCTGAGGGCAGCGGATTGATATGGCCGACCACGCTGGTCCCGCCACCGTAGGGGATGATCGCCGCGCCGGCTCGGCGAGCGTAGTTCAGGGCCTGGGCGACTTCTTCGATGGAGGTTGGGAAGGCTACGCCATCTGGGAAGGTGGTTACACGTCCGTAGCGTAGATCGATCCAATCGGGGAGAGATTGGCCGCGGGCGTGAAGGAGGCGCGTTAGGGGTGAGGCGTCCAGGCCGGGGTAGGGTGGGAGGCGAGAAGCGCCCAGGACGGCGATCATGGCTGATTGGGGCGCGTCCGGCCCAGGGTTTAGAGGGCCGAGGCGCTCGAGGAGGTATTCTTGAGCTGAGGGAGGCAGAGCGTAGTGGACGTTTTCATCGCCCCAGCCGTTCCAGCGTTTCATAGGCTCTCCTCAGGGAAGGCTTTTTGAGGTCAGTTGTAGGTCGGTATCCAACGTTCTAGGGTATTTTGTAGTGTATCACAGAGATGGCCGCTGAAAGTTGGCGTATAATCACTAAAATGCCGCTGGATCGCTTTGTGTTTTCGCAAACTGCACTGCAGGATTATTTGGATTGTCCACGCCGCTTTGCGCTGCGCTACCTGGAACGCTTGGAGTGGCTGGCAGAGGAGGCCGAGCCGGCGCTGGAGTATGAGCGACGTCAACAAGAGGGGCAACGGTTTCATCGCCTGGCTCATCAGTTGATGCTGGGGTTGCCGGCCGAGCGTTTGGGGTTGCTGGCTACGTCGCCTGAGCTGGCACGTTGGTGGCGCCATTTTGTGCAGGCGTTCGGCGACCTGCCGAAGCAGCCAGCCGTGTATCCGGAAGTGATGTTAGGGGCGCCGTTGGGCGCGCATTGGTTGATCTCCAGGTTCGACTTGGTCACGGTGCAGAACGGAAGGGCCCGTATTTATGACTGGAAGACGTATCATCGGCGCCCGAGCGATGAGTGGATGGCCAAACGGATGCAGACGCGCGTGTATTGTTATCTGGTGGTCGTGGCAGGACATCATTTGAACGGCGGCCAACCGTTTGTGCCAGAGCAGATCGAGATGGTGTATTGGTATGCCGAGTTTCCAAACGAGCCGGCCGTCTTCGCTTATAACGCGCAACGTTTTCGCCAGGATCAGGCGCTGCTGGAAGGACTGGCGCAGGAGATCGAGACGCGCACGGTCTTTGAGCTAACGGAGGATAAGCAGATGTGTTTGTTCTGTTCGTATCGTTCGTATTGCCAGCGCGGGACGACAGCCGGGGATTGGCACCAGGCCGAGGTGAAGGAGGAGGAGGGGGTAGGTGAGTGGTACTAGTTTCATTATCTAGCGGATATTCATCTTCAACTTTGAGGGCATCGTCGAACAGAAACGGGCCGGCCAATCGTCGAGGATCGGCCGGCCCAGGCAGAAATTCACACACTATCGATTGCCAGCATCCTGAAGATGGACGGGGTGGGCGGAATTAAGACGCTGGCGTTGCTGCTCCAAGGCTAGGCGCTTCAGGTGAGCTACGATGGCTGCCATGCCGTTCAAGCGCTGGGGGGTGAGCACGTCGTGCAGTCCCATGGCCATGTAGAAGTCGGCAGGCAGGGCCAACATTTGTTCCGGCGAGGCGCCGCGCAGTCCTTCGGCGACCATCGCGGCATAGCCTCGCACTGTAGGGGCTTCGGCCGGCACGTCGAAGTGCAGAACTGCGCCGGACGGGGTCCATTCGATGAAAAGGAACACCGGCGTCATGCACTCCGGAACCGGCTCCATAGAGTCGCGTTGAGGGATCAACCAGGCCGGCAAAGGAGGTAAGCGACGCGAGTACTGGAGCAGCAACTCCAGTTTCTCGCGCCCTTCACACCAGCGAAATTCTTCAACAATTTCTGCCAGCCGAGGGAGAAGTGCCTCGCTCATGGGTTTGGGCCCTTTTCAATCGGCGCGCCCACCAGGTTGCCCCATTCGGTCCAGGAGCCGTCGTAGTTGCGAACGTTAGGATAGCCCAACAGGTAGCGGAGGACAAACCAGGTGTGGGAGCTGCGTTCGCCGATGCGGCAGTAGGCGATGATTTCTTTGTCAGGGGTCAGGCCTTTGCCCTCGTAGAGCGCCCGCAATTCTTCCGCCGATTTGAAAACACCGGTCTCCGGATTGACCGCCGAAGCCCACGGGATGTTGACCGCGCCTTTGATATGGCCGCCGCGCAAAGCGCCCTCTTGAGGATAGTTGGGCATGTGGATCAGTTCACCGGTGTATTCCTGAGGCGAGCGAACGTCTACCAAGGGTAAGCCCTGCTCGATGTGGCGAAAGACGTCGTCGCGGAAGGCGCGAACGCTGCGGTTGGCCGGCTTGGCCTTGTAAGAGGTGGGCGGATAGGATGGAACCTCGGTGGTGAGAGGGCGTCCTTCCTGGGTCCACTTCTGCCGGCCGCCGTTCATGATGCGCAAGTGAGGATGGCCGTAGTATTCAAACAGCCAGAAAGCGTAACAGGCAAACCAGTTATTCTTGTCGCCGTAAAAGACGACGGTTGTGTCGCTATCGATTCCTAGGCTGGAACACAGCGCCTCAAATTGTTCTTGGGAGATAAATTCGCGGCGGATCTGATCTTGCAGCATGGTAAACCAATCTACCTTGACTGCGCCGGGGATGTGGCCGGTCTCATACAGTAAAGGGTCTTCGTTCGACTCGACCAGACGGACCTTGGGATCGTTCAGGTGTTCTTGAACCCATTCGGTTTCTACCAAGTATTCGGGGTAAACATAGCCGCTCATGGTCTTTCTCCTTATGCTAGATTTCTATATAGTTTATTATAAAAATTCGGAGGGATTTTGTCAATAATGTGCGAGGTGTTTCGAAAAAGACTAACAGACGAGAATGAACAACGGGTGAACGGGCGTCAGGTTAAGCCCCTTTTGAGCGTAGCGATCTGGGTTCTTTCTAGCGGCGAGGAGGACACCGTTTCTCTGGGAAAAGGTGGAGCATCTTCCTGTTCCCTCCCCTTGCTCCGTCAGCGGTTATGGATCAGGACAATTGAGTATCCTGAATGCCGAATTCTTCCCCGAACTCGCGCAGGAACTTCTCTTTGTTGGCCGAGCGGGCCACTTTGCCGCTGGAGGTCTTCAACACCCACTTAGGCCCCACAAGACGCAGGTAGCGTATGGCAATGGCTGAATTTTTGGCAATGTGTTTGCGGATGGCATCGGCAATTTGTTCTTGCTCGGCTTGGTCGTTGATATCTACTTCGGCTACTAGCGCTACTTCTTCGGTCCCTTGTAGCGGGTCGAAGATACCGAATGCTACCGTGCGTCCAGGATGAACGCCGGGTATCTCACAGGCCAGGGATTCGATGTCTTGAGGGTAGATGTTCCTGCCGCCCACAATAATCATGTCCTTCTTGCGGCCAATAACGAACAATTCGTTCTGGGCCAGGTAGCCGTAGTCGCCGGTTAGGTACCAGCCATCGGGCAGGAAGGCTTTTCGGGTGACGTCTGGCCGATTGTAGTACTCAGTGAGCATGCAGTTAGATTTGAGAGCGATCTCGCCGATATGCCGTTCGGGGAGATCCCGACCGTGGGCGTCCACAATGCGAACTGCAGCGTTGGGCAGGACCTGGCCGCTGGACATCATGTAGAGGGCGGGCCGGGTATCTAGAGCAAGATGGGCGAGATGTTTCTCGTGGAAGGCTTGGCGGTCAATTTTTTCCACGTAAGGGGGCTGGTTCAAATCGTTCTGGGTGACGGCGAAGACGTTTTCGGCCATGGCGTAACAGGTTTGTAGGGCTTCGAAGCGCAAGCCATATGCTTGGAAACGTTCGTAGAACATCTGGTGGCTCTCAAAACGCACTGGCTCGGAGCAGTTAATAATGGCACGCCACGAGGAGAGATCGACGCCCTCGATGTCGCGATCGCGGATTTTCTGGGCGCAGAAGTTGTAGGCAAAGTTGGGCAGCCAGGTCAGTGTGCCGCGGTAGTCGGAAACAGCTCGCAGCAGACGCCACGGAGCGCGCACCCAATCGAAGGGCGACATCTGAACCACATGCACACCGCGCAGGATGGGCATTAAGAAACAGGCGATGAGCCCCATGTCGTGATACAAGGGCAGCCAAGAGACGATCACATCGTCTTGGGTGAGGCGGATGGCCGCGCTGTAGGCGTCTAGTTGATTAAAGACGGCGCGATGGGAAAGAGCTACGCCTTTCTGCAGGCCTGTTGTTCCGGAGGAGTGTTGCAGGAGCACAATGTCGGTCGCCTGACGTTGTAGGCCAGGTAGGTGGTCGAAGTCGAGGTGTTCTTGGCGTGGGATGCGGCCGGCCACGAATACTTCTCGCACGGTGCTGCTGCTGGCGGTCATCAAGGCGTGGACCTCGGCTTCGAACTCTGGATAGGTGACGACTGCCGTCGGACGAGTGTACTTGAACAGAGCGCTTAGATCGGCGCGATAGCGCTCTGGCGAGAGTTTTTCGGTCAAGAAAGGCATGATGGAGGGGATGGCTCCCAGTAGCACTGCGCCCCAGTAGGAGTACACTAGGTCTTTGCCATGCTGGAGGATGAGGATGATGACTTCGCCAGGCTGAATGCCGGCTTGGGCATAGGCCATGGCGTAGTCATTGGCGCATTCAACTAGCTCGCGATAGGTGATGCCATAATCGGGTTGATTGGGGTGCTGGAGGGTGACGATGACCCGCTCTGGTTCACGCTGGTAAAACTCGCGTAGGACTTGGCTGAAGTTGTTCATGCGGCTTTTCGAGATAGGATCAGTTGGCTAAGTTGTTCGAGGTTATCAAATGTGGATGCGTTGAGTTCGGTGTCGGCGATGTGAACGCCGAACGTATCTTCAACGAACAAGGCCAGGTCTACCAGGCTGAAGGAGTCGATAAGACCGCTGGAGATCAGGGGTTCGTCGGGTCGGATGGTTCGTTTGGGTTGTTTCAGGATCCTTTCAGCAATGAATGAAGACAAGGTTTGTTGGATTGAATCGTGCATCATCTGTCTGTCTCCTGGGCGTATGAATGGGGTAATATGCCATGAAAAGATTGACGACAAATAAATTTTTGAAGGATAGGGCGGAGCAGGGAAGCGAGATGGGCTTCGCCTTTGGGGTCGCGATGCACAAGGTCGTTGGCAAAGTCGTCGGGAGGCAAGGCGTTCCAGAGATCGTAATATGGATAGGCATGGCGATCCATCCACTCGGCCAAGGTCTGGCGATAGGCATCGTAGGCCCAGCGTGGATAGAGGCGATTGTAACGAATCTCGCGGTTCTTGCCAGTGGCGATAAAGATCGGTTCGTTGATCACGACCACCGAAGCCGGCTTGGCCATCTCCTGGCCTACCCGAATGGCGTCTAGGAGCAGAGAGTCGATTAGCTTAGATCGTTTGTCAGGGTTGGGATAGTGAAGATAGTTCAGCTTGTCCGAGACATCGGGAGGAACGACGGCGTGATCGCTTGGCGTGGCGAAGCCGTTGTCGTGACGGGTTGCGGTCCACATCAGGCCGTAGATTTGGTTCATGAGCAGGTTCTTCAGTCGTTTGCGTTGAGCAATTGGAGTTCGTTCCCAGAGCGAGGGCGGAGCGCGGCGGCTATAGGGTGCGGCTGGCAAGGTTAGGCGATGCGTTTGGGCGATGCGCTGCAGGCGATCGGCGTTGGGGAGGAGAAATTCCATGTCCTCGTTTTTGCGATGCAAGCCGTTTAGGGTGATCAACCAGAGCACCAGGTCGGGATGATAGTCTAGAGCGTATTCTAGGATCAATAGATCACGCAGCACTGAGGGCCAAGGGTAGGCTAGGTTGTAGGCGACAACTCGACGCCCGTCGCAAGAGGTTAGGCCCAGGGCAGTGATCTGGGCCGCTAGGGTTTCGTCGGCGCGCACACGGCCGCCCCAGGCGGCCGAGTCGCCGAGCAGGATGATGCGGAATTCGTCGGTCGGTTTGGGGCCGGCGGAGATGATGTGGCTGGAAAATAGGCCATCTAGGTCTTCGGTGAGAGCGACGTTGTAGTCTCGGATATGGTAGCCAGGAGCGGTCGAATAAGGAAAGCGGAGCCGGCCCGGCCAAAGGAGGTTGTATAGCGAGAGTTTGCCAATGGAAGGATTCCACCAGGCAAAAAGCAAGTTCAGCGCGACGAACAGCACAACGGCTTTGAGCAGAAGGCGAAGGGGGTGAATCGAGGTAGACATGTCAGGCGAGGCCGAGTAATCTTAGGAAGACGGTGAATGCTAGCTCGGGCGTGGACAAGGCAAAGAAGGCCATGCTGAGCGAAAAGTAGATAAAGGTCAACAAGGTGCCGCCGATGCGCAGTCCTTGCTGCACCCAAGGATGGATGTCTGGGGAGGAGAAATGTACACGGGCGAATTCGCTCCAGCGGTTCTGGACGAACAATCCCAGGCCGTGCCACACGCCCCACAGGGCAAAATTCCAGGTTAGGCCATGCCACAGGCCTATCAATACCATGGTGGCGACCTGGCCGATCAGCAGGATGAGGGCATCGGGCAGGGCGCGTTGAGCACGTAGGGAACGGGTGAGGGGATTGAAAACGTAGGCGCGAAACCACTGGGTGAGGGTGATGTGCCAGGCGTTCCAGAATTGGGTGAGGTTGGGTTTGAGGAAGGGCGCGTTGAAGTTTTCGGGCAGACGGATGCCCAATAGCCGGCCCAGGCCAATGGCGATGTCGGTGTAGCCGCTGAAGTCGAAATACAGGCGTAAGGCATAGGAGGCCAGGGATAACCAGAGCCAGCCAGGCGCCAAGGCTTGAAAGACAAAGCGATCGTTGATGGAGATCAACGCCAATAGGTCGGCGATCACGAATTTTTTGAAGAGCCCAGTGGTCAGACGCTGTAAGACGGATAGCCAGTCGTCCGGTTGGAAAGGCAGGGGAGAACGCAGCTCTTTTACGAAGCGCTCCAGGCGATCGATCGGGCCGGCGGTGAACGAGGGGAAGAAGATGGCATAGTTGACATATTCGGCTAGCGTGACCGGCGGTAGAAGGCCGGCTTGACGATCGCGCAGGGTGTGTAGCAGACGAAAGGCAAGGTAGGAGAATCCTAGCCAGGGGAGGGGGGCCGGCGTACCGTCGGGGTTGGAGGTAAGGAGAGCCCCGATCAGGGCCATGCTGCGCTCGGTTAGGGAGGGGGATTTCAGGACGAGGAAGATCGCCAGGAGAAGGAGGATCAGGCCTGGGGGGAGGAGGCGGGGCGATCTGTTCGGGAGGGAGATGCCGATTAGGAGGACCAGGAACCCGCTCAGGATGGGAAGGAACCGCCGTAGGGAAACCGGGGAGGTGAAGGGGGTTTCTTCGGGGAAGAAGCGCGCTGAGAGCAGGATCGCGCCAAGCGTTCCCAGTAAGACGGCAAGCGATAGAGCGTTTTCGGGAAGGCGGCGCGTTTCGGGCGGCGTGGTGATGGCCCAGCCCAGTAGGGTTAGGAAGAGGGAGAGGGTGGGCAGCCAAAAGTCCCAAGGCGCCGTTTTGGGTTGCAGCCAGTAGATGACCAGGGCGCTGACAAGCATCAACGCCAGGGGGCGACCACGGCGAACGCGACCCAGTACGGCGGCGATTGCTGTTAGGATCAGGATTTCAACAACACCCATCAGAAGCCTTGGTAAATCCACTGTGGGGTGGTGTCAGCGGTGAGGACGATGAGAGCAATGGCGATCAAGGCTAGGAGCAGGGCCAGCAAGTTCTCGTGGGAGAGGAGGGCGAGGAGGATCTTTCGGAACATGGGAGAGACAGGGCTTAGGTCTGACCGGCGGTGGCGCGTAGGTGGGCTTCTATAAAGTCGTCCAGTTCGCCATCCAGAACGGCTTGTGCGTTGCCGCGCTCATGGTTGGTGCGGTGATCTTTGACCAGTTGGTAGGGGTGTAGAACGTAAGAGCGAATCTGGTTGCCCCATTCGGCCTTGGTGTATTCGCCGCGCAGGATGGCGATCTCTTCTTCGCGTTCGGCTTTTTTAAGTTCGAGCAAGCGGGCTCGTAGGATGCGCATGGCGAATTCACGGTTTTGGGTTTGGGATCGCTCGTTCTGGCAGGTGACCACGATGCCGGTAGGGAGGTGGATCAGGCGAACGGCGGTGGCGTTTTTCTGGACGTTTTGCCCGCCGGCACCGGAGGCGCGAAAGACTTCCATTTTGATGTCGTTGGGGTCAATCTCTACTTCTGGGTCGTCCATAGCGACTTGGGGCAGGACTTCGACCAAGGCAAAGGAGGTGTGGCGCCGATGAGCAGCGTCGAATGGGGAAAGGCGCACCAGGCGATGGACTCCTTTCTCGGATCGTAGGTATCCGTAGGCGTATTTGCCGTTGACGGCAATGGTTACCGACTTGATGCCGGCCTCTTCGCCGACGGTGCGATCGAGGATTTCGGTTTCGTAGTTGTGGCGTTCGGCCCAGCGCAGGTACATACGCTCAAGCATGGCGGCCCAGTCTTGGGAGTCGGTGCCGCCGGCGCCGGCATGGATGGCCAGGATGGCATCGTCTTCGTCGTAGCGGCCGGAGAACATGGCGTTGAACGAGCGCTGCCGCACTTCTTGTTCGATAGCCTGCACTTCGGCGTCCAGTTCCTCCCGCAGGCTTTGGTCGTTCAGTTGGGTCAGTTCGAGCGCGTCTTGAATGCGGCGCAGGAAGGCCTGCCAGTCCTCCACCTCAGCGCGCAGGCGGGCGGCGGCCTTGCTCACTCGTTGCGCATGGGTCGAGTCGTTCCAGAAATCGGGGGCTTCGATTTGTTTTTCCAAGTCGGCCAGTTGAGCTTGTTTGCCGGACCAGTCAAAGGCGCTCCAGGAGGTAGTGGATGGTGGTCTGGGCCTCGGTTAGGCGTTCGATCAAATCGTCCATACGGGTTCCTCCAGAGAAGGGGGTGGGTTAGGAGAGGACTCCGTCCACGAAGGCATCGGGATCAAATGGCGTGAGGTCGTCGGGTTTTTCGCCCAAGCCGGCAAATAGGATCGGGATGCCAAGCTCACGCTGGATGGCGAAGGCCATGCCTCCGCGAGCAGAGGTATCGAGTTTGGCTAGGATGATGCCAGTGACGTGTACCGCTTCTTTGAATTTGCGAGCCTGTTCTAGCGCGTTCTGGCCGGTGGTGGCGTCGAGTACCAGCCAGACGTGATGCGGCGCTCCAGGCAGGGCTTTGCCCACCACGCGATGGACTTTGCGTAGTTCTTCCATCAGGTTGTAGCGGGTCTGAAGCCGGCCGGCGGTGTCGATCAGCACGATGTCTACATGGCGAGCCAGGGCGGACTGGACGGTGTTGAAGGCCACTGCGCCGGGATCAGACCCCGGGGCGCCCGCGACTACCGGGACGTTCAGCCGCTCGGCCCAGATCTGGAGTTGATCCACGGCAGCGGCGCGAAAGGTGTCGGCGGCGCCGAAGAGCACGGTCTTGCCCTGGTTGAGGAAGCGCGCGGCCAACTTGGCGGCGGTGGTGGTCTTGCCCGAGCCGTTCACGCCGACAAGCAGGATCACGTTGGGGCAGGCGGAGAAGTCTAGAGGCGGTGGATTGTCTAGGCGGGTGCGCAGGGCGGTTCGCAGGGCAGTGCGCAGGTCGTTGGCGCGGGTCAGGCCGCGTTCGCGCACGACGTCTTGGAGGGAAGCGATCACGTCTTGGGTGGTTTCAATGCCCAGGTCGGCCTGGATGAGCAGAGCTTCCAGATCGTCCCAGGTTTCGCGGGTGATCTCGGTTGCGCCGAGCAGGGAGGCCAGACGCCCGAAGGCCACGCGCCCGGTTTTGGAGAGACCTTCTCGCCAGCGAGAGAGTAGATCAATCATAGGCAGTTTATCACGAACGATTTAAGAGGGTGCGCACAGCGTGAACCACTTCGGCACGAGGAACGTGAGTCTGTTCGCCGCTGCGCAGGTCTTTGATGGCCACGACTCCTTGGGCGATTTCATCGGGGCCGATGGTGAGGGCCAGTTGGATCTTCAGGCGGTCGGCGAATTTGAACTGTTTGGGCAGGCGAGCCGGCTCGGGGTAGGTGATCACCTTGAGGCCGGCGGTGCGCAATTCGCTGGAGAGGCGCAGGGTGTGTAAGCAGTGATCGTCGTCAAACATGGTCACCAGGATCGGTGCTGGGCTAGGGATGAACGCCGGCGCCAGGCCAGCTTCTTGGAGGATGATTCCGATCACTACATCGCCCATGGCGAAGCCGCAGGCCGGCAAGGGTTGCCCACCCACATCAGCCAACAGGTTATCGTAGCGACCTCCACCTAAAATGGCCCGTTGCACTGAGCCGCTGACGTCGAAGCCTTCAAAAACCGTGCCGGTATAGTAAAGCAAACCGCGGGTGATGTTGGGGTCAAAGGCAACGTAGTCTCGCACGCTGAGTGCTTCCAGGGCGTCGAAGAGACGGGTCAATTCAGGGCTGGTCTTCCAAAGCGATTCATCGATCAGCAGTTCTTTGAGGTGTTTCACTTGATCGGGGGTGAGACCGATCTCCAGGGCATAGGCTTCCCATTTGGCGGGGTCCATCTTGGAACGGCGGTCGATCAGGGTGAGCACGTCCATGCGTTGCTCTGGCGGGATGCCCAGGGCTTCAAACTGGGCGTTCATCAAACGACGGTCATTGACCAGGATGCGGGTTCGTTGAGGAGTCAAGCCTACTGAGCGCAAGAAGGTTACAGCGACGGCGATCAATTCGGCGTCGGCCTCAGGGGAGTTGGCGCCGATCAAGTCTACATTCCACTGAAAGAATTCGCGCGAGCGGCCTTTTTGGGGTTGTTCGTAGCGCCAGAAGGGGCCAAAAGACCACCAGCGCAGGGGAAAGACCAACTCTCCCTGGCGAGCTGCAATCATGCGCGCTAGGCTAGGGGTGAGCTCAGGGCGCAGGGTGACCAGATCGCCGCCGCGGTCGGTGAAGGTAAAGGCCTGCTTCTTGACCAGTTCCTCGCCCGATTTGGCGGCATACAGTTCTAGAGATTCGATGAACGGCCCATCCCATTCTTGATAGCCAAAGGCCTGTGAAGCGGCGCGAGCATTTTCATAGATGAAGTTGCGCAGCGCCATTTGTTCTGGATAGAATTCGCGCGTCCCCTTTACGGGTAGGATCTTTGAAGCCATGGATACTCCACTGCGGTGGGTCTGTGAACGGTGTGAGGCGTTTTGGTATAAAGCGGCTCAAAATTCAATCGCTTAATTTTACCGTGATTCTGGTATAATATTCATCTACTGCCTAGGTAAGGATTTTACCGCTATTGGGCGATCTCGCCAAATATCCTTCCATCGGCATGGAAACTTTCGGCCGGGCCGGCCCAGGTGCCAGACGAAACGCTCGGTTGCTAGCCCAGAAAACCACGAAATGCCCTACCCATTCACAAGGAGAGCACTATGCAGATCAATTATCAAGAAACCAGCAAAGACTTGTTGACTCGTATTGCCATTCATGAGAAGTATGGTTCGGCCAATATTGATGTTTGGACGGCCGAGCTTTTGAAACCCCAGCCGGGGATGCACATCTTGGATGTGGGGTGTGGGGCCGGTAAACAATCCTTCTTGCTCGACAATTATACCCAGGGACAAGCGCACATCATCGGCGGCGACATTTCCGAGGAGTTGCTCAACCTGGCGCGACAGAAGAACCAAGCCCGCGGATCCAAGATCGAATTTCGTTATTTGGACTTCAATCAACCGTTTCCCTTCCCCGACGAGTCGTTCGACTTGGTGGTCTCGGCGTTTGCCATTTATTACGCTTCGGATTTGGAGTTTACCTTTCGCGAAGCCCATCGGGTGCTGAAGCCGGGTGGACGGTTGTTCGTCTCCGGTCCTTTGCCCGAGAACAAGAAGATGTTCTATGACATCATTCGCGAGGCGACCGACAAACCGATCCCTCCCATGCCCGGCTCCAGCCGCTTTAAGGGGCCGATCTTGGAGACCATTCAGCGTATCTTTGCCCATACCGAGTTGCACACCTTTGAAAATCACCTGACGTTCCCCAGCGTGGAACCGTTCATCGAGTACGTTCGTGCTTCGCTGAGCGAGGATCGCAAACTGTGGACGCCGATGTTTAGTAACCATGAAGAGTACGAGGCGTTGATCGCCCGCATTACGGAAGTGGCTCAGCGTTGGTATGAGCGCGATGGCAAGCTGGTGATGACCAAAGTGGTCGGTGGCATTCTGGCTGCCAAGTAAAGCGATGAATTTCTTTGGGCGACGTGTCCTGTTTCTCGGCGCGCACCCCGACGACATCGAGTTGGGGTGCGGCGCTTTGCTTCATCACATCGTGCACAACACAGATGCAGATGTGTTGTGTGTGACGCTTTCAGACAATCAGAAGAATCCCGCTCTGTGCAACCTGGTGGAAGAACATTATCGCTCTATGGCTGTACTGGGTGTACCTCGTGAGAAAATCGTCCTAGGCCCCTTCACCACGCGACTCTTCCACGAGTCGCGCCAGGAAATCCTGGAGTACATGCTTCAACTGCGACGCGAGTATCAGCCGGACTTGATTTTTGTGCACTCACGTTGTGATATTCACCAGGACCACAATACGATGACCGAGGAAGCGTTGCGGGCTTATCGCGGCATCACCGTTCTCGGTTATGACGTGGTGCGGTCATCGTATGACTTCTTTCCCCACTTCATCGTGGAAGTGAGCGAAGAGGATGTGAACAAGAAGGTTGAGGCGCTAGCGCAGTATGAAACGTATCGCGATCGGTATTACTTCAACGCCGAATTGACGCGGGCCATCATGATACGCCACGGTGCGCTGGCCGAACGGCCGTTTGCTGAGGGATTTGACATTTTGCGCATTGCCGGCCGCTTTGGGTTTGGATAATCCACCCTTCATCCCCCTACCAAGGCGATCCAAGCCGGCGGCACCCAGAATTTGCCTAATCCGAGCGTACTGAGCGCCAGAGAGACCAGCAGGATCGCTAGGCCTAGCCCGATCAAGATCCGATCCCGCGTCCTGTACTCCAGCTTTTGGAGCCAGGTGCGCGGGCCAATGCCAAATGCTCGCAGGTCCATGGCATCGATGATGTCTTCGCTGCCGATGATGGCGTGAATGGTCACCGGTACCATCAAGGGGCCAAGTTTGCGTACTTGGGCGATCAGCCCCCCTTCGATTTTCTCCAACTCATAACCGCGTGCCCGTTGGGCATCCATGGTCATTTGGAAGTCACGCGCAAAGGTGGGGATAAAACGCATGGTCAAATCCATAGCGTAGGCAATCTTATCGGGCAGGCCCAACCCCCGAAAGGTGACGCCATATAGAGCGGGGTTCAAGGTGTAGGGGATGAGGATGGTCATGATAGCGATGCTGAACACACGCACGAACTGGCTCACGCCGAAGAAGAGCCGCTCCACCGTGATGTCTAGAGTGGGACGCCAACCGAAGAGGGTGAAGGGGGCTTGTAAGCGCCGGATCAGGTGTTCTTGTTCGTAGACTTCAATACCGCCGCGGCCGGTTAGGAAGGTGAAAAAGGCAAAAATGGTGACAAATCCAATAATGAAGAGCACTGCTCGACGGATCTCCCACCAGCTTACTTTCGATGTGAACAGGAAAAACAGAGCTGTGATGGCGAAGAACAGCAGGTAACGCACATCCCAAAACGCCAAGGTGGAGAACAGGAAACAGGCGTAGAAGATCATCCAGGCGCGGGGATCAAAGGACTGGATGAGGGAGCCTTCCCGTTGACGATAGCGCCAAGCAACAAGCATAGCAAGATATCTTCAAACCGTAAGGCCGGTGATCGGGATGGCTTCGCTCAACCATCAGATTGATCGAACACCCGATCACCGACCGCTGCAATGCTCCAAATTCTAGCGACCGGCTTGTCGCTGTACGGCAGCGTAGGCCGTCACCAGCAAGGGCACCAGGATGGCGGCGAAGATCAGGTTCGGGCCGGCCGCCGGCAAGAACTCACCCACAATCGCAGCTGCTGGGCTGAAGCCATTGATCCAGATGTCTGAGATGGCGGCAAAGCCGATGCCCAAGATGTTGCCCAACATGCCCCAGATCACAGCTTCAGCAACAGTAATGTTCTTGCCAAACGCAAAGCGCACCACCAACACCAGCACGTAACCGATCAGCAGGGCGATGCCGGCCGTGAAGGCGATCGGTTGATCGCCGAACACGTTGTTGGCCGGATCGAAGAACATCATGTTGACCTGATCGCGGTTGAACAAATACACTAGGGTAGCCAGCAACGTCAGCGCGCCGCCTGCCCAGAGGACCATATCGGTGGCCTTCTTGCGCTCGCTGAACAGGGCCGGCAGGCCGGCAATGAACCCGATCAGCCCATTACCGATGCTCCACTGCGGCGAGAGATCAAAGCCCGAAATGGCATCGCCGAACATATTCCCCACCGCGCCGGTGAAGAAGCCCACGATCGGCCCAAAGGTGTAGCCGAAGAACATGGGAATGGCGATGGCCGGCCGGAGCGCCACCTGGCTCAACGAGGGCACCACAAAGACCGTGGCGTTGAAATACCAGGAGAAAATCGCATACAACGCTGCCCCGATGGCCATCCATACCACCTCGCGCGTGCCTACTTCCCAGGCCTTGTTGTCCTTCGTGAAGTAGTGCACTGCAAAAGCGATCAACAGGCCTAGGATCACAAAGAAGAAGCGCAGACCTAGGGTGGCGTTGTCGGTCTGGAAGCGCTCGATGCCCAGCAGATTGCCCAGCACGAACACCAACACAGCAAAGACCGCCAAGATTGCCACTAGCCAAGTAAGAACTGAACGCAGACGACTATCCATCTC
>CAKZJX010000111.1 GCA_937120535.1 uncultured Anaerolineae bacterium
AAGAGCAACGGGCGCATTGCGCCTGTTCATCGATTTATGCACCAAAGCCCTGGGCCAGCAAAATTTCCCCGCGTCGGCTTCCAGCCGACTTCCATGCCCAGCCTGCGCCGGGCTTCAGCCCTCGCTGGGTCGAGACAGAAGAAGGAGAAACGCTTCGTTTTCTCGTCCTCTATTCGTTGACGGCAATCTCTTGCATTTTCCTCCCATTTCCTCTATACTTCTTCTAACCAATCCTCCCGCCGCAAAGGGGACTCCGTTGACGACTAGCGACTAACGACAACCCCTAACCAAAGGAGCCTCCATGTCCTCTCCCACTTTCGACGTTCTGATCATCGGCGGCGGCGCTCACGGCGCCTCGCTCGCCTTCCACCTCGCCGGGCGCGGCATCAAAACGGCCGTGCTCGAAAAACGCCATATCGCCGCCGGCGCCACCGGCCGCTCCAGCGGATTGGTGCGCATGCACTACGACCTGGAACAGGAAGCCGCCCTGGCCTGGGAGTCCTTCCAATGGTTCCGCGACTGGAAAGAGCGCGTCGGCCCCGACCCCTGCGGGTTCACCCGCACCGGCTTCCTGCAACTGGTGCGGCGCGAACACGAGGCCACCCTACGGGCCAACACCGCTATGCTCCAGCGCCTGGGCGTGGCCACCTTCCTGATCACCGCCGACGACGTGCAGCGCCTGGTCCCCGGCCTAGCGACCGATGACTTCGACATAGCCGCCTACGAACCCGAATCGGGCTACGCCGACCCGGTGCTCACCGCCGCCGCCCTGATGAACGCCGCCCGGGCCCGAGGCGCTTCGTTCTTCTCCAACTGTCAGGTGACCGAGATCACGGTTCGTTCCGGACGAGTCACCGGCCTGGTCGCCAGCTGCGGCGTCTTCTCGGCCCCGATCGTGGTCAACGCCGCCGGCGCCTGGGCCGGCGCCGTCTGCCGCCTGGCCGGCCTCGACCTGCCGATCGGCACCTGGAGCCACGACGTGATGTACGTGGTCCGACCGCCGGCCCTGCGCCTGCCCCACCCGACGGTGATTGACTTCCCCAACCTGATGTACTTCCGCCCCGAAGGGCACCTCACCCTGGTCGGCTTGGAGGACGGCAACCCGCTGAACGAGGACCCCGAGGGCGACACCTCACACGCCCGTCCGGGCTTTGTCGATCGGGCGATCGAGCGCCTGTGTCGCCGTCTGCCGGCTATGGAAGGCGGCGCCCTTCACTCTGGGCACGGCGGCTACGACGGCATCACCCCCGATCAACACCCGGTCATCGGTCCGATAGGCCCAGAAGGCTTCTGGCTGGACTGCGGCTTCAGCGGCACCGGCTTCAAGATCTCGCCGGCCGTTGGCCTGTGCTTGGCCGAATGGATCGTAGACGGCGCGCCCAAGACCGTGGACATCACCGTCTTCCATCCGCAGCGGCTGCTAGAGGGCCGGCGTCTGGTCGGTCAGCATCCCTACGGCGACATCTGGCTGTGAGCGTCGGCAGCGCCTCCGCCGATCCGCTGGCCGGCTTCCCGAGCGCCGGCCTGGACGGCCTGGAGCGGGCCCTCTTCCTGGGCCGGCCCAACCGCTTTCTGGTCGAATGCCGCCTAGGGGATGGCACCGTGCTGGCCCATCTTCCCAACCCGGGCCGGCTGTGGGAGTTGCTGCTTCCGGGCCGCGTCCTCTACCTCCGGCGTCGTCCCGAGCCGGCGGCGGGCGGCACGGCCTACGTGGTCCTAGCGGTGGAACGTCAGGGCCGGCCGATCTTCCTCCACACCGCCCTGACCAACCGCGTCGCCGCCTTCCTGATCGAACAGGGGGCCGTTGGCCCTTTGCAAGGCTACCGCATCCTGCGTCGTGAGGTGCCGCAGGGCCGGCGTCGCTACGACTTCCTGCTCGAGCGTTGCGGCCACACCATGCTGCTCGAAGTCAAATCCTGCACCCTGATGGGCCGGCGCATCGCCCTCTTCCCCGATGCGGTCACCGAGCGCGGCGCCGATCATCTGCTCCATCTGGCCGGTGGCCCCCAGGGCGGGCCGGCCTCCTCCCCCGCCAACGCCGTCCTCTTCCTGGTCCACTCCGATCGCGTGGACTACTTCCTCCCCGACTACCACACCGATCTGGCCTTCTCTCAGGCGCTCTACCGCCTCCGTCATCGGCTGCTGGTGATCGCCCATGCGGTCAGCTGGGACCCACAGCTGGCCCTCGAAGGCCCGGGCAAAGCGCTCTCCCTCCCCTGGCACATCCTGGAGCACGAGATGGCCGACCGCGGCAGCTACCTGCTGATCCTGCGCCTCGACCATCCGCAGACCTTTACCATTGGTTCGCTGGGCGAGCGATTCTTCCCAGCCGGCTACTACGTCTACGTCGGCTCGGCGCTGCGCAATCTCTCCGCCCGTCTGGCGCGCCACGCCCGTCGTCGCAAGACCTCCTTCTGGCACATTGACTACCTGCGCGCCGTGGCCGACCTCACGCACCGCATCCCGATCCGGGCCGGCGACGACCTGGAATGCTCGATCGCCGCCTCCCTACACCCCCTAGCCGATCTACCCATCCCCGGCTTTGGCAGCTCCGACTGTGCCTGTCCTACCCACCTCTTCCACTTTCACGACCACCCACTCCGCCGCCCCGACTTCATAGATCTCCTCCTCCACTGGCGCATCAACCGCATCGAAACCCGTTACTCCCTTTAAGCAACCTGTGAAATCTGTGGCCTAAGACAACCTCCCAATCATCCCCTTCACCGCCTCCCTCAACTCCGGCACATAATCATACACCGGCACCCCCAACCGATCGGCCTCCTGCACCTTCAAATCAGCCGGCAGATACCCCAACAACGGCAACCCGAGCGACTCCGCCTCCAAGAAGCGCACCTCCTCCTCGTTCCGCACCTTATTCCCCACCAGATACAGGCGCTGCAAACCGATATCGTTGGCCAACTTCTTGATATGTGCGGCCGTGCCCAAACTGCGTCGCGTCGGCTCGGCCACCACCAACAACGCATCCACGAAATCCACCGTTGCCCGCCCCAAGTGCTCCACGCCGGCGTACATATCTAACAACAACACATCCTCCCGGCGCAGCAACAAATGCGTGAACAACGCCTTGAGCAGCGCCGACTCCGGGCAAATACACCCCGTCCCCCCGACGTCCACCGCCCCCATCTCCAACAGACGCACCCCGCGATGGACCACACTGAACCGCTCGGGCAGATCGTCCACCCGTGGGTTGAGCGAGAAGAACCCGCCGATCGTTCCCGGTTTTGCGCCGGTTCGCTCCTCGATCAAATCCTCCATCTCAGCGATCGGCCGTAGCCCTGTCCGCAACTCGGGCGGGAACCCCAGCGCCCCTGCCAAGCACGGGCTAGGATCGGCGTCCACCGCCAGCACCTGCCGGCCGGCATCGGCATACGCTTGCGCCATCAGCGCCGTCAACGTCGTCTTGCCCACCCCACCCTTTCCGGTCACAGCAATCTTCATCGCAACTCTCCTGTTCCATGATATGATCCTCTTTCCAAAACCAAGATTACCACATTTTCGCCCCAATGGTATCCCCGCTACAGCAACTTCTCCGCCAAAGAGCCAGCTTGCGCTGGCCACCCAAGGCCGATGTCGTTCACCTCGCCCTGCTCAGCGCCGTGATCCTGGTCGGAGCGTGGCTGCGCGCCTCCTTGCTCCACAAACCCATCCAATACGACGAAGCCTACACCTACCTGTACTTTGCCTCGCGGCCGTTGCCGGCCCTCCTGGCCGACTACAGTGCGCCCAACAACCACCTCTTCCACACCCTTCTGGTGGCTCTCTCCTCCCGTCTGCTAGGAGCTGCGCCATGGACTCTGCGTCTGCCGGCCTTCCTAGCTGGCGTATTGACCATCCCTGCCGCCTACCTCCTCGTCCGTCGTCTTGGATCGGCCCACCAAGCCCTAGCAGCCGCAGCCCTAGTGGCCCTTGCCCCCAACTTGATTGACTACTCCGCCAACGGACGCGGCTACACCTTGATCGTCCTCTTCGCCCTTCTGCTAGCCTACCTAGCGACCCACCTGACAGAACATCCCACCCCGCGCTGCTGGCTTGCCTATAGCCTAGTCCTAGCCCTGGGCATGCACACCATCCCCATCTTCCTTTACACGGCGGTTGGCGTCTCGCTATGGATGATGGCCATCCACCTGACCGATCCGCTTCCCTGGCCCGAGCGCCGGCGGCGTCTGCTCTGGTTAGCATACGCCTCGCTTCTCGCCGGCCTACTCACCCTACTACTCTACTCGCCGGTCCTCCTGGTCGGCACAGGCTGGCGGTCCCTGATCGCCAACGACATCGTTGCCTCTCGAAGCTGGCCGGTCTTCCTAGCCGATGCTCTGCCGCGCTTCCACCGTGCCATTCTGGCCTGGATGACCGGTTTCCCCCCGGCAACCAACGGAGGACTGCTGATCGGTTTCCTGATCTCCCTAACCTTCCACCGCCGCCTCACCCGCCAACGCTATCCGCTGATGATCTTTCTGATTCTCGGTTTCCTCCTCGTGATCATCCTGCAACGGGTGATCCCCCTGCCTCGCGTTTGGCTCTCCCTCTACGCCTTCTACCTGATCTTCGCCGCCAGCGGCCTGATCGGAGTCGTCGAACGCCTTCCCATTCGTAAGGACGCCCGCTGGCTAGATCTCCTCATCCTGCTCGGAGCGGTTGTCATCCTAATCACCTCCTCCATCCCAGCAAAGATTCAGATCATCGCCCATCGCGACTCGCCAGAAGAACAACTGGCTGCCTACCTAGCCGAGACCCTCCAACCGACCGACACCCTGATCGCCGTCCCGCCGGTCGACATTCAAACCGCCTACTACCTCGCCCTGCACGGCGTTCCACTTGACCGACTCTATCGGCCGGCCCAACCGCGCCCCATCCAAAACGCCCTGGTCCTAGTGCGCCTCACCACCCAACACAACACCCTACTGGACGTGCTAGACTACTACAACCTGCGCCAGCAGCTGATCCCCCAAAAGGCGCGGCTGATCTACGAATACGGCCCCCTACAACTCTACTCCCTCCCCGCCCAGTTCACACCCTGACCTCAGCCCACCTCCCTTATCGGATACGTATACCCACCCGGCACCGGCATGCGGCTCTCCAGATACGTCAACACATATTGCCCACAATTGCTGCCCACGGCGTTCTCCTCCACCTCGCCGATGCTCACCAACACCTCATAACCGGCCTGGGTCAGCGCATCCACCACTGTCTGAGCCGACTCAGGGCGATATGGATCGATGCGCGACGTCAGGCGGTTCATCGTCGCCCGAACCGTCGGATTGAGCTGCGTCAACTTGATGAAATATCGCTGCGGGTCAAAATAACGCCGCAACACATCTGCCTCGACCGGCGCCTGAGCGGCCAACGCAAAGTTCAACGTGATCTTGCGATCCCCTGCTTGATAAAACCGATCTCCATACTGCGCCATGCGGGCCAAATCCCAGGTGCGCACCGGAATCAAACGCTGTCGCAGCGACCAATCCGTCGTATGCACCGAGAACTGAAACTGAAAACGTCCGCCCGAATACAGGCGATTCTTGATATCCAACAAACGCTCAAAGAACGACTCCCTGCCGTGGGGTGCGATCGTCGAGATCGAGGGCATCAAGTGCCGGGTCCGATAGCGACGCGGCAACTCCTCCAACGCATCCAACACGGCCGGGTTCAACGCTGGTTCGCCCATGCGAGCGAACTGAATCTTGAACTTCTCGGCCGGCACCTCTCCGCTCGGAAACCACTCTCGGATCATATAGTCAATCTGGGCCAGGATTTCCTCAGCCGTCAACCGGCCGCGATACTGGCCGCCGGCATCGCAAAACAAACACCGCACCGGACAGCCGTACAACGTAGAGACCATCAAAATCCAGCGCTCCTGACGGCGATACGGCGGCTGACAAGCCTCCACAAACTCGATCAGCCGGCCCTCGCCCATATCAGCCATATACACCGTTGCCAGATCGGGATTTTCAGTCTTCGCAACAATCTTCATAGAGCATCCTCGCATACAATTGCATAGCTGCACGTAGTCCATCTCCTACGGCAATTGCTGTCTGCCGCAACCGGCCGTTCGCCACATCGCCGATCAAATACAACCGCCCCTGGGCGACCAACGTCGCCTGTTGCTCAAGCACGCTCTCGCCCAAAAACCCCAAATTCAGGACCCGGCCGATGGCGAACAGCACATACTCTGCCGCAAGCGTGGTCGGCTTCCCATCCGGCCCCTCCATCTCCACCACCAGCGGAGCATCTGGGCGCCCATCCCGCACTTCCCGGACGGTAAACCCCACCCAACGGCTGATCAACGGATCTTGCTGAGCGCGTTCCAAAAGCAGCGACAGACATTTTACCGATTCCTTGCGCTGCAAAATAGTGACGAAATTCCCGCCTTTTGTCAGGTTCAACGCATAATCAAATGCTGCATCCCCCGCACCGACGATCACCACCCTCTGCCGGCGTTTCTTGAGCAGCGGCCACACCTCGGTGTACACCCGATGCCTCACCTTCGGCTGAATCCTCTCCGGCAAGGATTGCGCCACCGTGCCGCTCGCCACCACCAGATACTCGCTAGAGCGCGTAGCCCGATCGCTGATCACCACAAACCCCCTGCCCTGGTCCCACTCCACACGCTGCACCTGCTCGCGCACCACATGTACCCCCCAATGCCGCGCTTGCCGCCACATCCGGTAAACCAGCTTGGGCCCAGGAATTCCATAAGGAAAGCCGGGATAATTCTCCACAAAATTAGCGTTCAACAACAAGCCGCCAGGCCGACGCTGTTCCAACACCAAGGGCGACATCCCGTAACGTCGAAGCTGAATGGCACAAGCCATCCCCGCCGGCCCACAGCCGATAATAATCGGTTCATCGGGTTTCATCCTTCTCTGTTCCACTCCTCTTGATATCGCTACCACACACAATTAACGACCGATACACGATCGGCCATCACTCCGTCTGGCCACCCCCATCACACACATGATCCACCCAGACCACCCAACGTTGCCCTGCCCAACTCCTTGTCCCTTAACATTTCTCATCTTCGGCGTATAATCCATTATACTTGATTTATCCCTACTCCACTACCTACCATCCCCTATCCCTACGATCCACTCCTATGAACGTTCTCGAAGCCATCCGCCTCAAACGCGCTGTTCGCCAATTCCAAGATCGTCCCCTGCCGACCGAAGCCATCTATACCATCCTCAACGCCGGCCGGCGGGCACAGTCCTCCAAAAACCGCCAAGCCTGGCGCTTCATCGCCATCACCGAACGACCCATCCTCCAAGCCCTGGCCGAATGCGGCGAATGGGCCGGCCATCTGGCCCAAGCTGCCCTGGGCGTAGCCATCCTCACCCCGGACCCCCGAGAGCGCTTCCAATACCTGTTCGATGCCGGCCAAGCGGCTGCCTACATGCAACTTGCCGCCTGGGCACTGGGCATCGGCTCCTGCCTGGCCTCGATCTACGACGGCGAACGGGCGCGCTCCATCCTGGGCCTCCCGCCCGAATGGCACCTGTACATCGCCATCTCCTTCGGCTACCCCCTCGACCCGAGCTTGCTCTCCGCCCCTCCCAAAAAAAGCGGCCGCGCCCCCCTGGACGAACTCGTCCATTGGCAACGCTGGTGACTTGCCCCAAGCGCCTCTGCCATCCTTGCCCACTACCCCCATTCCATCCTCACCTCTGCGCCCATCCATGTCCCTCACCCCCTTCTTCTCCCCTCGTGGCGTAGCCATCCTCGGCGCCTCGGCCGACCCGACCAAACTCGGCCACGGCCTTGTCCGCAACCTGATCCAGAGCGGCTATCGCGGCGCCATCCACCTGGTCAACCCCAAAAGCGGGACCATCCTGGGATATCCCACCTACCCTTCCCTCGACCAAGTCCCTGAGCCGGTGGACCTGGCGGTGCTGATCCTCCCTGCCCCTACCGTGCCCGAAGCGCTCGAAGCCTGTGGCCGGCGCGGCATCTCGGCCGCTATCGTCCTCTCCGGCGGCTTTCGCGAAACCGGCCCTGAAGGAGCAGCCCTCGAGCGCACCCTGCTTGAAACCGCCCGTCGCCACAACATCCGCCTGCTCGGCCCCAACTGCGTCGGCCTGCTCGACACCCACCTGCCGATCGACCTGACCTTCCTCCCCACCCCTCTGCCGCCTCCCGGCGAGATCGGCTTCCTCTCCCACTCCGGCGCCCTGTGCGCTGCCGTCATAGACTGGTCGCGCCAACAGGGCTTCTCCTTCTCGCGCATGATCAGCCTGGGCAACCAAGCTGACCTGACCGAGACCGACCTACTGCCCTGGCTAGCCGACGATCCCCACACCCGCGTCGTCGCCATGTACCTCGAGTCCCTGTCCGACGGGCAACGCTTCGTCGAAACAGCTCGCCAAGTCGCCATCCACAAACCCATCGTGGCCCTCAAAGCTGGCCGCTCGACCATGGGTCAACGGGCGGCCGCCTCCCACACCGGCGCCCTGGCCGGCTCCGACGCCGCCTTCCAGGCCGCTTTCGAAAAAGCCGGCGTGCTGCGTGCCGCTAGCGCCGAAGAACTCTTCGAGTGGTCGCGCGCCCTGGCCTGGTCGCCCTTGCCGGCGGGCCGGCACATGGCAGTGCTCACCAACGCCGGCGGCCCGGCCGTGATGGCGACCGACGCCCTTGAAGCCAACGGCCTGATCCTGGCCGAACTCTCCTCCACGACCCTCCAAACCCTGCGCGCCCTTCTCCCGCCGGCCGCCAGCGTGCTCAACCCAGTAGACATGCTCTCCAGCGCCTCCCCACACGACTACGCCGCCTGCTTGCGCCTCCTGCTCGACGATCCCCAAGTAGATGGCGTGCTGGTCGTCCTGCCCCATCCCCCCATGCACCCGGCCGAAGCTGTAGCGGATGCCCTCATCCCCCTCATCCAAGCGGCCTCCAAACCGGTGGTTGTGGCCCTAATGGGCAGCGATCGCGTGCGCCCTGCTTGGGAACGTTTCACCGCTGCTCGCGTCCCCACCTATGCCTTCCCCGAACGGGCGGCGTCGGCCCTGGCCTGCCTCGTTCAGCGGGCAGAATACTTGGAAGCCGCGGCCCGCGACCTTTCCCTGCCCCCCCGGCTAGATCACCCGGCGATCGCCTCCCTGCTCGAAGGGCACCCCGATTCCTGGCTTCCCCCGAGCGTGGTTGCCCAACTCCTGAGCTTGGCCGGCATCCCGGGCGTCCCTACCTACCTAGCGCGCACCCCTGACGAAGCTGAGCGCCTAGCCCAGCAATTGGGCTTTCCCCTTGCCTTGAAGATCGCCAGCTCCGACATCCTTCATAAAACCGATGTAGGTGGTGTCTTCTTGAACCTCACCTCTCCTGATGAAGTTCGTCGCTCCTTTGATCTGGCTACACGCAATGCGCTGCAGGCCTATCCCAACGCCCGCCTCCAAGGCTGCCTGCTCCAACCCATGATCCCCGATGGCCATGAGATCATCCTCGGCGCCACCCGCGACCCCCTCTTCGGCCCCCTGATCCTGTTCGGCTCGGGCGGCATTGACGTAGAAGGGCTGCGCGACTTCGCCTTCGGCCTCCCTCCGCTCTCGCTCCGCCAAGCCGAAGCGCTGATCGATCGCACCTGGGCCGGCCGCAAACTCCGAGGTTGGCGTTCCCTCCCGGCGGCCGACCGCGCCGCCGTCCTTGACATCCTGCTCAACCTGGCCGAACTGGCGGCCCATCACCCTAGCATCGCCGAGATCGAGATCAACCCCCTGCGGGTCCTGACCCAAGGCGCCTTTGCTGTAGATGCACGCCTGCGCCTAGAGCGGCCCAAGCCATGAAACTGACAGTAACCGCCCTGATCTACTACCCCATCAAGGCCTGCCGCGGCGTAAACCTGACCGCCGCCTATGTAGAACGCATGGGCCTGGCCGGCGACCGCCGCATGATGGTCGTCACCCCCCACGGGCGCTTCCTCACTCAGCGCGATCACCCCCGCCTAGCCTGGGTCGCCCCGGCCCTGGAAGATCAGGCCGTTGTCCTCTCCGCCCCCGGCTTCGACTCGTTGCGCGTGCCCATCCGAACCCGCGGTCTTCCCCTGCCGGTCACCATCTGGGATAGCCATAATGTGCCGGCCGTTGACCAAGGCGACGAAGCGGCCCAGTGGTTCTCCGAGTGGCTGGGCGCGCCAGTTCGCCTGGTACACATCGCTGCAGACTACCGCCGGCCCATCGGCGAGAAATACACTGTCCACCCCGACGATCACACCGCCTTTGCTGATGGCTATCCCATCCTGCTCACCTCCGAAGACTCCCTGGCCGACCTAAACCGCCGTCTGCAGCAACCGGTGCCGATGAACCGCTTTCGCCCCAACTTAGTGGTGCGCGGCGGCGGCCCGTTCGCCGAGGATACCTGGCGGCGCATCCGCATCGGCGAGGTGGAAATGGCCGTGGTCAAACCCTGCGCCCGCTGCGTGGTGACCACCCTAGACGAAGCTACCCTGACCTTCCATGTCGAACCACTGCGCACCCTGAACACCTACCGCAATCAGGAAAAAGGAGTGATGTTCGGGCAGAACGTCATCCCCCTCAACGAAGGATGGGTGGAGATTGGGCAGGAAGTGATGCTACTCCACAACGAACGATGACCGCCCTCGACCTGGCGCGCGCTCTGCGCATCACCCCCTCGACCAGACGGCTGACGGTGGCCTTCGTAGGGGCCGGCGGAAAGACCACCGCCCTATTTCACCTGGCGCGCCGGCTGGCCAAGCATGGGCCGGTGTGGGTCACCGCCACGTCGCACTTGGGCGTCTGGCAGATCCCCTTGGCCGACCGCCATTTCGAGGTAGTCGAAGATAGCGCCGAGACACAACGCCACCTCGAAACAGCCCTGCTTGACCATCGGTTTGAGGTCACTCTGATCACCGGCTCCCGTGTTGGCGATCGTATGCAAGCCATTCCTGAAACTGTATTATTCTGGCTACACGAAATGGCCGGCGCTCGATCCCTGCCTCTCCTCATCGAAGCTGATGGATCCCGCCGCAAACCCCTCAAAGCCCCAGCCGATCACGAGCCGCCTCTGCCCCCCTTCGTCAACCTGGTCGTGGTGGTTGCCGGCTTGAGCGCCCTGGGCGCCCCATTGACCGAAGAGCATGTCTTCCGCCCAGAGCGTTTTTCTGCCTTGAGCGGCCTCTCCCTCAACGCGCCCATCTCCCCCGAAGCTCTAACCCGCCTCCTCCTTCACCCCCAAGGCGGCCTCAAAAACATCCCGGCCACCGCACGCCGAGCAACCCTGCTCAACCAAGCCGACACCCAGGCCCGACAGGCCGCCGCCCTGCACATGAGCGCTGCCTTGCTGCCAACCTACCATGCTGTGCTGGTGACCTCGCTGGAGCACGACCAGATCCACGCTGTGCACCAACAGATTGCCGCCATCCTACTGGCCGCCGGCCCCTCGCAGCGCTTTGGCCGGCCCAAACAACTGCTGGAATGGCGCGGCAAGCCCTTCGTGCGGCAGGTGGCCGAGACCGCCTTGCAGGCCGGCCTTCGGCCGGTGATCGTGGTCACCGGCGCCGAAGCTGAAGCCATCCAAACCGCCTTACATGGCTTAGAAGTGCAGATCGCATACAATCCCGATTGGCCGGCTGGTCAGGGCACGTCAGTCGCCTGCGGCGTGCAAGCCCTGCCACAAGAAGTGGGCGGCGCCCTGTTCCTGCTGGCCGATCAGCCCCAAGTGAGCGTGGAGGTGATCCGAGCGCTGGTGGAGACACACGCCCAGCGGCTCTCCCCCATCCTGGCCCCGTTGGTGCTCGAAGAGCGCCGCGCCAATCCTGTGCTCTTCGACCGCCTCACCTTCGACGACCTGCAACGCCTCCAGGGCCAAGCAGGTGGCAGAGCGCTGTTCGATCAATACGGCGTTGAGTATCTGCCCTGGCACGACCCTCTATTGCTGCTTGACGTGGACACGCCGCACGATTATGAGCGGCTCAAACGGGAAGCAGAATGAATCACGAGCGTCAGACCTGGGTAACAGCCCTCATCCTGGCAGCTGGCCAGTCCAAGCGCATGGGACGCCCCAAGATGCTCCTGCCCTGGGGCGCCACCACCGTGCTCGGCCAGGTGATCCTCACCCTGCAACGGGCCGGCGTGGACGACCTGCTGGTGATCACCGGCGGGGAACGCCCAGCGGTGGAAGCCATTGCCCAGAGCCTGGGCGTGCGCACCGTGCACAACCCCGACTACGCCCAAGGCGAGATGATCTCCTCGATCCGGGCCGGCCTGCGGGCGTTGGCGGCCCGTCCTGTCGATCCCGTTCGGGAGCAGGCAGCGCTGATCTGTCTGGGCGATCAGCCCCAGGTCCAAGAAGGAACCGTGCGGGCGGTGGTGGAGCGCTTTCGGGAGAGCAACGCCCCCTTGGTCGTTCCCAGCTACCGCATGCGGCGCGGTCATCCCTGGCTCGTCCACCGCCAGTTATGGGACGACCTGCTCCGGCTGCAACCTCCTCTCACGGCGCGCGATTTTCTCAACCAACACGCCTCTGCCATCCATTACGTGACCCTCGACACCCCGACCATCCTGGCCGACCTCGACACGCCAGCCGACTACGAACAATCCAAACCCTAGCCTGCGCCCATGTCCGACACCTCTCTCGCCCATTGGGGTTTTATAAAACACAAATGTCTTCGTATCTCCGTGTGAGATCCCTCCCACTTACATCTCAAGGAACTTGCGAGAAGAATAGAAAATGACCGTCCTGATCATCGTCAATCCCATCGCTGGCCGTGGCAACGGCAAAAAATCCATCCCCCGCATTGAGAGCCTGCTGCGGGAACATCGGGTTGACTTTGAGCTGGTATGCACCGAACGCCCCTGGCATGCCGCCGATCTGGCCGAACAGGCGGCCCGCAAAGGATACCAAGCCGTGGTCACCGCCAGCGGCGACGGCACAGCCAACGAAGCCATCAACGGCTTAATGCGCGCCCGCGCGGCCGGCTACAATTACACCGCCTTCAGCATCCTGCCAGTCGGCACTGGAAACGATATGTTGTTTGGCTTAGGCCATCACCGCACTCTCGAGGAAGGTGTACGCGGCTTGGTCGAAAACTATCGCCGTTGCGTAGATATCGGTCTAGTCTATGGCGGTGAGTTTCCGAACGGACGCTACTTTGCCAACGGCATTGGCATTGGCTTCGACGCCGTGGTAGGTTTCGAAGCGGTCAAAGTGCGCTGGGCGGTGGGATTGATCCCTTACTTGATCGGGGTGCTCAAGACCATCTTCTTCTACTACAAAGCGCCGCGAGTAGAGATCACAGTAGGCGAGGAGACCTGGGTCCAACCCTCGTTGATGACCTCAATCATGAACGGCCGGCGCATGGGAGGGGGGTTTATGATGGCTCCTGATGGGGCGCCGGATGATGGTTGGCTGAATTTGTGTATCGCTTCCGAAGCACCGCGCTTACGCCTGTTCCAACTCATCCCCTACTTCTTGAAGGGCACCCAAGCCACCCAACCCGAGATCCAAATGCGCCGTGGCCGCTACGTGCGGGTGCGCGCCATTGAGGGCGATCCCTTGCCGGCCCACGCCGATGGAGAAACCTTGTGCGTCAACGGACAAGAGCTGCGCGTGGAACTCATCCCCTCCGCCCTGGATTTTGTGACCATACCCCCATGAACTCCCTACCCTACACCCTCCCTGTTCGAGCACCCAATCCGAGCTGGAAACATCACCTGATCTATTGGGTGATCCGCCTGGGTCTTTCGGCCTTGTGTCGAGTGCACGCCGAAGGATTGGAGCGCGTTCCGAGGCGCGGCCCGCTCATCGTGATTGCCAACCACACCGGATCGCTGGAGGTGCCGTTGCTGTTTGCCTGGCTACAGCCGCGCCCGCTCACCGGCTGGGCCAAGATCGAAACCTGGGATCATCCCCTCCTGGGCTGGCTCTTCGATCTCTGGGGCGCTGTGCCCATCCGTCGTGGGGAAACCGACACCGCCGCCATGCGCGCTGCCCTTGAACGATTGAAACAGGGATACCTCTTCGGCCTGGCCCCCGAAGGCACCCGCAACAAGACTGGTCGCCTGCTGCGGGCGCGGGCCGGCGCAGCCACGCTGGCCCTGCTGAGCGGCGCGCCGGTCCTGCCCATTGCCCACTGGGGCGGTGAGCAATTCCGCAGCAACCTAAAGCGTCTGCGGCGCACCGATGTCTTCCTGCGCGTCGGCCGGCCGTTTGTTGTCCAAGCGCCCCAGGAGCGATGGGCGCGCACAGAGCGTCAACAGATTGCCGATGAGATGATGTACCAACTGGCTGCGCTACTTCCCGAAGCCTACCGCGGCGCTTATGCAGATCTCTCCCAAGCGACCACCCACTATCTGCGCCTTGTGAATCTCCCCAACTACGCCGAGTCCAACCGATAAACGTAGACGTTGGTCTCCCACCGCTTGAATCCTATCTTCTGATACAACCGATTGGCGGCCTCGCGCTTGGGGTTGGAGGTGAGCGAAACGCTATCGGCGCCGCGCTGCCGGGCGACCTCTAACGCCTGCCTCACCAAGGCCACAGCAATACCGCGCCCCCGAACCGCTTCGTCTACCACCACATCCTCGATTCGGGCCCGAACCCCGCTCGGGACCGGATACACGATCAATGTCAACATCCCGACGATCTGGCCGCCTTGGTCGCGCGCCGTGAACAACAGAGACGCGTCGGAGGCCAGTAGAGCCGCCAAATGATCATGGGTGAAAGGCGGATAGCTCACCTTAAGCTGGGGAAGCAATCGGCCAACCGCCTCAAACAACTCCTCGCTTGGCTCTGAGGCAAGCTCAATGCGAACCATAGCACTCAAGCAGCCATCGCCGGTCTACGCGGCCACAAGCTCACCCCAAAGTAGTAGACCACGTAGAGCAACGAGAGATAGACCAGCCACATCGGGATATTAGGGTAAAGCCAGATCCCGATCAGGCCGATGATCCCATACAAGAAACTCAAGACCAACGTCAAGCGCTTTAGACGGACAGTGCGACTGGGATAAACGTACTTGATCGGGATAAAGATCAAGACGTCACAGATCAGGATGATCAGCAGGTTGATCCACGGGTTCAAGCCCAGGACGAGCATATAGATGACCAAGATGTTCCAGTAATCAGGAAACCCTTTGAAGAAATATTCCTGAGTGGCATCGGTCTTCGCATCCACCTGGCTAAACTGATAAGCCGAGGTGAGCAAAATAGACAGCGCCGCCGGCACCGCCCAACTCGCAGGCAACAGCTCAGCTTCGACCAGAAAGAAGGCCGGCACGAACGTGTAATTGAGATAATCTACGATGTTGTCCAGCAGAGCCCCGTCGATCCCAGGAGCATAGGTCTTAACCTCAAAACGGCGCGCCAACATGCCGTCGAGCCCATCCACCACCATCGCTGCGGCCATCCATAGAATAGCCATTTTCCACTCATGGTCATAGATAGCGCGCAGGGCCAGAAACCCCCAGATAGCGCCTGTTGCCGTGAACAAATGCACGCTCCAAGCCAAGATTTTGTGTATCCACAGAGGAAACCCTGTCATGCGTTCACTCCGTAAACTCTAGGCGAAGAAACCGCAGCGGAGAAAAGCAATGTATTCTGCGAAGGATCGTGGATCAACACTCCCTCGTCGGTTTCGTTATAGGCGATCCCGATCTCCTGTAGGCGGGCAAGAAAACGTTGCCAAGCGTCTGGTGTCGGCAAAACAAACCCCAGCGCCTTCAACCCCAATGCATCGGGAGGCGCAGGCGGAGCACCTTCGCCCTGCCAGGTGTTGTACCCGATGTGATGGTGATAGCCGCCGGCCGAGACCATGCCCATCTTGAACGAACGGGCGAGGCCCATATCATCAAAGCCAAGTTGGTGATGATAGAAATGCCGGCTCTGGTCGAGATTCGATACATACACATGATAATGACCGATCTGGGCCTGCGGGGATAAAGGAGCGTCCAAGGTGCTATCCTAATCCAGAGCTTCAGCCGATGCTTCTGAGGCAAACCCCGGCCAAAGATGCTCAAAAAGTGCCTGCAAATCGAGAGGCTCCCGTCCATCGCTCAGACGCCCGTCAGCACGCATTGCATAAAAATTGCCTAGCGCATCTACCCCAAATACCCCATCTTCCGGGGATTCGCAGTAAACTTCGATGTGATTGCCCTCGGGATCTTCTAGATATGTCGCTTTGGTCATGATGTGATCGGTTGGATAGTTCGGCCAACGATGGGCAAACAGTCGGGCGATGGCGCGCGCCAGTTCTCGGCGGTTAGGGAGAAGGATAGCGAAATGATACAAACCGGCCACCCCTCGGTAGCGCCTTCCTCCAGGGAGCCGGCTCATCCGTACCAGATCGCGCTCGAGGGTCCCTATTCCCACTTCATCGCCATTACGCCATCGAACCGTCAACCCCAGCACGTGCTGATAAAACAGGATCTGCCGATCCAGATCAGCTACGTAAAGGGATATATAGGAAGGTCGTGTCTGGGGGTGGATTCGATGAGGCGCAATGGCGATCGGTTGCACAGAAGTTCCCTACTCGGAAGATTCAACGCTCACTTGCAGCACAACTTCAGGCGCTTGAAATTCGACCTTCTTGTGAGAACCGTCACAGAAAGGTTTGTTCGCCGAGTGGCCACAGCGGCACAGAGCAATCATCTTGCCCTCGCTAGTATGGGTGTTCCCCTGAGCATCGGTATATGTTGCCTGACCAGGAACCAGGTAAGGGCCGTTCAGGCGAGCTTTGATTTCAATTTTGCTTCCCATGCAAACGCCTCCAGATTAAGATTTAGAGCCATCAGCGCCAAGCAAGCCCAAGACTTATAAACGCTAACGACTGGCTCGTTCTACCAAATAGACAATGTGCTTATATGGCCGGCCGGTCGCCGAGGACATGCCTATCTCACAGGGGATATTGCTCGAGTAATATCCCTGATACTCTACAGCTAGCACTTCACGAGCTTCAAAGAAGGTGGCGCTCTCGGTCAGTTCCGGATAATATAGCCCTCTATCCCCAGCAAAACCACAACACCCGAGAGAGACGGGCGTCTTCACCTCAGAGGCGCAGCGTGCTGCCACAGCGCGCATCGTCTCTTGGAGTCCAAGCCGGCGGGCTGTGCAATTCGGATGCAGGATCACTCGGATCGAGAGAGGATGAAGTTCTAACCGTGGCAGAAGCACCTCATGTACGAACTCCACGGCATCCAGAATGCGGATTTTGGACAGGCGATGGCGATCTTCGTCGGAGCGCGATTTGGGGAAACGCAATGCCCCGACACAGGAAGTGGTATCGATCACCGCCGGCAGCGCCCCACCTTTCGTCCAATGCCACAAGCGCTCGATCAGGCGATGCGACATCCACTCGCCGGCCCGAGAAAACCCCTTGCTCTCAAACGGCTGACCGCAGCACAATCCGTCGAGGTCTTCGGGGACGATCAAGCGTACGCCGGCGCGTTGCGCTAAATCGATCAAGGTCTGGCCCAGAGAGCGTTCTTCATCTTGGGGCCGGCCCAAGTTGCGCGCAACGCACGATGGAAAGTACACATACCCTTCCTCCCCTGCTTTGACCATCGAGGCTGCAGAGAGTCGAGAGGAAGCAAACGGAATAGCCTGATTCCAGTGTGGCAAGCCCAACGGTTGGGCGATTCGGTCCCACAGCCAGCGCCAAGCCCGCCGGGTCAGGCGATCCAAAAGATGGCCAACCCTCACCGCTAAACGCAACGCGCGCTCCACATAGGCAAAGTGACGCGCCACCCACAGCGCTACCTGCTCTTGGCGCAGCGTTGCTTGTCGAGCGCGCCAAGCCAAGATGATCTCGCCGGTGTTGATCCCCACCGGACAAGCCAAACCGCACAATCCATCAGCGGCACACGTCTCCAAACCAGCATACTGCCAATCTTGCTCCAACTCGGCGCGTAATGCTTGCAAGTCGAGGCCGGCGAACGCCTCACGAGTGGCCACGAAGGACCACGCGCCGATCTCCCCTTCGTGGTTCAAGCGCGTCCAAGCCCGCTGAAGGGCGATGCGTTGACGCGGCGTCAGCGTCAGGCGGCGCGAGGGGCACTGGGATTCGCAAAATCCACACTCGATGCACAGGTCCAGCCGGGGATCGGTTTTCGGAAGCTGCTTGGTGAGCGAGACGTGAGCGCGCTGATCCTCCGAGAGAATCACCCCTGGGTTGAGAAATCCATCGGGATCGAACAGGTCTTTCACCTGGCGCATGATCTGCACCGCCTTGGTGCCCCATTCGGCCTCAACGAAGGGCGCCATGCTGCGCCCAGCGCCGTGTTCGCCCTTGAGTGCGCCGTCGTACTTTTCCACCACCAATTCGACCAGCGCGCGGGTGAAGCGATCAAAGCGCTTCAGGTCTTCCTCGTCGGCAAACGACTCGGTGATGGTGAAATGCAAGTTGCCGTCTTTAGCGTGGCCAAAGATGATTGCATCGTCGTAGCCGTGAGCGGAGAACAAAGCGCGCAGGTCCAACACTGCCTCGGCCAAACGTGGCACCGGGAAGACCACATCCTCCAGCAAACACGTGGTTCCTGGCGGGCGCAAACCACTGGCCGAAGCAAACATCCCTTTACGCGCCTTCCAGAGCACCGCTTGTTGAGCTGGGTCTTCGGTGAACTCGGCGTCGTGCAACAGAGGCAGGCCGCGCAACGTTTGATCCGCTAAGCGGCGATAAGCGGCCAACGCCTCCCCATCCGTAGCCTGATACTCTACCAGCACGGCCGCCGCTTCCTCCGGCAACTCGCGCAGGATCGCCGGCACCCCAGGCAGATTCTCCACCGAACGCAGAGCCATGCGGTCCATGATCTCGATCGCCCGCGCCCCAGACTCCCGCAACGGAAAAACGGCTGCCGCTGCATCCTGGATGGTGCGGAAGTACAACTGAGCTGTGTACTTGCGCGGGTAATCGGGCAAGGTGTGCAATACGGCCTCGGCAATAAACGCCAGAGTCCCCTCGGAGCCGATCAGCAAATGAATGAGGATATCGAGCGGACGCTCAAAGTCTACAAACGCATTCAGCGAATAGCCGTTGGTGTTCTTCATCCGATACCGCCGGCGAATGCGTTCTGCCAGAGGCTCATCCTCCAACACCTGACGCCGGATCTCCAGCAATCCCTTGGCCAGATCGGGCTGTTCGTTCTCAAAGATGCGATGGGCGTCAGGATCAGCGCTGTTCAAGCAGAATCCGTTAGGCAAGACGAACGTCAACGAGTGGAGGGTGTGATAAGAATTTTCAGCCACCCCGCAACACATCCCGCTCGAATTGTTCGAGAGGATGCCGCCCAACATACAAGCATCAATTGAAGCCGGGTCAGGGCCGATGCGCCGGCCATAGGCCTTGAGCACGGCGTTCAAGTAGCCGCCCACCAAGCCCGGCTGAGCACGCAACAATCGTCCTTCTTCCTCGATCTGATAGGCATACCAATCTTTAGAAAGATCAACGAGGATGCCTTCGGTGACTGCCTGACCGCACAGGCTGGTGCCGGCCGTTCGAAAGGTCATCGGCGTCTGATATCGTTGGCTCAGACCAAACAAGGTTTGCACATCGCCGATCGAGCGCGGTCGAACTACAACTTGAGGGATCAAATAAAAATAGCTGGCATCGCTGGCGTACGCCAAGCGATCGATGGGCCTGGCGAGGACTTGATCAGAGGCAAAACAACGCTGGAGGTCGGAGAGCAGGCTCATGACAAATTTCTCTTGGCATCGATCCGATATTGTGATTATAACACCTGCCTCCAGACGTTTTTATCGCTCCATCCAGGCTTAGGCATCCTGTTTGACAGGTCACGATCCATGGCGATGGGTTTCAGGGCATCTCAACCAAGATTTATCCACTTCGGGGTCGGCCTGTGCTTGGGATCCGGCCTCCACTCCGCCGTGCAACGTGAGTCGCATGGGAACACAACACGTAGATCACAGAGCCTCCCCGTGTCTTTGTGTCTCTGTGTGAAAAAATCCCTTTTTATCCACTCCCCAAAATCAGAGCAATATGGTATACTCTTAAACATACCCAATTGACGTCGGAGGTGTTTCCATGTGCGTTCCCCTGTGTCAGCAAAAAATCGCACAAAACCTGAGTCGCCGCGATTTCCTGAAATTCGGCGCTCTGGCCGTAGCGGCCACGGCCGTGGCAAGCTGCACTCCTGCCCCTACCCCTACGCCAGTTGCCGCCCAGAAATTCTCCTTCAGCCGCATTTTGGACCTGACGCACACTACAACGCCTGATTTCCCCACCTACAGCGGCGAAGTTCAACTAGAATTTGAAACTCTGGTCACCTTGGCCAACGACGGATACAACATGTACAAGTGGCTGCTGGTGGAACACACCGGCACCCATATGGATGCGCCCTTCCACTTCTCCGATCAAGACCCGGCCGACCGCATCCCCGCCGAAAATCTGATCGGCCCACTGGCCGTGGTGGACATTCGCCAGAAAGCCGAGACCAACCCCGACGCCGAATTGACGCTAGACGACCTCAAGGCGTGGGAATCAAAGCACGGCCCCATTCCCGACGGCGGGATCGTAGCGATGTACAGCGGCTGGGACGCCTATGCTAGCACTCCCAAGTTCCGCAACGCCGACAATCAAGGGGTAATGCACTTTCCCGGATTCCATATCGAAGCCATCGAGTTCATGCTGGAGGAGCGCAACGTGAAGGGCGTCTTTGTGGACACCCTGAGCCTGGATTATGGCCCTTCGATGGATTTTGTGGTCCACTACAAGTGGCTACCGGCCAATCGTTGGGGCATTGAGTGCGTAGCCAACCTAGGGCAACTGCCATCCACAGGGGCGATTGCCGTAGTAGGCGGACCCAAGATTGCCGGCGCCACTGGCGGTCCCACGCGAGTGTTTGCCCTGCTCTAGAAAGAAAATTCTTCACAGCGCACCGACGGCGATGAGATAGAGAGCGGCCTCCTCATCGCCGTCCACGTTTAAGAGACGGTTGATCTCATCATCCAAGAAAGCGCCTACAGCGCAGGCGCCCAGCCCCAGCGCTGCGGCTGCTAGATACAGATTTTGACCCACATGCCCGGCTTCAAGCAGCACATAGCGATAGGTGCGTTCTCGATAGCGCCAGCGGGTGCGTTGAAAGATCGCGGTCAGCACGAAGCAGGCGCCGGCCCGGGCCAAGAATTCCTGGCCGAGGCCAGCGTACAACAAGGCCAGGCGTAGGTTTGCGCTGCGCAACTGTTCCAACGCGTGGGTGTAGGCATCATAGTGATACAGCCCAGGAGCAAAGCCGCTCGCCGAATGGATGACAACGTATACTTCGAGCGGATACAGCGCCCCAGCCGAGGGCGCCGCCCGGAACCCCCACCTAGATTCGGTGATCCCCTGGGCAGCGTGCAACAGAAATGAGAGCGCTTCCGGGGAAAGAGGTTGTTCAGAGTAGCTGCGCTGAGAACGGCGTTGTTCGATCGCTTCGGCCAAGCTGATTGCATGGCCTCCCTGCGGCGGAGGAAGAGGAACGCGCATCGCGTTGGGATAGGTTTTCCGCCGTTCGGCCGGCGCGCCCCAGTCCGAGGGGGTCCCGAACCGCTGAGAGGAGCCCGCTTTGCTCCAGAGATGGTACAATGCCCCGAGATCGGCGTTCTCCATCCCCGAGGAGGGCGTCGCATCGGTCTCGTGCGGCAAGGGAAGCCATCGTCCCAGCAACCAACCCAAGCTCAGCGCCAACCCATAGCGCAACACGTCGCGACGACCAAGCACTAGTGAAGGAATCTGCTGGTTGGGACGATCTGGGGAGGGGAGAAGTGGACGATCGGTCTGAGATTGTGCGGTGCGAGATCGGACGAATCGCCTGCGCACATAGGCCGCGATTCGACTCCAGCTCAGAGCGATGTGGGCGGCGATCAAGGTTAGGCAGAGATAGCCGGCCTCGTCGTGCCAGGCAAATTGGGGAAACCCAAACAAGCCGGCGATAATGCCGCTGACCCCGACATAGACTCCGCTCAAGAACATGCCGACAATGACCAGATACTCTACGTCCTTGCGTCGCATGGTGCACCTCTTACCAAAAGCGAACTCCGGGATACAATTCAGATGATCGCACGAAACGCGGGCGCCAACCTACATTCCGCACCCTTGCATCGCATTTTCAGATCATTTAGCCAGGTTGGCTCTTTCGGTCAACTTTTTGCAGGAAGCGGGGCTAGGTGCGGAATGTGGGTTTGAAAAGCCAAAAGGCCAGGATCAGCGTTTCGTCACCCCAAGCTTACCCCATAATTCCGCTCTCCGCCATTGTTTCGGTGTGGAATGTGGGTTCGACGGTGCATACAGCAAGGAATCGATCCAGCGGCGGGGAACTCACGGCTCAGGAATAGGACGACGCTTTGGGAAAAGTAGCGTGGACGTGTCTTCTCCGAAAGGATGGATGACTTCTCCCGAAAGCCTTGAGGATGTTTAGCGATCTAATGCTCTTTGAAGATATCCCCATTTTATCATCACGATGGAAGGGTGATTTTGACTCAGCTGATTGCAAGGAACATGCGCCTGATCATTACCCCCTGCAGCGAGGGCGATAGTCCTCTTGGTATGAAAGCCTCCTGATCGAGCGGGTTGGCCGACCAGACTCGAATCAGAAGGCTTTCACTACGTTTCACTATCAACAAAAGTCAGGGACGCCAGAATCCCCGACCTGGCAGGGCGCAGCTCTATGGCGATTGATCAATCGATCCGCCTTCTACCTCTACGCCTGCAGCCACCTCCTCGAAGGGGTTGATGTCTGCTGTTGGAGTGGTCGCGCCCTTTGCCCAATCCACATAGAGCGCTCCGGCTGCAGAATCCCGAAAGAAACCTACTCCAAGGGTTCCCACTAACAAGGTTGAATCACTACCAGACCACACCAACACACTGTTGATGTAAAACTTCAGCGAAGACCCAACGGCTACGACTTTCAATGTGTTCCATCCATTTTGGACGATGGCTGCGCTGAACGTCCAGGGTTTCAGGGCAACAGAACTTCCTGCACTGGTCATCTCATAGACGGAGAAAGTGCCATCGTTCGAATACTGGAAGACATAAGAGGGTGTCCACCAATTGGTCGAGGTTAGGCTGCCCGGATTGCCGCGCAGGATAATCCGATTAGCACACCTAATACACGTGCCCGTACGCTTCATGCGCACCTCATACCTCACATCGCCAAACTTCCCAGCGCGCTTGGCCGAAGCCCCAGTATTGGCCAAACCTGCCGACCAATAGGCAGCACTGCTTACACTCCAAGAGCCAGTCACCGCCGACCAACCGCTGGCCGATCCGTTGAAAGAGGAATTGAAGTTATTTGCGATCACTTTTGGACGGAAATTAGCCACAGTGTAAGCAGTGTCGTTCAACACCTTGTAGTTCTCGGACGACCCAACAACACCCATCGGATCGCCGGTATAGGTTTTGGTGGGATTGGACCAGTACTGAAGGCGGGTGCAGGAGTAGCCCCAATCAATGCACCGGTTGTTATACGCCATAATAGTGCGCCAACGCTTGCTTGGATCGGTGGTGTACGGGTGGACATATCCATGACCATGGGCATAGGGAGTAGTTTCGGGATCCACGTAGATGTCATGACGGGCTCCCTGCAGATGGCCGAACTCGTGCCCGAACGTGTAATAGCCGGTTGCGCAATCGCGAACCGTCACCTGGAACGCTGTCGAGGCACTGGCCAAGATAGTATAAGCCAATCCACAAGCGTCTCCATTTTCGACGATCAAAGCGACCATATCGGCGCCGTAAGTATTGCGTAGGCTATGAATGCTATCGAAGTAGCCATCCCCATTTCCCTGCAGGCGGATCAAATCGGTAGAGAGATTCCCGGTTTCGGCATACGAATACTCCCTAATGTGCACCAAGCGTAATCGCGGATTCACTCCGGAATTGGCACACGATTGGTTGGTTTCCAGCACCGCCAGGGCGATGCGCGCCTTCATGGCTGCCGTCCCCCCCTCTGCAGCACGCGCATCATCGGTGTAAGCCACCATAATGTCAATCCGACTTCCGCTATCGGCTTCAGGCCCCAGATCGCCAGGGGCTAGTATCTCTCCGGCAGGCGCATACTCCCATCCCTCCGGATGATCTTGATATTTCGACTGATCGATCTGAATGGCTTTGTAGAAGCCCTTGCCGGCCCACGACACTTCATACACACCTCGCGACGGCGAAGCAACATGCAAGATCAAGACGTTATCCGAGACAACCAGATAGAAATAGCCAGGCATTCCCTTCAAACGACCACTCCAATACGAACCCCATTGGTCACGCTGCACCTGACTCACCAAACCGATAAAACGAGTGTCCGGAAAAACGTTCAATCCGATCTGAGACAGGCTATCCTTGCTGCGCGGCCGGCCGGCGGCATCGAACAACATAGCGATATTGGCCGTCACAAATCGTGCGCGCTTGACATGGTCGCCGCTCGGACCTCCTAGATCAGCCGGCAGGTCGGAAACGGCCACATCCCCAAACAACGACGGAGTTTCCAGAGTTTGGGCGCGAGCGCCAGATAACCACCCAAAGGCCAGAGCAAGTATAAGCAACGAGATCAACAGGCCCTGGCCGATCGTGGCTTGCTTGTTTACAAACATGTTTTTCTCCATGTTTTCCTCCTTAAACTAAGTGTGATAACTGAACGACATCAATACAACAAACACAAATCTGTCTAACCTTCACCTCCTGGATACTCGGCTTGTTCAATTTGGATGACGCGGTACAAGTCATCCTCCACGAACGCAACTTCGTAGACTCCTAGCGGGCTATCGAAATGGGCCAGAAACACACCGCTAGTGTATACCATGTACAGAGCACTAAACTCGATGTCCTTGAGATATCCACTCCAAACATAGCCATCCCCCTCCGGAGCAATCTCCTGGATCACTCCCACATACGTGACATCAGGAAACAAATTCAACACGATCTCGCTCACTGGACGCGCCTGACCACTCTCGTCCAACAGCACTCCCCAATTGATCTGCACCAGACGCCAACGTACTATGTGCGGTTTTTCCGGGATCGAGCGAGTTGGAGGGTAAGCCGCATCGAGAAAGAGAAAAGTCCCTGAAGAAGAAAATGCGGTAGGAGTTGCCAAGACCCCGAGCGGCTCTACGCCCGAAGATCCAGACGTACAACCATTAAGAAACAAAGTCAGCGCGACGAAACGCAAGAAAAAGGTTAGATTTTTCACAGAAAACTCCTATAAAAACAAAAAATGACCATTCTTATCAATAGGACTTTCGCTTATGCGAGCATGAAGGTAGGGATGCGCGGCTGGCGAACTTCCGCTCGCAAGTAGTCGCTGAGCAGGTCGTGCTTGGTTGGGTACAGTGTCTTGCCGAATGCCTTGGCCTTGACTTTGAGTGCGAGCCAGGCATGGCAACCACAAGCCATGTGGTTGCGTTGCGAACGTCCCTTGCGACAGCGGCATGTTTCCATTCCGCTCCACTGCTTGAGGCCGCGCGGCCGTTCTTCGACCTGCCAACGCACGTCGCTCGCTTCTTGAGCGGCCTGCGCCGTCAAGGTCTCATCCGGGCAATGGGTAATCGCCCAGTCCATGTTGCCGTCTGCAGCAACCACCGGGAATAACCGCATCGGGAAAGGCACTTCTTTCAGTTTGGCCATCACGCCGTTCTCGAGACGCTCTGCGGTCCAATCGATCTCATCCAAGTGTATCCAGCCGCCTTCTTTGCTCAGACGGACCATCCGGTTGCTCTTCCTCGTCGTGAAGAAGACGAACCCTAGACGGTGAACGAGTTTCCAGTTCTGGGCGGAGGCATACCCGCTATCCAACAAGATGCGCTTGGCCTGGGTGTTCTTAGCATACACGGCGTGGATCGCCATATCGGCAAACTGATCCTTCTTGGTCTTGCCATCCTGCTCAGGCGCGTGCCTGCGGTAATCCATCGGATAGACGTCCCCTTCCGCACCGGCGCTGTGCACCAGCTTGACCACACCAATGCCTCGGACCAACCGATGTTCTGCACCACGATACTGCAACTTCACCAGCTCCATGAACCGGGAGCAGCGCTTGTCTTGCACATTGTCCTCCACGATCCGAAAGGCTTCCGGGGTATCGGCAATCAGCCCTGCCACGAATTCCCATAAGGTGCGTGCTGTGAGACGCTCGCTCATCCGGTACTCGGCGGCCACGTCGTGGCTGATTCCTTCTTGAGATTCGGCCAGGTTCGTGCTCGTGAAGTTGCCAATCGTGCATATCCGATATTCAACCTATTGCTGTTTGGTTATCATGCCCACAGGATATCCATGGAAGCGTTGCAAGCGAAAGTCCTGGATAGAAAACAAAAAACGACCATTCTTATCAAATTTGTAATTATTATACATCTGTGCTGTTGGCTCTGCTATCCCCAAAAAGTCATGTTCACAACAGGCGTTCTTGGAAGAAATATATTATGGCTGGGCATTCCTATTCATCCTCTGGTTCTGATACAATGCCCACAGTGTTCCACTCACGAACCCCTTCCCAACCCACCAAACAGCGCCGACCCGCCTTTCCCCCTGGAGCGCTTCTCTGATGACCTATACCGTGCTCTTCCTAGACGATCATCTGATCGTGGTCAACAAACCAGCCGGCCTGTCCGTCCTGCCCGACGGCTGGCAGCCCGACGCCCCCTACCTGCTCCGCCTGCTTGAGTCCGAATTCGGCCGGCTTTGGATCGTCCATCGCCTCGATAAATCCACCAGCGGTGTCATGCTCGTAGCGCGCAGCGCCGAAACCCACCGCTCCCTCAGCCTGCAATTTGAACGTCACCAGGTGCTTAAGACCTACCACGCCCTGCTGATCGGCAATCCCCCCTGGGTCAAACACACCGCCCGCTACCCCTTGCGCATCAACGTCGGCCACAAACACCGCACTGTGCTCGACCCCAAAAACGGCAAGCCGGCTGTCACCCACTTTCGAGTGCTCAAACGTTTCGGCCAATTCTGCCTGGCAGAAGCCATCCCCGAAACCGGCCGCACCCATCAGATCCGTGTTCACGCTGCTGCCCTAGGTCATCCCCTGCTAGGAGATTCGCTCTACGGGCCAACTCTGCCCATCGCCCTCTCCCTGCCGGTCTCTCGTCCCTTGCTCCATTCCCGCACCCTCACCTTCACCCATCCCATCCGCAGAGAGAGCCTGACCTTGCGAGCCGACTACCCCGACGACTTCGCCGCTATACTCAACCGGGCACGAAGGGATTGAACCGCTTCTCATGGCCCACCGTCGTCATCGGACCATGACCCGCAAGCAGACGCGTATCGTCTGGCAGCGTATAAATCTGCTGGCGAATGCTCCGCTCCAACGCTTCCCAATCGCCTCCCGGCAGATCGGTGCGCCCCACCGAGCCGGCAAAGATCAGATCCCCACAAAAACACACCCCCTCCTCGGCGCAATACAACACACAATGCCCCGGCGTATGCCCCGGCGTATGACGCACCTCAAAGCGAGCACGCCCCAACTGCAAAATCTGACCATGATAAAACTCAATCGTCGGCTCTGGACCAGGATCAATATCAAAACCAAAATAAAATCCCCCGCCTCCTGAACGCCAAAGAAAGTGATCGGCCGGATGCAATGCCGCCAGCAGCGGACTCAATGCATCAGCGAGCGCTGCTGCACCGCCGATATGATCAAAATGAGCATGGGTATACCACAAATGACCGATCCGCCAACCCCGCCGTTGCGCTTCGGCCAGGATCACATCGCCATCCCACGACGGATCGATCACCGCCGCCTCCCCGAAAAGGGGATCAGCCACCAAATACGCATTGGTCTGCGCCGGCCCTAATGTGAAGGAGACAATTTCCAACACACTCATTTCATCTCCTGATAAACGATTACCGTCTCAACCTTAGCAGGACGAGGGGCAAATAGGAAAGTGACCAACATCGAGAAGACAATCAGGCCGATCGAGATCGGATACACCAGATAAGGGTCGCGATCAAACAAGAAGCCGGCCAAGGGCGCAGCCACAATAAAGATGATCGAGTAAATCGTCTCAATCGTGCCATACGTCACGCCCATCTGCGAAGCATGAATCAACGCCCGCACTTGCGCTAAAGCCAGTGGCCGCGCCGCACGGAAGCCGCCCAAAAAGAAATAGCCAACTGCCAACCAGCGTAACCCCTGACCCTGCCAAATCAACAAAGCAAACAACCCAACCAACCCCTGAGCAAGCAGATACCCCAAGCGCGGCGACAACCGACCCAACGAAAGGCTCAGCGAGACATTGCCCAGCGCATTGGCCGAAAACACCACACCGAGAAGAAACAAAGGAAGCCCACGCACCTGCTCCAGAAAGTTGGGCGTGAGCGGTTGAGGCAAAAACATAGCGAACGTGGCTAGGGCAATCACACCCAAAAATCGCCAGAGCGGGCCATTCTCAAGCAACGCTGGAGGCGGAGCAGCCGGATCATACTCATCGATCGGCTGCTTCTCGATGAACACAATCGCCATTGTCGAGAGAGCAAACCACCCGGCTGCAACCATATACACTGTACGCAGACCAGACTGCTGTCCGAGCCAGCCGCTGAGCAACGGCCCAAAGATCATCCCTAAACTGAATGACGCCGTGATCAGACTGAGCACCCTCCCCACCGGCAACGACCCACGCGCCGTCGTCACATAGCTGGAGAGCGGCGAAGCGACAAACGCCGTCATCCCGTACAACAAAAGCCCTGCCGTAAACAACCACAACCTCTCTGCCCAAGCCATCACCACAGTCGCCAATAATCCAATCACCCAAGCAGCGATCAACATCGGGCGCCGGCCCCAGCGATCCGCCATCCAGCCGGCCGGAAGGTGAGTGATGGTCATCGCTGCCCCAAAAGCCCCTAGAATCCACCCGATCTGCTGGGCCTCCCCGCCCAAATGCGCCAAATAGATCGGCGTAAAGTTATAAAACATCCCCTCGCCGATACCCCACATGAACAGAGCAACGATGATCAAAAACAAACTGCGACTCACGCCGCGACTCCTATATTGAACAAACTACCGCCCTCCCTGCCCGAATTAAAGACCCAACCGCCGAAGGAAGGCGATCACCGCCTCAAACACCTCTCCCCGCGCCGTATCCCGCGTGACGACATGCCCGCTCTGCGAGACCCAGAGCAGCTCCTTCTCCCGAGCGCCGATCCGCTCAAAGATGGCTGGGCCACTTTCTGGCAAGATCACCCGATCGTCTCGCGAATAGATCAACAACGTCGGCACTTGGATACGCGGCAAAGCAAGCCGCATTTCCCCAAGCAGGGCTTGCAACTCGGCCAGCGAACGCACCGGATTGAGCGGATACGACACATGGTCAGCATACGCTTGCTTATCGAACCAGTCAGCGCCGGGCTGATCGTTGCTCTTGGGCAAAAAACGACGAAGATAACTGTACAGCCGAATCTGGCGAGCCGTGTAGGAGGTCGGCAAACGATAGGGGGCCGCCATGGCAATCACTGCTTCCACCTCCAAGCGCGTCGCCATCAACAACGCCAGAACGCCGCCCATCGAAAGGCCGGCCAACACCACCCGATCAGCCACGCCGCGCAACAGATGATACCCATCCTCCACCGAGGCCGTCCAGTCGATCCAGCGCGAACGGATCATGTCCTCCAAACAAGTGGCATGGCCGGCCAATCGCACACCCAGCGAAGAGTATCCCTGCGCCTGCAGATACTCCCCTAGCCAGCGCATTTCTTTCGGCGTGCCGGTGAAGCCATGGATCAAAAGCACCCCAACCCTAGCGCGATCGCCAAGCAAGAAAAACGGTTCCGTTGTAGGAAGAATTTGAGCCATGGAGAGGATTATAGCCTAAGAGAGTTCGAACACACCTGTAGACAAACGACATTCACCCGACCACCCGAATCTCGCGCGGCAACGAAGAAAGCGTTTCGGCGCCGGTTGGCGTGATCACCACGTTGTCTTCGATTCGGACGCCGTTGCGGTTGGGCAGATAAATCCCCGGTTCAACGGTGAAAGCCATGCCCACGTCGAGAAGTTGCAAGTTGTCGCTGCGAATGTACGGTTCCTCGTGGGCTTCCAGCCCCAACCCATGGCCGGTGCGATGGATAAAGAACGCCCCATAGCCGGCAGACTCGATCACCGCCCGCGCCGCCCGATCCACCTCGGCGCACGGCATGTTGGGACGAGCCGCTGCCCGGCCGGCCGCGTTGGCCTCTTGGACGATGCTGTGAATAGCGACGTATTCCTCCTGCACTTCGCCTATCGCCAGCGTGCGCGTCAGGTCGGAGACATATCCGTCGAACGAAGCGCCCCAATCGATCACCAGCAGATCGCCGGCCCGCAGTCGGCGATCGGTGGGTGAAGCATGGGGGTTGGCCGAGTTGGGGCCGGCCGAGACGATCGGCGAGAAAGGCAGCTCAGCCTGGGATCCATGTCGCAACAACTGAACCATCAGCTCGGCCGCCACTTCTTTCTCGGTCATCCCGATCCGAAGCAAGGGAACGGTCGCCTCAAACGCTGCCTCGGCAATTTGAACCGCCTGCCGCATTTTTTGCACCTCGGCGGAATCCTTGCGCATCCGCAAGGCAGCCAGCGCCGACGAGGCATCGTGAAACTCGGCATCCGGCGCAGCAGCCCGAACATACTCAAACTCCAGCACACGCAATTGACGCGGTTCCATGCCAATCCGCTTGCCGTTTAGGCCCAACGCTTGAACTACCCCCCGAAAGGCAGTATGCCAATCGGCAGGGTTTTCTCCATACGGAAAGGGTGTGATAGGCAAGTCGGTCACTTTGGGCAGCTCCAACTCCGGCAAGACCAACGCTGGCGCCTGCTCACGGGCAACAAATAAGACCACTGGACGCTCCATCAGATGGAAATGCAGGCCGGTGAGATAGGTGAGGGTAGGGCCTGGGTTGAGGACGATAGCATCCAGGCCGGAGGTCTGCAGGGCAGTGGACAATCGTTCCAATCGCAAAGTCATAGGCGTCTCCTGAAATGGGAAGGGAGGTCAGGGGGTGCTGAAGTCAAACGACCAAACATCGCCGCGCTGTTCTAGGGTGGACGTCAACCCGATGACCTGGAAGAACGTGCGGCCAGGGCGCAGGTAGATCGGGGCGCCGGAGGGCGTTGTGAGCACAAGCGGTTGATTGCGCTGCGGACGGGCCCATTCGGCCGGCACCACCAACCCATCGCGAAACACATAGGCCCGCCCCCAATCCACCAGATGGATGTGATAGACCTCATCTTTGGCATTGAAGGTGTTGGCAAAGGTGTGAGAAACATACAGGACCACCACGTTGTGGGCCTGGACCTGCTCACCCGTGGCAGCATCAACCAACGGCGCATAGGACTTGCCCTGGTCGGCCTCAGGATCGAAATCGGCGGTTTCTTGGTAGCGCAGGTATATGCGCCGCTCAGGATCGTACTCCCAGTAGTGATAATCCGCCTGCGAATAGGTGATCTCGACGCGACGAACGCGCTGTTCTCCAGATGGCGACGTTTCGCTGAAAAAGCCATGGCGCAGGGGTTGGCGGGCATTCTCTAAGCCGCTTTTGGCCAGAAACTGTGGGAAACGGGTCATGTCGAAATAGCTGGTCAGATGCTGTTCATCGGGCAAGCGCGCCAGATTGTATACGAAGAAGGGGGCACAGACTCCTTTTGCACAGCGGCTGGGCATGATCACATAAGGAGCTAGATCGGTTCGCCCGAAGTAGTTCAGCTCGCGCGGATCAGCATAGTTGAACACCAGAAAGGCTCGGTACATGCGCGCTACATGTTCGTCGAAAAAACGACCGGAGCGCACTGGCCCCACCTGAGGCGCGTTGTTGCCATAGAAAACGCCGATGAAGCGCGTATGTCCCCATTCAATGTAGTACTCGAAGACGTGATCGGCCAGGTTAAGGCCGTATTGTTGGGTGCGAATGGTGCGCGGATAGTTCGAGATCTTGATCGCCAACGGGCGACGATCGAGGAGGGCAGGATCGGTGGGAGGCAGGCCTGTGAGCGGGTTGAGATCGAGGGTGAGGTTGAGCGGTAGGTCAGATTGGGTAGGCAAGACGGCGGTGGGCAATGCAGGGGACAGGGAAAGGGTCGGGAGGAGGGGATGTTCGTTGGAGGGTTGGAAGGGGGTCGAGGTTGGTAGGATGCGTCTTGCGTCTGGGGCAACGTAGACCAGCTCAGGGGTTGGAGGGGAAGCGCAGGCCGCCGACATGAGCAGGATCAGACCCAAGGGGAGGAGGATGAATTGGGAGAAGGGAAGGGTTCGGGCGACAGGGCGGCCTGTTCTTTGTTTCCTGGAGAGCATGGCTCGGATTGTACAACATCCCGATAGTAAAAGCAAACTTGTTTTATTCCCCCAACCATGTTTCTATTTCTTCACACAGCACCGGAATGGCAAAGCCATGGGAAAGGGTCAGCAGGGTGGCATTGTGGAGCGCTCGATTGTAGGTGGCCGTGCCGTCTACACAGAAGAAGACGGTAAAGCCACGCTGAAAGGCTGAGCGAGCGGTCGTCTCACAACATAGGTGGGTCATAATGCCGGTGATCACTACTTGATCTACGCCCTGGCGGCGTAGCATGTCTTCGAGAGAGGTGTAGAGGAAGGCGTCGTATTGGGATTTCAATAAAATCTGCCCACAAGAGCAGTCAAGGTCGGCTACTAGTGTACTAAGCGGAGTGTCAGGCCGTAGGATTCTGCGCCACCAGCGGGCCATCATCTTGGCGTTTTCGTCGGTGTTCAGGTGACGGGTGAGCACGACCGGACGCCGGCGATGGCAAAAGCGGTGAATGAGGCGCTGGATGTTGGACAGGATAGCCGGCCCACTCGGCACAAAGGCGTGTGAATGTGGGTGTAGGAAGTAGGATTGAAGATCTAGCACTAGCAGGGCGGCCTGTTCTGGCTCGAAGCGCAAATCGGCATGGCGCTCTCGCAAGAAGGCGACTTCGCGGAGCATGGCCTGGGCTTGGGTTTGCAGGGTTTGGGGGGTGAAGTAGGGTTCGCGCTGCACGACGCTCTCGAAGGGGAAGCGGCTATTTGGTGTGTTTCAAAATCTGTTGGGTGAGCAGGCTGCCCACCACGGCGCATCCATCTACCGGCAGGTAGTGGCCGGCATGGGCGTCGAACAACACCCGAGAGGTGGGAGGAAACTCGTCGTCTCCCTGGTAATAGACGATGGCCACTTCTAGACGAGGCAAGGCTACAAAGCGGTAGGCAATGTCACCCAATTGCAGCGGTTGTCCACCAACATGCTCGCAAGCCGAACGAAAGGCCTGGAGGTCGTTTCCAAAGGCGCGCGCCAGCCGATCGCCGGTGTATCCCTGAAAGGCGGTTGCGTAAATGCGACCTTCTGGAAGGTCGGCAAAGGAGATCCAGCGCCTGGCCGGCAAGACACCATCGCTGTGGAGGAAGTAGTACAGCACTAGCGCCTGCTTGAACGGCGGCAGAGAGACGCCCTCTGAGAGAGCGACTTGGAAATCGGGATAGGTCACCCAGAGCGGCGCGCCGAGCAAGGCAAGCGAGAATCGTTGTTGCTCCTGGTCGTAGGAAACGCCGCTGCGCTCGGCCAGCAACAGGGGCGACATGAGGCGGAGCCGAGCGCGCAGCTGGTCTACGCGCTCGGCCAGCGCTGAGGCATCTGAGACCGGTGATCGAGGGAAGCGCAAATCTGGGGCGTCAGACATCGACGGCGAGACAGGTCAGGGTTTGTTCCACGCCCGGGATGGGTTGAATAGCGGTAGCTGTGATCACGCCGATGCGCGAGACATCCGGCGCTTCAACCACCGCCACGGCATCGTAGGGGCCGAAGGTCATATGGGCCTCTAGAACGCCGTCAATCTGGCGAAGTTGGCGAACCACGTCTTTCACTTCGCCGGCACGAATTTTGATCAGGACATAGGCTTTCATGGCGTCACCTTTCTTAAAAGAATCATTCTCGATTGCGGAGGAAGACCGACCAGTAGACGGCGGCAACAAGTACAGCGCCGCCGATGATGTTCCCAATCGTAACCGGAATCAGGTTGTCCCAGAAGAAGGCGCTCCAGGTAAGTTGATCTAAATTAGTGATTTGATCGGCAAGGGTGGCGATGAAGCCTGAGTCGAAGACTTGGATGAGCAGGGCATAGGGGATGAAAAACATGTTGGCAATGCTGTGTTCAAACCCGGCGGCTACAAAGGCCGAAATGGGGAACAAGATGGCGATAATTTTATCAATAGTGTTGCGAGCGCTGAAGGTCATCCACACTGCTAGGCATACCAGGGCGTTGCATAGGATGCCCAACATCAAGGCTGGCCAGAATCCTAAAGTGACCTTGCTTAAAGCGATCTTGATGGCCGTCACGCCGACGGCGCCGGCTGCGAAGGTGTAATGCTTGGCCAGCACGGTGAGGATCACTGTGCCGATGGCGCCAACGAAGTTGCCGGCATAGACGATCGTCCAGTTTCGCAGCAAGGCATAGGTGCTCACCTTTTTGTTCGCCCATGCCATGACGATCAGAGTGTTGCCAGTGAACAGCTCGGCCCCACCGACGATCACCAGGATCAGGCCTAAGCAGAACACGAGGCCCGCCAGCAGACGAGAAAGGCCATAGGGCATGGCTATGGAGTAGAGCATCTGTCCATCGGCTGAGCTCACGGTAAACGTGCCGGTGGAGACGACGATGGAGAAGATCGCCCCCAGCGAGATGAAGGCGCCGGCCAGCACCGCTAGAGTGAACATTTTGAAGGCCGGCATCTCGGCCTTGCGCACGCCCAGGTATTCGGCGCGCGTGGCCATCTCTGGCGGCAGAAGAGCGTCAAAACGAATCTCGTTCATCATAGCCGATAAGCTCCCTGGAGAGATTGTGAAAATTTGCACAAAACGCGCTGGGGATTATATTTCAAATCTCAGCTACAGTTGTCATCTCTCTCATGGAAATTTGTCATGCAACTCTTCAATCTGCTGCCTCTCGGCTCAAGCGCTATTCTTCCGAATGAGAGGCTAGGGGTTTGCGGGCGCTCAGGGCGGCTAGCGCGCCGGCTAGGATCAGCGAGGAGCCAACGATCAGGCCCAGGATCAGGCTGCCGCTTCGGCGGTCTACCGCTGGGGATGAGAGGGGGGTGGAGGTGGGAGAGGAGGTGGGGGTGGAAGTGCGGAAGAGGAAGGGCGTGACGGTCGGCCGAGAGGTTTCGGTGGGGGTGAGGGTTGGGGTGAGGGTCGGGGCCGGCGGAACGATGATCAGCGTCATGCCCGGATAGATGGTGTTGGAGGTTAAGCGGTTGTAGGTTTTGAGCTGAGCAACGGTGGTCTGATAGGCGATGGCAATCGCCCATAGGGTTTCGCCGGGTCGCACCAGGTGTTTAATTGCACCGTCGGGGAGCGGAGTGTTGGGGATGACGGTCACGGGCCTGGCGCGGATAGTGCCGGAGGAGGGAGGCGCTGCAGTCGAGGAAGGCAAGCTTGGGGGAGAAGCGGAACCGCCGCTTCCTTTGGGAGTGGCACAGTCAATGACGTAGTACCATCGGCCGTTGTTTTCGGCCACGCCGGCCCCGATCTCGCGCAAGTTGGGCGAGAGCATGGTGTATTGGTGATCGGGATCGGCCCAGTAGGGTGAGGTCACGATCTCCCAGCCAGTCAGATTGGCCGAGGTGCCGAGGATGTTTTCCGAAGCAAAGGAAAAGGCGTAACCGGCGGCGGTCAGGCGATCCCGATAGGAGGTCCCGCCGGGGCCGGTGTGGGTGACCACGCCGATCGACGCCATGTACTCGGCATGGGATTGGGCCAGTTGCATCAGGGTCGGATTGACTGAGTAGGGCGGGAGGCCGTTCTGAGCGCGATAGGCGTTCACCGCATCGATCAGCTCATAGGCTGTAGCCAGGGAGGGCGCCGAGGGCGGGGCGGCCCAGGCCGGCAAGGGGGCCGGCCCAATCAGGATGACTCCTACCAAGAAGGCGGCTTTCCACAGCCAATCTCCGATGCGGAAGGGAAACATAGCGACATTATACTGCACATGCCGGCAAAGTCGTTTAGACCACTGTACCAGGAAATCGAACTTATCTTGACTTTTTGGAATGCCAACGGTCGGGATCATCTTGACAATCGTCGAGCGCCTGAAGCAAACCGATGGGAATACATTCATCCTGCTTTGGGCTGATAATGCTCTTAACTTTTCTGCCAATGTCCGCTCCGATGCTAGAATAAGAAAAACAGACAAACGGATACCAAAAACGGGCTCTTGCACGGATTCGATAAAGGAGGTTGCATGGAGACCAAACAGTTTGATGCCCCTGCGCTGTATGGGGATCACCATGTCAGCGAAGTGCGGCGCGTTTTGCTTGAAATGGAGGGGGTAAAGGAGGTGTATGCTTCGAGTGCCTTCCAGGTGATTGAGGTGACCTACGATCCCGAGCACACCCAGGCTGAACAAATCGAAGCGCGCTTGCGAGAAATGGGCTATCTCGATCCCCTTCCCATCCCCGAAGAGCCGGCCATGGCCATAGAGCGAAAGAATGGAGATGGCTTTTTTCGACACACGATGGCTTTTGAGACGACGCGAGGCGTGATCTCATTTGCCCAGCGTGTCTCTTACAGCGGGCGGCCGCTCTGGCCTTGCCCCGGGTTTGGGGTATTGAAGATGGACGAGTAGGCCAAGAAGGAAGGTTGGAATCGGCCTTTAGAACCAGCGAGGTGAGAGATGACCAAAAAGCGAGAACTCCATGAGTATTCCACCGATCCCGCTGCGCAGGAGATGTTGATCCGAGCTGAGGAGTTAGGCGTCAGCACGGCGTTCACGCGTGCGGACAAGATGGTTCCTTGCAACATCGGCGGAGCGGGGATGTGTTGTAAGCAGTGTGGCATGGGACCTTGCCGCCTAACGAAAGAGGGCGATGTGGGCGTGTGCGGCGCAACGATTGATACGATTCAAGCTCGCAACCTGACACGCGCCATCGCGGCCGGCGCGGCCGCCCACTCGGACCACGGGCGCGATATGGCCTTCTTGCTCAAGGCGACTGCCAACGGCCAGGCCGAAGGATACTGGCTGCGCGACATTGCCAAACTGCGGATCGTAGCTTCGAAGTACGGCATCCCGATCGAAGGCCGAGCGCCAGAAGAGATCGCCAACGATCTGGCCGATCTCTACATCGCCCAGTTCGGCCAACAGACCGGCGAGGTTGTTCCAGCCACACGCGCTCCGAAGAAGCGCCAACAACTGTGGCGTGAGCTCAAGGTGTGGCCACGCGGCATCGATCGCGAGGTGGTCGAAGCCCTGCATCGCACGCATATCGGCGACGATCAGGACCCAGAGCACATCTTGCTACATGCGGTGCGCACCGCCTTGACCGACGGATGGGGCGGCTCGATGATCGCCACCGATGTTTCGGATATTCTCTTCGGCACGCCGGCCCCCCTGCTTGGCCAAGCCAACCTGGGCGTGATCAAAGAGAACATGGTCAACGTGGTCGTCCACGGGCATCAACCCAACTTGAGCGAGATGATGGTAGTAGCGGCCCAAGACCCGGAGATTCTGGAATACGCCCGCGCCGCCGGCGCCGAAGGCATTCAGTTAGCCGGCATCTGCTGCACCGCCAACGAAATCTTGATGCGCCAGGGCATTCCGGCCGCCGGCAATTTCCTGCATCAGGAGCTGGCCATCCTGACGGGTGCCGTAGAGGCGATGGTGGTAGACGTGCAATGCATCATGCAGGCCTTGGTCAGCCTGGCCCAGAATTTCCACACCAAGATCATTACCACCTCGCCCAAGGTCAAGATCACCGGCGCCACCCACATCGAATTCGACGAACATAAAGGGCTGACCATCGCCAAGCAGATCCTGAAAGTAGCGATTGACAACTTCACGAACCGCCAGCCGGCCAAGGTGCGCATCCCCAGAATCAAAGAAGATCTCATCCCCGGATTCTCGCACGAATACATCAACTACATGTTGGGTGGTTCGTATCGCGCCTCCTTCCGTCCCCTCAACGATGCGATCATTTCGGGTCGCATCCGCGGCGTGGCGGCCATTGTCGGCTGCAACAACCCGCGCTCCTCGCAGGACTACCTGCACAACACGGTGGTGAAAGAGCTCCTCAAGAAAGATGTGCTGGTAGTGCAAACCGGGTGCGGTGCTATTGCGGCCGGCAAATTGGGCCTGATGTTGGGCGAGGCCGGCTTGAGCGAAGTAGGAAGCGGCTTGCGCGAAGTATGCGAGACGGTCGGCATCCCACCAGTGCTCCACCTCGGCTCGTGCGTAGACAACACCCGTATCCTGACCGTGTTGACCCAGATGGTTGAGGAGGGCGGATTGGGCGACGACATTGACCAGATCCCAGCCGTTGGCTTAGCGCCTGAATGGATGAGCGAGAAAGCCTTGGCCATTGCTACCTATTGTGTGGCCTCAGGCGCCTACGTGATCTTCGGCGGATCCTCCCCCATCAGCGGCATGCCCGATCGCGTCCACGATAGCGACAAAGTGGCACGCTACATCAGCGAAGGTTGGGAGAAGCTCTTTGGCGGCAAGCTGGAGTTTATCTCCGATCCGCAGAAGATGATTGAGGCCACACTGGCCCACATCGACAAGAAACGCGCCGCCCTTGGCCTGCCGGCCTGGGAAGAGAACAAATTCGGACGCAGCGGCGATTCCCGCATGCAACAACTCGAGTCGCTGCCACTGGAGCAGAAGCGCCAGGCCATCTACGGATTGGCGGCCGATTAGCGAACCAAGACGGTAGACAGGAATTGATTGGTCTCCGATCCTCAATGACCTATTCCGGAGGCATCTATGTCACGATACATAGCCACTCGCGCAATTCGCGGAGCAAACGCTCTGGTTACTGAAGCCGAGTTGATGCTCAAAAAAGCCCTGGCCGAAAAAGGTCCTAACACGCCGGTCGCCTTCCCCAACACCGCCTACTACCTGCCCACCATCCTGGGGATGACCGGCAAGGCCGTAGAAAAACTGGGCGACCTCCAACCGGCGCTGGAACAAGCGCGCGTCTTGCTCCATCCGGTTCCGGCCTCAAAGCGCTGGACGCCCTATCTAGGAGAAACCCTCGACTGCGGCATGGCCACCTTATTGGCCGCCGAAGCCATCCAGGCCATCCGCTTCGTGTACGGTCTACAACCCGAGCGCATGCCCGGCTTCCGATTAGCCGGAGGCACCTCCTTTACCAGTCCCGAAAGCGCCTCGGGCGAGGAGGGCGCCCGGGAAGGATATCTGAACGGCCCGATCGACGACATCCAGCTGCGCTCCTGGGGCATCCAATTGGTGGATGGGCGCATGCCCGGCTTTGCTGCCATCGTAGGTTGCGCCAAGTCCAATGAAGTTGCCGTCAAAATCGTGCGCGAATTGCAACGGCGCAACATCTTGACCTTCTTGTGCGGCAACGTCAACGGCCGCAGCATCATCCACCAACTGGTGGAAGAGGGGGTGGAACTGGGCTACGACACCTACACCGTCCCCTTCGGCACCGACACCCTGAGCGCCATCTACGCCTTGGGGTTTGCCACCCGCTCCGCCCTGACCTTTGGCGGGTTGAAGCCCGGCATGGCGCGCGAAATCTTGCTCTACAACAAAGAGCGCGTCTTCGCCTTCGTGCTGGCCTTGGGCGAGGTGGATGATCTGAAATACGCCATGGCAGCCGGCGCCATCAACTTCGGCTTCCCTGTGATTGCCGACACCGTCATCCCCGAAATCTTGCCCACCGGCATCACCACCTATGAACACGTGGTCTCCATGCCGTTTAACCAGATCGAAGGCAAAGACGACCTGGAACGCGCCGAACGGCTGGTGCAGAAATGCATCGAAGTGCGAGGCGTGAAAGTCAAAGTCTCCAGCGTGGACGTGCCTGTGCCCTACGGCTCGGCCTTCGAAGGCGAAGTGGTGCGCAAAGCCGATCTGCGTGTGGAATTCGGCGGCAAGCGTAGCCGAGCCTTTGAGTACCTCTACATGGCCAAGCTCGATGAAGTCACCGACGGCAAGATCGAGGTGATCGGCAAAGGCTTTGACGACGTTCCACCCCAAGGCGCCATGGACTTGGGCATCGTGGTCAAAGTGGCTGGACGCCAAATGCAGCAGGACTTTGAACCGGTCCTTGAGCGCCAGATCCACTACTTCATCAACGGCGCCAGCGGCGTACAACACGTGGGCCAACGCGACATCGCCTGGATCCGCATCTCCAACGCAGCCGCCGAGAAGGGCTTTCGCCTCGAACACCTGGGCAAAATCCTCCACGCCCGCTTCCACGAGGACTTTGGCGCCATCGTGGACAAAGTGGAGGTGACTATTATCACCGAACCCACCTTACACGCTCAGTGGTTGGAGAAAGCTCGAGTAGCCTACGACTACCGCAATAAGCGCTTGGCCGACCTGACCGATGACAAGGTAGACGAATTCTACTCGTGCACCTTGTGCCAGTCCTTTGCGCCCAACCACGTCTGCGTGATCTCGCCTGAACGTCTTGGCCTGTGCGGCGCCTACAACTGGTTGGACTGCAAAGCCTCGTACAACATCAACCCCACCGGTCCCAACCAGCCCATCAAACTGGGCAAACTGCTCGATCCGATAAAAGGCTATTGGGAAGGGACGATCAACTATGCCAATATTGGGTCCCACGGCGCCGTCGAGAAAGTCTCCATGTATTCCATTATGGAGAACCCGATGACCGCCTGCGGCTGCTTCGAGTGCATTGTTATGCTGATCCCCGAGGCCAACGGCGTGATGGTGGTCTCGCGCGAAGACCCATCTATGACGCCGGCCGGCATGACCTTCTCCACCCTGGCCGGCATCGCCGGCGGCGGCCTGCAAACGCCGGGCGTGATGGGCGTGGGCAAATACTACTTGCTCAGCCCCAAGTTCATCTCAGCCGACGGCGGATTCAAGCGCGTGGTCTGGATGTCCTCCATCCTAAAAGAGACCATGGCCGAGGAACTCAAACAAATTGCCATCCGCGAAGGCGATCCCGACCTGATCGAGAAGATTGCCGATGAGCGCCATGTAACCACCCTTGAAGAACTCCTGGCCTGGCTAGAGGCCCACAATCATCCGGCCCTGGTCATGGAACCCATGTTCTAATCCAACTGCGATCGAGGGAAAGCCGGAAGGCTCCGAAACCCAGGCGACCCCCATTCCACTTGGCACATCCTCGACCTTTCGGCTTTCCCCCCTCTCGCATCGCCTATGAAGCCACTCCTCGTCCGCGACCTGATGACGGTTGGTGTACCGACCTGCAAGCGCGATACCCGGATCACCGACATCGCTCGCTACCTGCTGGAACACAATCTGGAAGGGATGTGTGTCTTGGACGACGAAGGCAACGGAATCGGCGTGGTCGGCATCGAGGAGCTAATCGCTGCCTATAGCCGAGAAGATGTGAGCGCCCTGACCGCCGAGCAGGTGATGCGTGAAGGCATGCCCACCGTCCTGCCAGATATCCCTGTCTCCCTTGCTGCACAACTCATGCGCGATCAGCGGACTCGCATCGTCTTCCTCACCCACAACGCTGCCGGCATCATCTACCCCGCTGCCTACCTGACCTACCGCCACATCTTGCGCCACCTGGCGGCAAAAGACGAGTCAGAACTGAAGGACCTGGGAATCGCTGCCGAACGCATCTCGCCAGTAGATGCCTTTATCGCCCGACGCAACCAAGCCCGAAAACGGGCCGGCTTGCTCTGACCATCCTTGTCCATCTCATCCAACTCGGAGGACCTGTATGCCCCTCGAAATTCCGAAAGACAAATGGCCTGGGAGTGTGCGCACTGTGACTCTCGGCGCCGCCGCCGCTGAAGGCGGAACGCGCACCAAAACCGTAACCATCGGCGGACAAACGGCCATGCCCTACCTCCACTTCGAAGCTTCTCCGCCCCATCCGCCGGCTGTCGCTGTGGAAATCAAATCGCGCCCACCCGAAGACTGGTCGCCTCTCCTGCTTGAAGCCTGGGGCGAGCTCGTCAACGACCCGGCGGCCTGGGCCAAAAAAGCCGAAGAAATCGGCGCCGACCTGATCGTGTTGGCCCTCACCCTGGCCGATCGCCCCGAAGAGGCCGTAAACGTGGTTCAATCTGTCCTGCGCGCCACAGGAGTGCCGCTCATCGTTTGGGGGCCCGGCCAAGCCGAAAAAGACAACGAACTGCTGGTGCCGGTGGCCGAGGCCGCCAAAGGCGAACGCCTGGTGCTTGGCATCTGCGAAGACAAAAACTATCGCACCATCGTCGCTGCTGCCATGGCCAACGGTCATCTGGTGCAGGCTCGCACACCGATGGACGTTAACCTCTCCAAGCAATTAAACATCCTGATCAGCGACATGGGCATGCCCAAAGATCGCATCATCATGGACCCCACCACCGGTGCCCTCGGCTATGGCATCGAATACGGCTACTCGGTGATGGAGCGCCTGCGCCTGGCCGCCCTCCAGGGCGATGCCATGACCCAATCACCGATGATCGTCACCCCTGGCTTTGAAGCCTGGAAGACCAAGGAGGCCAAAGTCGGTTCAGGGGTGCCCGAAGCGTGGGGCGATTGGAAAGAACGCTCCGTCAACTGGGAAACCATCACCGCCATCACCCTGCTCGAATCCGGGGCCGACATCGTCGTGTTGCGCTATCCCGAATCGGTGGCCCGAGTCAAACAGGCCATCCAGGAACTGATGACCGCCTAAGCGTCCGCAAAGGAGACCACTCATGGCTCTCACCGGCATTCAAATCTACAAACTCCTTCCTCAGACCAACTGCAAAGAATGCGGCTTTCCGACCTGTCTGGCATTTGCTATGAAATTAGCTGCCAAACAGGTCGAGCTAAGCGCCTGTCCCTACGTCTCAGAAGAATCCAAAAAACAACTTGCCGAATCATCGGCTCCCCCCATTCGGCTGGTCACCCTCAAAGGGGTGGACGTAGAAGCGAAGGCCGGCAACGAAATCTGCCTCTACCGGCACGAAAAGACCTTCTACCACAAACCCGGTCTCTTCATTCGGGTGCGAGCCAGCGATCCGGACCTGGCGAAAAAAGTAGCCGCAGCCGATGCCTACAAAGTGAACTACGTCGGCATCGAACTCACCATTGATGGCTTTGCTGTCGTCGCCGATTCCGACCTAGCAACCGCCATCCAGACCATTCGCTCGATCAGCAAACGACCGCTCATCCTGATCGGCGATCCGGCGGCGCTTCAAGCCGGACTAGCGGCCTGTCGCGGCGAGACCCCCTTGCTCTACGCTGCCGACGCATCCAACGCCGACCCCATGGCCGAACTTGCCAAGAGCCACCCGGCCGCCCTGGCGGTCAAAGCCGAGTCCCTGGAGGCGCTGGCCGATCTCACCCAGCGCATTCAAGCCAAAGGCGTGCAAGACATGGTGCTCGACCTGGATGGCAACACCCTAGGGGAATGGCTGGTGCGTTCCACCCAAGTGCGTCGCCTGGCGCTCAAGAACTTCCGCCCGCTCGGCTATCCGGTGCTCGCCTTCCCCTGCGACGCCAAAGATGAAGCGATAGCCGCCGCCCAGGCCATCGCCAAATATGCCGGTTTTATCGTCTTGAACGAATTCAAACCCGAACTGCTCTATCCCCTGCTGGTCTTGCGCGAAAACATCTACACCGACCCGCAGAAACCGATCCAAGTCCAACCCGGCCTGTACGAGATCAACCAACCCAAACCCGATAGCCCGGTGCTGGTCACCACGAACTTTAGCATCACCTACTTCTCGGTGGCCAACGAAGTGGAAGGAAGCGGTCTGCCGGCCTGGCTGGTGGTGACCGACGCCGAGGGCATGTCGGTGCTCACCGCTTGGGCGGCCGGCAAATTCGACGCCGAGCGCATCGCCAAGGCTGTCAAGACCTTCAACGTAGCCAGCAAAGTGACCCGAAAACGGCTGGTGATCCCCGGCCACGTGGCCGTCCTCTCCGGCGAACTAGAAGCTGAACTGCCAGATTGGGAGATACGCGTCGGCCCGCGCGAAGCAGTGGACCTGCCGGCCTTCATGAAACAAGCGCTGAACTAACCCACCCAGGCCCTATGCAGCATTCGGTCACCTTCACCTACGACGATCGACAGGCTCAAGTCACCGTCCCCACCAACACCCTGCTGAGCGAAGCTGCGCGCCTAGCTGGGGTGGAGATCGGTCAGCCCTGTGGGGGTCAAGGACGCTGCGGGCGTTGCGCCATTCAAGTGACCGGCGGCAACGTGCGCCGGCGCTCCACGCTGCGCCTCTCCACCGCCGACCTCGAACAAGGCTACGCCCTGGCCTGTCAGACGGTGATAGAAGGAGACGCCACAATATACGTCCCGCCCCAGGAGAAGATCGAGCGTCGTCTCACCACCGATCGCGTGGTGGCCGAAGTGAGCGTCCCGGCAGACTACGATTACCTGCTCTGCCAGACCGTCCGGCGGCTGTTTGTCAGCCTTCCTCCACCCAGCATGGACGATCAAACCGACGACTGGTCGCGCTTGCAGACCGCCCTGCGCTTGCAACACAGCATCGAACGCCTGACCTGCTCGCTGGGCGTCTTGCGTAAGATCGGGCCAGTGCTACGCCAGGGGGAATGGCAGGTCACCGCCGTGGTGGAATACACCCAACCGCCAGACCGCTCCGCCGCCCGCCTGATCGACCTCCTGCCCGGCCGCCTAGACGAATACGCACCGCTCTGGGGATGCGCCGTAGACATCGGCACTACCACCGTCACCCTGTGGCTGGTAGACCTGGTAACCGGCATGGTCCACGCGCAGGTTGCCGAATACAACGGCCAGATCGCCCGCGGCGAAGACGTGATCTCGCGCATCATCTACGCCTCGCGCCCAGGAGGAGGCGAGGAATTGCAACAGCGCGTACTGGAGACCATCAATGGCTTGCTGGAACGGGCTTGCAAGCGAGTGAAGTCGCCAGACGCGCCGCTCACGCCGCAGCAGATCGTGAAAGTGACCATTGCCGGCAACAGCACCATGATGCACTTGCTGTTGGGTATCCCGGCCTCTAGCATTCGCCTCTCGCCGTTTATCACCGTGGTCAATCACCTACCGCCGCTCACCGGCCGCGAGGTCGGCTTGGCCGTTCACCCCGAAGCCTTGGTGGATTGCCTGCCCGGCGTGGCCAGCTATGTGGGTGCCGATATCACCGCCGGCGTGCTCTCCTCGGGCCTGGACAACGCCGAAAACGTGATGCTCTTCCTCGACGTGGGCACCAACGGCGAGACCGTGCTAGGCAATCGCGATTGGCTAGTGACCTGCGCGTGCTCGGCCGGCCCAGCCTTTGAGGGGGCCGGCGTGGTGCATGGAATGCGAGCGACCAGCGGCGCCATCGAGGAAGTGTGGATCAACAGCGAGACCCTCGAACCGACCTATCGGGTGATCGGCGGAGGAAAGCCAAAAGGACTATGCGGCTCGGGGTTGATCTCCCTGCTCTCCGAAGCCTTCCTGACCGGTATCCTCGACAAGGGAGGCAACTTCAATTTGGCGGCACCCACGCCCCGTGTCCGAGAAGGAGCGCACGGCGGGGAGTACGTGGTCGCTTGGGGGGACGAAACCGCTACGGGCGAAGACATCGTCCTGACGCGGGTGGACGTAGATAACCTTCTGCGGGCCAAAGCAGCCATCTATGCTGGGTTCACCGTGTTGGCCGAAAACGTCGGCATTCCCTTAGAGAGCGTTGAGCGCGTGCTGGTGGGGGGATCGTTTGGAAAGTACATCAACGTCGAGAAAGCCATCCAGATCGGCCTGCTGCCCGATATGGAATGGTCGCGCTTTGAGTTCCTCGGCAACACCTCGGTGAAGGGAGCCTACTACGCCCTGCTCGATTGGCGCAAACGAGAGCGGATCACCCACATCGCCCGGCGCATGACCTATATCGAACTATCGGCAGACAACACCTTTTATGAAGCCTTTACCTCAGCGTTGTTTCTTCCTCACACCGACTTAAACAAATTCCCTAGCGTGGCCGAGGCCTTGTCGCGCACTCACAAGAAGAGCGAGGAGGAGGCACCTTATGCTACCCGAGCAGATACGAACCTTTCGTGAAGTGGTCACACTCAAGGACGGCACGCACGTCCTGCTTCGGCCAATGACCCCGGAGGACCGCCCCCATCTGGACGAGCTGTACTTATCTGCTGCCGATGAGGATGTGCGCTACTTGCGACACAACGTCAAAGACCCGGCTGTGCTGCAGAAATGGTGCGATACGTTGAACTATCATCAGGTCCTGCCGATGCTGGCCCTGGTGAAGGACCGGGCCGTAGGAAATTGCTCGCTTCACTTCTTCACTGGCCCCAAGCGTCACATCGGCGAGATTCGCATTTTCCTCTCGCGGGAGTTTCGCAACCGCGGGCTGGGAACAAAGATGATTCGGGTGGTGGTCGATCTCGCACGCCGACAGGGCTTATCCATCCTGTTGGCCGAGATCACCGCCGATCAATTGAAAGTCATCCATGCCTTCGAGCAAATTGGCTTCAAACAGCGCTGCATCTTAGAAAATTTCTTCATGTTCCCCGACGGGGATTGTGTAGACGTGGTCCTAATGACTATGGATCTCAGACCGAGGGGAGAGGAGTTCTGAGCCAAACAAGCTATCTGGAGAGACCATCGTCCAGCATGTAGCAGGACAAACGCAGACATACGGAGGCGTCATGTACATCATCGGAGAGAACATTCACATTGTTTCTGAAAAAGTAAAAGAGGCTCTAGCCAGTCGCGATCGCGAGTTCTTCATGGACTTGGCCGTCCGACAGGTGGAAGCGGGAGCCAAGGCGATCGACATCAACCTCGGTCCCCGCAAGAAGGATTGGGCCGAGGTCTTCCCCTGGATTGTGGAAACCATCGAATCGGTGGTGGACGTTCCGCTCTCGATTGACACGACCAACGTGGACGGCATGGAGGCCGCCCTACGCACCATCCGAAAAGCGCAACCCATCCTGAACTCCACCTCTGCCGAGCTGGAACGATTGGAAAAAGTGCCGCTTCTGGCCAAAAAATACGGCGCCAAGCTGATCGCTCTGACGATGGGCAGCAGTGGCATCCCTGTCGAGGCCGACGCTCGCGTGAGTATCGCGGTGGACATCATCATCCCGCGCCTGCTGGAAATTGACTTCCCGATGGAAGATCTGATCATTGACCCGCTGGTGTTGACTGTTTCCGGCTGTCAGCAATATTGCCCCCATCTCATCGAGGCCGTTCGCATGTTGCAGTATGCCTGGGATCCGTCGCCGATGATCTCAGTTGGGCTGAGCAACGTCTCAAACTCGGTGCCGGCGGAGAATCGCTCGCTGATCAATCGCGTCTATTGCGCCATGTTGATGGGTGTTGGCCTGCAGATGATGATCGCCAATCCCTTCGACCAGAAACTGATGGAAGTGATTGGCTGGATCGAGACCAAAGACACCTCTACCCCACTGGCTCGTCTTTACAACAAGATCGCCGAACGCATCGCCAACAGCGACGAACCGCAAATCGAGGACTTCGACCTGAGCGATCCGGAGCAGGCTGCCGTCTGGAAAACCACGCAAATCCTGCTAAACAAGGTGATCTACGCTGAAGGGTACCTGAATCAGTAACGGGCCCAGGGGAACGCCGACATCATCGTCAAAAAAGAGCATAGAGGTTTCTATGCTCTTTTTTTGTGCCGGCCCCGCAGTAGGAGGTCAAGCCAGATGATAGTGCTTGCGCACGGTCTGGGTGATCTGCCAAGTGCACGATAGGCCGGCCGGGAAAACCACCAGATCGCCGGCTCCGATCTCCACCGCAGGCCCTCCCCCTTCCGGCGTGACGATCACATGACCTTCCAGGAGATAACAGGTTTCCTCAGTATCGTAGTACCACTCAAACGTAGACACTTCCTTCTCCCAGATCGGCCACGAGAACACACCTAGGCGTTGCAGGGTTTCTTCTGAGGGGGCATGTTCCACACGAATGGGTTTCATGAGACAACCTCCTTTTTCAGAGTGAGAAGCGAGCATACGGCAAAGGTGCAATAACCGCTCACGGCCGGGCGGCATATCCTTCTGCACAGGCCCACTACGCTTCCACCGGCCGGCAGCAGAGATCACCGCCCATCGCTTGAGTGTCTCGGTTCAATTTTAGCACCAACTTCAAGCGGATATCTGTAATGTTTGCTCCAGGAGTATCGGCCATCGGATTGATGACGAACGTCATTCTCCTCCCATCCTGACAATCCGTATAATGATAAATAAGGTGAAAATAGAACGAAGTCTCTCCTTTTTATAAAGAAGGTCACGCCTATGCCCATTTCCGATCAAACGCCTCTTCGTTTGAAGCCGGCCGCCGCCTTGGTGGTAGGAGGCGGGATCGGAGGAATGCGCGCCGCGCTCGACCTGGCTGATGCCGGATTGAAAGTGTATCTCGTCGAACAGACCCCCTGCTTGGGCGGACGCGTGGCCCAGCTGGGGTTTATGTTTCCCCAACACGACTGCGTCCTGTGCCGGGGAACGCCAGACCATGGCTACGGTTGCGTGCGACCCTCCATTTCTCCTGCCTACCTCCAGCACAACCAACACCCCAATATCGAGATCCTCACCAACACCCGCATCTTGGAAGTTGCCGGCGAGGCCGGCGATTTCACCGTCGCCCTGCGCCAGGAGCCGCGCTACGTCAACATCGAGCGTTGCACCAGTTGCGGGCGCTGCGCCGAGGTCTGCCCAGTGGAATTGCCTAACGAGTACCAATTGGGTATGACGCGACGCAAGGCGATCTACAAGCTGGCCGCCCGTGCTGCGCCAGACGCCTACTGCATCGACCGCGGCCCCTATTGCGACGATTGTCGCCGCTGCGTGGAGGCTTGTCCCACCCAGGCGATCGACCTCGAAGAACCGCCCCGCTTGCTCTCGGTAGAAGTGGGCGCCATCATCCTCGCCCTCGGATTTCGCACATACAACGCCGCCGAACTCGGCGAATATGGCTATGGGCGCTACCAAAACGTGGTGACCGCCATGCAATACGAACGGCTAGCTAGCCGCTCCGGCCCCACCGAGGGCATCGTCATTCGCCCGTCCGACAACCGCCCTCCGCGCTCGATCGCCTGGCTGCAGTGTATCGGCAGCCGTGAGAAAGAAAACCCCTTCTGTTCGTCCATCTGCTGCATGTATGCCACCAAAGAGGCCATCTTGGCCAAGCAACGCCTAGGCGGCGACGTGAAATGCAACGTGTTCCTGATGGACGAACGTGCGTTTAACAAAGAATACAGCGCCTACTTTGCCAAAGCTCGCCAACAACACCACATTCAGTACCATCGCTGTCGCGTCTCCGGCATCGCCGAAGATCCCCGCACCCACAACCTGATCGTGCGCTACGCCGATCCAGATGGAACCCTGCATCAGGAAGAGTTCGAGATGGTCGTCCTGGCCACCGGCCTGCAGCCCCCTGAATCGGCTGCCGAACTGGCCAAGATGCTCGGCATTGAATTGAACGCCTATGGATTCTGCGAAACCGACAAATTCGCTCCTCTCCAAACCACCCGACCGGGCATCTTCGTCTGCGGTGCCTTCTCCTCCCCCAAGGAGATTGTGGAGACCATCATTGACGCCAGCGGGGCAGCCGCCGAGGTCATGCGCTTGCTGAATGACCGTTTGATGACCTATCCATACACGCGCCAGTGGCCGTTCCTAGCCAACGACCAGGAGTTTCCGCCCGAGCGCGAGGTGAACGGTGAGACGCCGCGCATCGGCGTATTTGCTTGTTCATGTGGCGACGTGATCGGCAACAGCCTGGACCTGATGCGACTGCTCCACGAGGCCGGCCGGTGGCCGAACGTCGTCCTGACCGATCAGGTGGACTTCGCTTGCCTACCAGAAGGGCGCGAGCTGATCCGCCGGCGCATCGAACAGGAAGGTCTGAATCGCGTGGTGATCGCCGCCTGCAGCAACCGCACCCACGACTCGCTCTTCCAGCGCACTGTGCGCCTGGCCGGATTGAACCCCTACCTGCTCGAACTGGTCAACCTACGCGAGCAGTGCACGCGCGTCCATCGCAACGCCCTACCTCAAGCTAACCGCAAAGCCATCGAGATGGTGCGCATTGCGGCCGGCCGCGTGGCCTTAGCCAAGCCGGTGTACAAAGAAAAAGCCCCGTGCACGCCGGTCGCCCTGGTGATCGGCGGCGGCGTGGCCGGCATGACCGCTGCTGTCACCATCGCCGATGCCGGCTACGAGGTCCACCTCGTGGAGCGAGAAGAACGCCTGGGCGGCAACCTGCTGGACATCTACTACGTGGCCGAAGGATACAACCCCCAGCGCCTGTTGCGCGATCTGGTCAACCGCGTCCGCTCCCACCAACGCATCACCACCCACTTGCGCACCGAAGTGATCCGCCACACCGGCCACGTCGGCCGCTTCCAATCCGATCTGCGCACCCGCCTCCTCAACGGCACCGAAACCGTGACCACCGTCGAACACGGCGTGACCATCGTCGCCACCGGCGCCCACGAGATTCGCGACCATCCCATGCTTCACCTGCCAGGTGTGATCACCCAACGCATGTTGGAAGAAATGATCATCCATCAACCGGAGCGGGTAGCGGCGCTCAGGGACGTGGTGGTTATCCAGTGTGTTCGCCCCAACAACCTGCCCGATTACTGCTCGCGGGTGTGTTGCACCAACGCCATGAAGAACGTGATCCGTCTCAAACTGTTCAATCCAAACTGTCGGGTCACCGTCCTCTACAAAAACATCGTCACCTACGGCTTCCGTGAGCAATTCTACAATGAGGCGCGGCGGCTAGGCGTCATCTTCATGCGCTACACCGACGATCATCCGCCGCGGGTCTTCCGCGTCACCGGAGATGTGCTCTACGTAGACGCCTACGATCCCTCTCTAGGTCGCTGGATCACCTTGCCGGCTGACCTGGCGACCTTGAGCATGGCCGTCGTGCCCTCCGAGGGCACAGCTGAACTGGCCCGTCTGTTGCGCGTGCCGCTCTCGAGCGAGGGCTTCTTTGAAGAGGCCCAGATGAAACTGCGCCCAATGGACTTCATGCGCGAGGGCATCTTCCTGGCCGGCATGGCCCACTATCCGAAGTTCATCGAAGAAAGCATCAGCCATGCTCAGGCCGCAGCCGCACGCGCCTTGACCCTGCTCTCTCAAAAACAGCTCGACCTGGGCGGCATCGTGGCCCAAGTGGATCCGAACAAATGCGTAGGATGCCTGACCTGCACCCGCACCTGCCCGTTCAGCATCCCGCAAGTCATTCAGGTCGAAGGCCGCAGCGGCGTGGGTGGCCTAGGCAGCGCGGCCTGGATCGATCCGGCCCAATGTCAGGGCTGCGGCACTTGCACCGGCGAATGTCCAGCCAACGCCATTCAGCTCATCCACTACACCGATGAGCAGATGATGTTACGCTCCATAGGCGGGTTGGGCGCCTGGAAAGCCCCTGCCCTGGTCTAAAGCGAGCAACCAGGTGGAGCAAGAACCGATGTCCTCGGAACACAACCCCTCTACACCCTCCTTCGAACCTGAACTGACCGCCTTTTACTGCATCTATTGTGGCTACATGGCAGGCGATACGGCCGGCGCGTTGCAAGTGGACTATCCGCCAAACGTGAAGTTTGTGCGCATGCCCTGCACCGGCAAAACCGACATTCGCTACCTGCTCGAAGCCTTCGAGCAAGGAGCAGACGGAGTATATGTGGTAGCCTGCCCGATCGGCAACTGTCATCATGTGCGTGGTAACGAACGCGGCTACGCCCGCCTCAAACGGGCCAAGAAACTCCTGGACGAGATCGGGTTGGGTGGAGAACGGTTGGAGATGTTCTTCATGTCCGGCAGCCAGGCTCAGGCCTATGCCAACGCTGCCCGCACCATGACCGAGCGCATTCGCAAATTAGGCCCCAACCCGCTGCGCCTGATGCCAAAGCCGGCCCCACCCCATCCAGAAGAAGAAGACGAGGAGATAACGTTTCGCGGCCGAAGGCCGAAACGGTAAGCGAGAAAGATCGGTGAGGTACCTATGGCGCAAGCCATTCGCCAAGAGGAGACGCACTTCGTCCCCACCCAGCAACCACCGATTGGGGCTGTCCTGGTGGTAGGTGGAGGAATTGCCGGCATGCAAGCGGCGCTCGACCTGGCCGAACAAGGCTTCAAGGTGTATCTGGTCGAGCGCCAATCGGCCATCGGCGGACACATGGCGCAATTGGACAAAACCTTCCCTACCAACGACTGTGCCATGTGTACCATTTCCCCGCGCCTGGTAGATACCGGCCGCCATCCCAACATCCAGATCCTGACCAACACCGAGGTGGTCGATGTCCTCGGACAAGCCGGAAATTTTACAGTCACCGTAGAGCAACGTCCGCGCTACATAGACCTAGCGAAATGCATTGCCTGTGGCGATTGCGCCAAGGTCTGCCCAGTGATCGTGCCCGATCCGTTCAACGAAGGGTTGGCCCCGCGCCGCGCTGCATACAAGCTGTACCCACAAGCCGTGCCCAACGCCTATGCCATCGAGAAGCGCGGCATTGCCCCCTGTCGCGATGCCTGTCCAGCCCACCAACGCGCCCAGGGCTACATCGCCTTGATCCGCGAAGGGCGTTGGGAAGACGCCTTGCGGGTGATCAAGATGGACAATCCCTTCCCGGGCATTTGCGGCCGCATTTGCAATCATCGTTGCGAAACCGCCTGCAACCGAGGTCTGGTGGATGAACCGATCAACATTCGGGCACTCAAACGCTTCGTCACCGATAAGGTCTATAGCCAACCGCGCCGGCCCGTGCCGCGGGCAGAGATCAAACACCCCGATCAACGCGTGGCGGTCATCGGGGCCGGCCCCTGCGGCTTGACGGCCGCCCAAGATCTCCTCCTGGCCGGCTATCCGGTCACCGTCTTTGAAGCCATGCCAGTAGCCGGCGGCATGCTGCGCTTGGGCGTGCCCGAATTCCGCTTGCCGGCCGAGATCATCGAGCGTGAGATCGCCGACATCGTTGATCTGGGCGTAGACCTGCGCCTCAACACGCCGGTCGCCAACCTAGAAGACCTCTTTCGCCAAGGGTTCCAAGCTGTCCTGATTGCCGTCGGCGCCCATGAGGGCGTGCGCCTGCCCATCCCAGGCGCCAACCTGAAAGGCGTGCTGATCAACACCCACTTCCTGCGCGACGTCCGCCTGGGCAAGGGCGAAGCGCTCAAAGCCTCAGGCGAATTAGGAAAGCATGTGCTCGTCCTGGGTGGCGGCAACGTGGCGATTGACGTGGCGCGCACCGCCGTCCGATTGGGATGCAAGGTGAGCATGGCCTGCCTAGAAAGCCGCCAGGGCATGCCGGCCCATCCCTGGGAAGTCCAAGCTGCCCTCGAAGAAGGGATCGAGATCTACAACGGCCGGGCCTTCGAGCGCATCCTCGACGACGGCACCGGTCGCGCCGCCGGCGTGGAGTGCACGCTCGTGCAATCGTTCCACTTCGATGAAGCAGGACGGTTGAGCGTGGAGAAAATCTCCGACTCTAACCACGTCCTGCCGTGCGACACCGTCATCTTCTCGGTTGGGCAACGCGCCGGTTTGGCCTTCATCCCAGACGATGCTGGAGTCGGCCTGACCGAACGCAAGACCATCGCCATCAACCCGAACACCTTTGCTGCCACACGGCCCGGCGTGTTTGCCGCCGGCGACAGCGTCTCCGGCACCGCCTTTGTCATCGAAGCCGTCGCCAGCGGCCACAAAGCGGCCCAGTCGATCATCCGCTACCTACGAGGGGAAACCCTAGAGCCGCCTCCCAAACCCGAACCGCCGGTGGTCAAACTCACCCGTCAAGAGATCGAGGAGCGACTGGCGCACGGCGAAATCAAACGCCAACCGCGCGTGCCCATGCCCATTCTGCCGCCCGAGGAGCGTCTGCGCTCCTTTGCCGAAGTCGAAGGCGGATATGACGACCAGTCGGCTCAGGCCGAGGCAGCTCGTTGCCTGGCCTGCGGCATCTGCTCCGAATGCATGTCCTGCGTCTTCGCCTGCGGCCGCAACGCCATTGACCATGACATGCCCCCTCGCCGTCAACACCTGCAGGTTGGGGCGATCATCCTGGCGCCCGGCTACCAGATCTACCAAGCCGAACAAGCCCAAGAATTCGGATACGGGCGCTACCCGAACGTGCTCACTGCCCTCCAATTCGAGCGCTTGCTCTCCGCCTCCGGCCCCACCCTCGGACACGTGGTCCGTCCTTCCGATCATCGGCCTCCGCGCCGCATTGCCTTCCTGCAATGCGTCGGCAGCCGCGATCGTAGCCACGACTACTGCTCCGCCGTATGCTGCATGTACGCCACCAAAGAGGCCATGATCGCCAAAGAGCACCAGCCCGGCCTCGAAGTGCACATCTTCATGATGGACATGCGCGCCTTCTCCAAAGGTTACCTGGCCTACTTTGAGCGGGCGCGCGAGCGATATGGCATTCACTATCACCGCTGTCGCCTGAGCGCCATTCAGGAGGACCCGCTCTCCCACGACCTGCTCCTGAGCTGCCTGCCGGATGATTCTGACGGCTCTACACCGATCCAAGAGCGCTTCGACTTGGTGGTGCTCTCGGTGGGCATGGAGGTCCCGCCGACAGCGCGCAAGCTGGCCCGCTGCCTGGGCGTGAAAGTAGACGAATACGGCTTCTGCCACACCCAACCCACCGAGCCTCTGGAAACGAGCCGCCCCGGCGTCTACGCCATCGGCCCCTTCCGTGAACCGAAAGACATCCCCGAGTCAGTGATCGAAGCCAGCGCGGCCTGCGCGGCCGTTGCGGCACGCCTCAGCTCAGCGCGCTTCTCGCTCACCGAGCGACGGCGATACCCTCCCGAACGCGACGTGCGCAACGAATCGCCGCGGGTTGGGGTATTCGTCTGCTCCTGCGGCTCCAACATCGGCGGCTTCTTGGATGTGCCGGCCGTTACCGAGTATGCCGCTTCACTGCCCTACGTGGTCCATGCCGAATCCAACCTCTACACCTGCTCCCAGGATAGCATCCGCCACATCAGCGAACAAATTCAAGAACACGGGCTCAATCGGGTGGTGGTGGCCTCGTGCACGCCTCTCACGCACCAGCCGCTGTTCCAGGATAGCCTGCGCATGGCCGGCCTAAACCCCTACCTGTTCGAGATGGCCAACATCCGCAACCAATGCTCCTGGGTACACTCGAACGATTGCCAGACAGCCACCCAAAAAGCCAAGGACTTGGTGCGTGCGGCGGTAGCACGGGCAGCTCTGCTCGAACCGCAACACACCATCCAAGTGCCAGTACAACGAGCAGCCCTGGTGATCGGCGGCGGCGCCAGCGGCATGACGGCTGCCCTCTCTCTGGCCGATCAAGGTTTCCCGGTCCATCTAGTGGAAAAAGAAGCCGAACTGGGCGGCAACCTGCGTCACATCACCGCCCTCAGCCTAGAAGCTCGCACCCCGCAAGCGGTTCTACAGAACCTCACCCAACGCGTGCTCAGCCATCCCCAGATTCAGGTCCATCTCCGGACCAAAGTCGTGGCCACTCGCGGCTTTGCCGGCAACTTCATCACCACCCTGCAACAGGCCGACGGCCGCCGCCTCGAGATCCACCACGGCGTGACCATCTTGGCCACCGGCGGGCGCGAATACCGCGGTCCAGACTACGGCTATGGCTCAGACCCGCGCATCCTCACCCAGCAAGAATTCGAGGCCTTGCTCGGCCAAGCCAACGACCTGCCTGAGTCGGCAGTCATGATCCAGTGTGTAGGGCCGGCCGAATCGTTCTGCAGCCGCATCTGTTGCACAGTGGCCCTGAAAAACGCCATCCGCCTCAAAGAACTCCAGCCTCAAGCGCAGATCATCGTCCTTTACCGCGATCTGCGCGCCTACGGGTTCAAGGAACGCCTCTATCGCCAAGCTCGAGAGAAAGGGGTAATCTTCATTCGCTACGACCGCAGCCGAAAACCCCTGGTGGAGCGTCAGGGTGAGGCGCTGTATGTTCGGGTGTGGGAGCCGATCCTGCGCCGCGAGATGATCTTGCATCCGGAGATGGTGGTGCTCTCCATGCCGGTCGTTCCCCAGGAGGATGCTCGGGAGGTGGCCTCCCTGTTCAAAGTCCCGCTGGACGCCGATGGGTTCTTCTTGGAGGCACATATCAAGCTGCGGCCGGTGGAATTTGCCTCCGAGGGGTTGTTCCTGGCTGGGTTGTCACATTATCCGAAATTATTGGACGAAAGCCTGATCCAGGCGCAAGCGGCGGCTGCGCGGGCGGCGCGTATCCTCAGCCACGATACGCTCACCGCCGGCGGACGAGTAGCCGTGGTCGATCAGGAACGCTGCACCGGCTGCCTGACCTGTGTGCGCATTTGTCCGTTCGATGTGCCCAAGATTCGCGCCGATCTGGCCGGCGTGGGCGGCATCGTCGGGGCAGCGTACATCGAGCCGGCCATCTGTCAGGGATGCGGCACCTGCGCCGCCGAATGCCCCGCCCGCGCCATTCAACTGATGCACTACACCGACGCCCAGATCATGGCTAAGGTGAGTGCCTTGTTGCATCCGCTTCCTGCTCTCTCTCATCGGTTACCTGTGCTATGAGCCAAGACTTGCAAATTGTCGCCTACTGTTGTGAACATTGCGCTTATGCCGCAGCCGACCTGGCCGGTGGACTGCGCCTGCAATACCCACCGAACGTGCGCGTGGTGCTGCTGCCCTGCACCGGCAAGGTAGACCCGCTGCTGATCCTGCACGCCCTCGAAGAAGGCGCCGACGGAGTGATGGTGGCCGGCTGCCTGCCAGGCAACTGCCACTACCTGAAGGGCAATTTCAGCGCCCGCCGGCGGGTGGCCTACGTGCAACAGCTGCTGAAGCAAATTGGCCTGGAAGCGGAGCGCGTGGAGATGTTCCACCTGTCCTCGGCCATGGGCAGTCGTTTTGCCGAAATTGCCAAAGAGATGACAGAGAGGGTGGCTGCTGTGGGCCCTAATCCTCTGCGCATCCCTAGGAAGGAGCGTGAGCCATGATCGTTGCCGAACAGAAATCTTTAGATGAAATCAAACAGTTAGTCGGTCGAGCCCAGAAGGTGCTAGTCGTCGGATGCGGCACATGCGTGACCGTCTGCTTCGCCGGCGGAGCACGCGAAGCGGCCATTGTGGCTGCCGAGCTGCGCATGGCCTCTAAGCTGGAAGGCGCGCCGAAAGAAGTGACCGACGTAACCGTGCAGCGCCAATGCGAATGGGAATATCTGGACCAGATTGCCGAGCAGGTGGGTCAGGTGGATGTGGTGCTCTCCTTGGGCTGCGGCGTGGGCGTTCAAGCCATTGCAGAGCATTTCCCCAACACCTGGGTGGTGCCCGGCTTGAACACCAAATTCATGGGATTGCCGACCGAGCAAGGCGTTTGGGAAGAGCGTTGTGCCGGCTGCGGCGATTGTCTCCTTGGCCTGACCGGAGGAATCTGCCCGATCGCCCGCTGCTCCAAGTCGCTGCTGAACGGCCCGTGCGGCGGCTCCCTGAATGGACACTGCGAGGTCAACGAGGAGATCCCGTGCGCCTGGCAATTGATTTATGACCGCTTGAAGAGCATGGGCAAACTAGAAGTGTTGATGGATATTCAGCCGCCCAAGAACTGGTGCACCGCCCGCGATGGCGGACCGCGCAAGATCGTGCGCGAAGACCTACGCTTGGCGACGGAGGAATGAGATGAACACCAACGGTTACCTTTCCGGCTCGAATTTGGAACGCGTGCTAAAAAACGGTTACTTTGCCGTGACGGCCGAGTTAGGCCCGCCACAGAGCGCCGATGGCAATGTGATCCGTCGCAAAGCCGCACTGCTCAAGGGTTACTGTGATGCAGTGAACATCACCGATAATCAAACCGCCATTGTGCGCATGTCCAGCATCGCCTCGGCGGTGATCGCCCTCCAGGAAGGGCTTGAGCCCGTGATCCAAATGGTGTGTCGCGACCGCAATCGGCTAGCCATGCAATCTGACCTGCTGGGTGCGTATGCTCTGGGCATTCGCAACCTGCTGTGCTTGACCGGCGATCACCAGACGTTCGGCAATCATCCGACGGCGAAGAATGTGTTCGATATTGACTCGACGCAGATGGTGCAGATGGTCACGGCGATGCGCGATCGGCGGGTCTTCCAATCAGGAGGCGAGATCAAGGGGCAGGAACCCCGCTTCTTCGTCGGAGCGGCTGAGTCGCCGTTTGCTCATCCGGTTGAATTTCGGCCGTATCGTTTGGCCAAGAAAGCCAAGGCCGGCGCCAACTTTATTCAGACACAAATCGTGTACGACATCCCAGCCTTCAAGGCGTTTATGGAGAAGGCGCGTGAACTCGGGGTCCATAAACAAGCGTATATTCTGGCCGGCGTCAGCCCGCTCAAGAGCCCAGCGATGGCCAAATACATGCGCGAGAACGTGCCGGGCATCATCCTCCCCGATGAGTTGATCGAGCGCATGGAAGCGGCCGGCGCGCCGTGGGCCGGCAAGAAGAAAGAGGAGCTCACTCCCGAAGATAAAAAGGCCCGCTCCGCCGCTTGGCAAGCCGAGGGGATCAAAATTTGCATCGAGATCATCCAACAGTTGCGGCAGATCGAAGGCGTGGCTGGGGTGCACATCATGGCTATCGAGTGGGAAGAGGCGGTGAAGCCGATCGTAGAAGGGGCCGGCTTGTATCCGCGGCCGGTGATCCCTGAACCTGAAGCCCAACCTGGGTGAGAGGAGAGAGAGCCGCATGAGCGCTCAGCCTGTTCCATTCATTACCCGTATCAACCCTGCCCTGGCGCAACGCGTGCAGGAGGAACTGGGACAGAACGTTTATCTATGCTACCAGTGTGTGAAGTGCACCAGCGGCTGCCCGCTGGCCGAATTCTTCGATTGGCAGCCTAACCAGATCCTGCGTGCTCTGCAACTGGGTCAGGAGGATATTGCACTCCAGGCCAAAACGCCCTGGTTATGCGCATCTTGTCAGACTTGCAGCACCCGCTGCCCTCAGGGGCTCGACATCACCGCTATCATGGCGTTTCTCACCCGCCAGGCTCTGCAGCGCGGCATCACACCCTCGGTGAGCGAGGTAAATATCACCAATCAGGCCTTTAAGCGCCAGGTGAAGCTTTGGGGTCGCTCCTATGAGCTGGGGCTCATGGCAGAGATCATGCTCCGCACTGGCCGCTTGACCGAGGACCTGGACCTGGGGATCAAGGTCATTGGCAAGAACAAAATGCCCTTCCTGCCCGCCATCGTCCGACCGCCGCGTAAGGTGCCAGCCACAATCCGAACGACCAAGACCGTGGGCTATTACCCCGGTTGCTCATTGCATTCCACGGCGGTAGAATATAATCTCTCCACCAAAGCCGTCTGCAAGGCCTTGGGACTGGACTTGGTGGAACCACGCGGCTGGGTTTGTTGCGGCAGCACGCCGATCCATCGCGCCGATCCGGACTACGCTCTGCGGCTACCGATGGAAAACCTGCGCTTGATCGAGCAGAGCGGCTTGAGCGAAGTGACGATGCCGTGTGCGGCCTGTTTCAACCATCACAAGGCCGCCCTGTATGAGCTGCGCCACGCTCCACAACGCAAAGCCGCCCTAGACAAAGAGATGGGTTATACCTACCAAGGCGCCGTCCAGGTACGGGCCCTACACGAGACACTTTATTACCGCATCGGCCCGGAGAAGTTGGCCAGCGCCGTTCAGACCAAGCTGGACGGCTTGAGGGTGGTGTGTTACTACGGGTGCCTACTCAGCCGGCCACCCCAAGTGACCGAAACCGCCCATCCCGAAAACCCCACCGAACTCGACGCGCTGATGATCGCCCTGGGCTTGGACGTCAAAGATTGGTCTTACAAGACCACCTGCTGTGGCGCCACGCACTCCCTCAGCCGGCCGGACATTGTCCTGACCCTCAGCCGTCGCCTGATCGACTATGCCCGTCAAGCCGACGCCGAGGCAATCGTCGTTGCCTGCCCGCTTTGCCACACCAACTTGGACGCGCGACAGATTCAAATGGGCTTGGACGAGCCGATGCCGGTCTTTTACTTCACCCAACTAATGGCCATCGCCTTGGGCATGCCCGACAAAGCCGCCCTCCACAAAAACATCGTGGACCCGCGCCCGTTGTTGCAAGCCAAGGGTATTCCGATCGCCTAGGGCTTAGCAAGCACGCACGGGAGTGCACCAACGGCTTAGTCACTCGATTGGCAGGTCAGCGGTTGATCAGCGGGCTTAAAGATCGTCGGCCGTTGGTCATCATGTTCCACGATCACGGCCAAGGCCCGCACCAGCGGATAGAACCCGCGCTGGGCGCCGACCACATCTACCTGCTCGCGACAGCCGATCACCCATACATCCGGGCCGGCGGCTAGGTTCACCCGACGAATCTCGGCCCGGACGTCCTTCAAGGGGGCGACCACGACCCCGGCGCTGATCGGCCCCAGCACGATAAACGACAAGCGAGCATAGCTCCGATCGCCAAACGCAGCATCGAAGACGGAGCACCGCGAACATAGCCCCTTGTTGGCCGCCAGAGAGCGTGGGTAGAGCAAGCGCCCCCGCAGGACCACCGCCTCTGGTTGTGCGCGAAATTGGAGGAACTCCCGACTCGACCAACCCAGTTGCCAAGCCGGCGCCCGTTCCTGAACAGCGCGAAACGCTTCAGGGCGAGTTAGTCGGGGATAGCGATCGGGGAGCCACCCCAACAAGGCCATGGTCCCCCCGATCACCAAGAAAATTCCCGCCGGTTTAAGCCAGGCGAAACGTCGCTCGTCCTGGTGGCCGGCCCCTAGCTCTTGCTCCAGCGCTGTCTGGCTTAGCGGCCCCAAGCGCGTTCGTTTGAGCATCATCTCCAACGCCTGAAAGACACCCAAACCAAAGTAAAAATACACCACCCAATCCACTGGCACCAGATAGCGTGCTCCCGAAGTGCGAGCCAAAGCATTCGATAGGTAGTACACAATCTCTACTAGAGCTGGGATCAAGCCAACGATTTTCCAACGTTGCCAAGCCGACGCCAAGCCTAAAGACAGGACTCCCAAATTGAAGAAAAGCAGCAGAGCGTTTTCAACGGACAGCTCGCCAGCCCAGGTGAGCTCCCAAAGCGGCTGATCGACCATCTTTTTGAGAGAATGAATGCGCAAGCTCACCGGCAAGACGAACAACGCCCCGATCTGGTTGTGCAAGAAATGGGCCGGGACAAAATGCAACGCCGAATCTATCGAAAGCGAATCAGGGGCTGCGACAGAGCGCATGGATAACGCCGCCTTCGAAGAACGCCCACCCAGAGAGATTTCCTGCACCCGACGAGCCGGCCCTTGAGAGGAACCGGGCTCCTCGCGCTGGAACCGATACCGATCGAGCACCCCTTCTATCTTCAATTGAAGAGCCGTCCTGCCCTGCTCATCCCGATTCAACGTCATCCAAGGAGAGACAAAAGCCAAAAAGCCGATCAGCAAGAACACAGTCGTTCGTCGACGCTCGATCTTCCTCCCGACGATCCACAACACCCCCACAAACAGCAACAACAAGATCAGCGCATTCGTGCGTAGCAAGAAAGCCACCCCCAGCAAGCCGCCAAGCCAAACGACATCGGAAACAGGGCGCCTATGCCCTTGAAGCCATCGCACCGCCCACCAAACAACAATAGCAAGCAACAAAGCAGTGAGCGACTCGGTGAGCAACATTTTGACGTGGACCGTTTGAACATCCACTGAGGCTGCAATGGCATTTCGCTCTTTGAAGATCCCCAACCCCGCAACAAAGACACCTGTGCTACGATGATGCAACCGACGACCCAAAAAATAAAGGAACACTGGAAACCAGGCTAGAACGAGAACTTGTAAACCGCTCACCACGTAAATCGATTGTCCGCCCAGAGCATGCAACAGAGCAAGGAAGAACATGTAGACCGGTTTTTCGGTCAACTGGTCGTTGTTGATCCCCTGGCCGATCAGCACATATTGCGCGCCCAGATCGTAGAACGTTGAGTCAAGCATCGGGTAATATTCATAATAGGGCGGCGAAGGTCGCGGGTGGCTGTACGTATGGCGCATCGGTTCGGCCAACCATATCCCTGCCGCCAGCAGCCACAGGAACAACGGGAGAAGCCACTCAAACCAACGCTGGTCTCTCGGATGCCTGAGCGCTCGCCATCCCACCTCAACCCCCAAGGCCAAGACCAGCGCTGCCAACACCTGAGCCGCTAACAAGGGGATCCCCACCTCATTCCAATACGCTATATCTGGAGTGATGCCCACCCTGCTAAGAGCAACCAACAACCCGATTGCTAAAAAGATCAAAAAAATCCACCCTGCGCGTCGCAACAAAGAGAATTCGTTTGGCTCGATCATGAATGCACCTCTACCATCTAGGGGCGTATTATAACAACAAGGTCACCACGGCGGCCCACCCACAAAAACAGACCCGGCTGGTTCAACCGGGTCTGCAGAGGCTGTTGTGCAAGAGACCTGCCCCACTACGGCTGATACCAGGCCCAACCGAGACGCTTCGGAGTGAGCTCGCAACGCACGTTGTCCACCTGAATCGTATAGGTTCCCGCCGAACTAGGCGTGAATTCAGCGATCTCGTAGGTGTTATCGTAGCTATACGAACTAGCTACGATGTTGTTCAGAGGGCCAAAAATCTGGAGATCGAGATCGGCGCTCGGCTTGGAGGCATAGTAAGTGTAATTTGGATTCTGATTCCAGACGATCACCACCCGCACTTTGCGGCCGGCCTGCAGATTCATCGTCCCAACATTCCAGTTCGTCGGTCGAACACAGGAATAAGTGTTGGCCCCCCAGCCTCCCTTGGAGGTTTGATTGCTGGCAACCATATCAGCACCCAAGGCCCATACCCCGCCGGCCCCATCTTTCTCGCTTAGGCGAGCAGCCCCTTCCTTGTTCCGAATAGCGGTAGCCATCAGGATGGCTTTCGTCGCTTCTGGCCACAAGATTAGCGATACGTCCCGCTGGTACATCAGCGCCGTAATTCCTGCAACCATCGGAGTCGAATAACTGGTGCCCGACCCAACGTTTCCTACCCAAGGCGATGCCGTGGTCGTCGAAATGATATTCGACCCAGGTGCCACCACTTCAGGTTTTTCGCGATCGTTATGGGCCGAAGAAGGATCCACATAACTAGAATAGGCAGCCATTACATCATCGCTGGTGGAAACCGTGTTCCGATCGTCGAAGCTCCCCACCGTCAACGTGTTGTACCCGAGCCCGGGGCTGGTCAGCAGCTTATCGGTGGTGCCGCGGTTGCCAGCCGATTTGACGACCAGATCAACGTAATCGAACATCATCCTATCGAAGAAGCGATCCATCAGGCCAGGGGTGCGCGACGCACCGCCGTGCCAACTCAAGCTGAAGGTATCGGCCTTCCAATCATTGGCTGCCTGAGTGATGGTTTGGATCTGAGCATCGGTCGTGCCGCAACCAACCCATACCTTGGCATCAGGCGCAATGCCGCGCTGCTCGGAATGGGTGCTCTTGATAATTCCCACAACGCCTGTGGTATGCAGCTTGACCGAACACCCGTAAGGATTGTGTCGGGTGATCCCAGAAAGATAAGGGTTCGAAGCCGAGACCATACCGTTGTACTCAATGACAGCGATAGAAGAGCCCAGGCCGGTGATTCCTAGATCGTTGACGTTCTTTGCGCCCACCACCTGACGCGCAACGTTCAACTCCGGCCCGAATTGGCTGCCGGCATAGATCCGATCGACCTCGGGCCGGTGAGCCCAGGCTCGGATCAGCCGCACCGGCAGAGCAACATTCACCACCGGCGCCAAGGCGCTGGGAACCGCGCGATACCCTCGAGCGTTCAATTCCTCCACCACCGGAGCCGTGGTCCGTTCCACACGAGCGGTCTCCGCCATTTCCAGCGCTTGCTCCAGGCTTTGCATTTGGGCCAGAGCGGCCGCATCAAACAACGGCACCTTCAGCTCATCGCGACCGCTTAGCGAACCCGAGTTGGATTGCACCGCCGGCGCCTCTACAGAAACTTCGTTAGGCTCAGAAACAGTCTTCAGCCAGATCGCCACGTTGACCACATCATCTGCCGCACGTCCCCTCAAAGCTTGCAGCAGGGGGCGATCGATCTTGCCGAATTTTCGCTCGTAAGCCTCCTGTTCCGCCCGATCCAATTCTTCCACCGAAACCGGATCGCCGGCAGGCGTGACGGCTACGCTATAGGTCGTTCCGGCTTCGTCAACGAACTTCGTCTCATAGATCACGACGCCCAGTAAAGGATAGTGGACGGCGACCGGTTCACTTACCGGCGTCAGGGCGGCCGGCGCAAGGCCAGACCGGCGAGCCAGGGCCTGGCGCGCCCGCAGGACCACCTGATCTCGGGAAGGAGCCCAAGGCCCAGCTGTGCCCACGCTCAGCAGCACGATCACTATCAGAGCCAATATCTTGTGTTTTCCAATCATTCGCAACGCTCCTTCTGATAAACGAACCCTGTCTCCAGTATAACAAATCCCTGGGCCAATTTCAAGGCCAATTCCGGTCAATCCCGCCGGCCGAATGTCAACAAAATTGTTATCTCCGCCGACTACACAGCAGAAGCCGTTTATAATATGCTCATCTCTACTGGCCCCGCATCTCCCATCCCGCTCGCCAACCTCACCGGAATGCACAGCAACCGCTCTGCGATCCGACTTCCTGTCAGAAGGCGTAACCACATCGATCGAGAAGCGCCATGAGCCACTCCTCTCAGAAACTCACCGTGTTGCTCTGCCACGCTGGCCAAGATCATCCGCTTGTCCGCCAACTGTATGAGCGCCTGCGCGCCGACGGCTTCGACCCCTGGCTGGACAGCGCAGCCCTGCTGCCCGGCCAGGACTGGGAGCGGGAAATCCAGCAAGCCATGCGCGCCAGCGGGGCGGTGATCGTCTGTTTTTCCAGCCTTTCGGCAGGCAAGGAGGGCTACCTCCAGAAGGAAATCCAGCACGCCCAGGAGATTCAGAAGGAAAAGCCCGAAGGGACGATCTTCTTCATCCCGCTGCAACTGGAAGACTGCGACCTGCCGTTCAGCCTGCGGGGGATTGAGTGGGGAAAATACTTCGAACCCGACGGCTACAAGAAACTGGTGCAGGCGCTCAATGCGCGCGCCGAGCAGGTGCAGGCCGCGCCGGGGAGCGCCGCATCGAGAGCGCCTCGCCCCGCTTCCGGCGCAGGAACCGAAAACCGGGGGACCTCTCTCCGCGGCGGAGACGACTCGGTCGTCATCGGCGGGGGTGTCAACAACAGCATCATCCTCGTAGGCAATCAAAACACCATCTCGCTCACCCGCAACGGCGCCCTGGCCTTTCAATTCCTCAGCGAGGAGTTCCGCCGGCAGCAGGCGCAATTGCCCGGCGCGCCCTTTTACGACGGCGCCAGCCCCAATTGGGCCAACATTGCCCGCCAGGACGACGCGCCGCGCGCCCTCTCCTCCGAAGTGCTGGACTTTGCTCGCGACCCCCACGGCAGCCCCTACAAAAGCGCCCTGATCCTGGGCCTGGCCGGCGAAGGCAAGACCACCCTGCTGCGCCGGCTGGCCTGGTTGCTAGCCGAACAGGGCTATCCCGTTTTCGTCCGCCACCATGAGCACGTGGGGCCCTCAACGCAGATCCCGATTTCCAGCCAGACGCCGCTGGTCCTGGTCTTCGACGAAGCCGACCAGGAGAATCAGATCCCCATCCTGGCCTCCGAACTGGCCGACCACGGCGTGCCGTTCATCCTCCTGATGGCGGCGCGCCCCCATGAATGGCGCAACGCCGACGTAGATGAAGGCAAGCTTAAGCGGAGGAGTTCCTTTCGGCGCTTCGTACTCGACCGCCTGAAGCGGCAGGAAGTGGAAACCTTGCTCGATAAACTGGCCCAGGCCGGCAAACTGGACGCGCTGCGCTCCTTGCCGCGCCAGAGACAGATCGAACATTTCCTGGCCCGCCTCAAGGCCGATGGACAACTGCTGCCGGCCCTGCTCACCGCTCGCTACGGCGTGGAGACCTTCGAAGCCATCCTGCTCGACGTCCTGCAAAAACTTCGCCGGCAGCCGCAGGGCAATTTTCTGCTGCGCGCCTACGCCACCCTGGCCAGCGTCCACCAATATGGCTGGTGGCTCAGCCGCTGTTTGTTTGCCGAGGTGATGGAAATTCAAGAAGCCGAGGTCGGCCACAGAGTGATCGGGCCTCTGGAAGGGGAGTTGCTCGCCATTGAGGAGAGCAGTCAAGAACGCCTGATGACGCGCCATGCCGTGATTGCCCAACATGCGATGAAGATTTTGCACGAGCAGCGCTGGGCGCCCGAAACGGTCCATCTTTACCAGGCCATCCTGGCCAAACTCGGGCTTGTTTTGCGCCTCCAGCCGCGCGACCCTCAGAGAAAATTGCTCACCATCCTGCCGCTGCTCTTCGCTCGGCAGAGCAAATTTAAAGAGGCCCGCCAACTCTTCGAGCAGGGCACCCGCGCCGACCCCTCCCACGCCCCCACCTGGCAAGCCTGGGCGCTCATGGA
>CAKZJX010000112.1 GCA_937120535.1 uncultured Anaerolineae bacterium
CACCAAGTTTTACCCCGGCGCAGATCCAAACGCATTTGGCGTCGCTGCTACCGAAGAGAACGACCGCCGCACCTATTTTTCGAATTTTGATACCGCCGGAGATCCCTGGGTGGATATTGCCGCTCCGGGTTGGCAGATTTTAAGCACGGTTCCAAGTGGATATATTCACTATAGTGGAACTTCGATGGCTTCGCCGGTGGTGGCGGGCGTTGCGGCTCGAGTATGGGCTGAAAATCCCGGCTTTTCGGCGGGTGAGGTACGCAATCAAATTGTGAATACTGCCGATCCTACCCAAGGCTTCCCACGAATGATTCGCCGCGTCAATCTATATCGCGCACTTGGAGGAACCGGTGGTTTTCTCCAGGGGCGGGTCTTGGATGCTCATGAAGGCATCCCATTGTCGAACGTTTCAGTGACAGTGAGCGGTCCTGGAGGGTATTCGTGCAGCGCGGCCACAAATGCCGGCGGTTTCTATACCTGTACAGGGATTCCGAGCGCAGAGAACTACACGGTATCGGCCTCTGCAGCGGGTCGTCCAGGTGTTTCGCGGGAGTTCTCGGTGGGGGGCTCGCTCCGCCGGTTCAATGCCGATCTTGCCATGAGCCGCGACTTTGGTACGAGTGGGGACTGGACGATTACCCTCCTGTGGCGAGGCTTCCAACCGTGGGGCAACCCTGGACGGGAATTCGATCTATGGTTGAGGGACCCCATCAACGATGTCTGTTATTCTGCTTGGTCCAATCCGAGGGATCAAGATAACTGGCAAATTTTGCTGCCAAGGGATTCGTTCCTAGTAACACAGACAGAGGGCGCTTACATACGCAAGACGTATGGCGGGGTTCTTCAGGTTTGGGTGGCTTTGTTTGACGAGGTGTTGGGATGGTGGCCGGCCTCGGCGCGGCTGACTGGTTCTGGTCTAGAAGTGCGCATTTACAAAAACAACACTCTGGTCAAAGCGTTTGTTGCGCCGGCCAGTGTGTCCTCACCGTTGCCGCTGCGCGATCAGGATAATTGGTACGTAGGACAGATCGACTTGGACAATGAGTCCTGGTATGGTAGGAACCGGATTCGCACGGATGCTCAGTTGCCGGCCTGTATCATCGTTCCTTAGTTAGCCCTATCACCCAACGAGGCGACCGCCACAACGGTCGCCTCGTTTTTTTTAGGCCAGCTTGGCCCTGAGTTTCTCGGCGGTTTCTTGGAACGTTTCCAGTTTCTTGCGTTCCTTTTGAACCATGGCTGCCGGAGCTTTGCGGGCAAAGTCGCCGGCCAGCAGGGCCTCCAGGCGGGCGATCTGACTTTCCACCTGGGCCAGTTCTTTTTGAAGGCGTTGGCGCTCAGCTTGCTCGTCCACCACTTCGGCCAAGGGAAGGTGGATTTCGATACTGTTGACCACCAGCGTCACTACCCGTTGTGGAGCTTGGGAGAGCGAGGCCACGATGTTCACTTGAGAAGCATCCAGCCCGGCGAGAGCGGCGATCATGAGGGCTTGACGCTGGAGTAGATCGGTCTTCTCGCCGCCAACCAGGGTAGCGCTCAACTTTCGGGATGGGGGGATGGCTTTTTCTGCCCGCAGGTTGCGGATGGCGCGCACCAGATCTTGGATCAGCAGAAAGTCGGCGATTTTGGCGTCTTCCCATCCCTCTGGGGTGCGCGGTTGGGGCCAAGGAGCGATGATCAATGCTTCAGGCCAATCCGAGGCCAGATAGGCTAGCCGCGATTGGAGCAGAGCCCGCCGCAGGTGCCCCCACAGTTCTTCGGTCACGAAGGGAGTGAAAGGGTGAAGCAGTCGCAAACAGATATCCAGTACGCGGGCCAGGGTGACGGCGGTCTGTTCTCGGGTCGACTCTCGTTGCAATTGTTGCTTGGCGATTTCGATGTACCAGTCGGCAAACTCCGACCAGAAGAAGTCGTAAATCATCTGGCCGGCCTGACCGTATTGGAAGTTCTGGAACAGCCGTTCCACGTCACGGACCAGTTGTTGGAGCCGTGCCCAGATCCAACTATCTGCCCAGGTCCACTCAAAGCGGCGAGTCAGCGTGCCAGAGGCGGGCGTCTCTTCGAGCAGGGAGATGGCCTGGATGACGAAGCGGCCGGCGTTCCACACCTTGTTGACAAAGTTGCGGTTGGCCTCGATCTTCTTGATGGATAGATTCATATCGTTACCGGGAGTAGAGCCAACCAGGAGGGTGAAGCGTAACGCATCGGTTCCGTAGGTTTCTATGACGGGGATGGGATCGATCACGTTGCCGTAGGTCTTAGACATCTTGCGACCAAGTTCATCGCGTATCAGGCCGTGGAGGTAAACGGTGTGGAAGGGTGCCTGGCCGGTGAATTCCAAACCCATCATGATCATGCGTGCTACCCAGAAGAACAAGATGTCGTAGCCGGTCTCCATATATGAGGTGGGGTAGAAATACTTTATGTCTGGCGTGTCGTCCGGCCAGCCTAACGTGGAGAAGGGCCATAGCCCGGAGGAGAACCATGTGTCGAGCACGTCCGGATCCTGAGTGAGGTCGGTGGAGCCGCAAATCGCACATTGGGTGGGATCGTTGCGGGCTACGGTTGTGTGCCCTGCGGGACAATACCAGACCGGGATACGGTGTCCCCACCACAATTGGCGGCTGATGCACCAATCCTTGATGTTTTCTAACCAGTTGAAATAGACCTTTTCAAATCGCTCCGGGACGATCCGAATACGGCCATCTTTTACAGCTTCTAGAGCTGCTTCGGCCAATGACTCCATGCGGACAAACCATTGGGTAGAGAGCATAGGCTCGATGATCTCTCCACCGCGTTGGGAACGAGGGATTGAGGTTTTGTAGGGCTCTTCTTTGAGAGTCAGGCCAGCGGCTTTCATATCGGCCCATAGTCTCTGACGGCATTCAAAACGATCCAGGCCGGCGTAGGTGCCGGCGTTGTGGTTCATCCGCGCCGATTCGTCAAGCACAATGATGATTGGGAGACCGTGACGTTCGGCGATGGCATAGTCTTTCGGGTCGTGTCCTGGAGTGATCTTGAGGGCGCCGGTTCCAAATTCCATGCTGACGTATTCATCAGCAATCACCGGGATCTCCCGCCCGAGAAAGGGGACGATAGCTGTACGTCCGATATGTTTTTTGTAGCGTTCGTCATTAGGGTGGACAGCTACCGCTGTGTCGCCCAGGATGGTCTCTGGACGAATGGTGGCGACAGGGAGGTATTCGTGTGGCTCGGTGCCAGGGGTTTCAGGTTTGAGCATGTATTTGAAGTAATACAAAGTGACTTCTTCTTCTTTGCTGTGTTCCACTTCCACGTCGGAGACAGCGGTCTTCAACCCTGGCGACCAGTGGATGAGACGCAGGCCGCGGTAGATCAGGCCTTTTTCGTATAGTCGAACAAAGGCCTCGCGCACGGCACGGCTCAAGCCTTCGTCGAGGGTGAAGCGTTCGCGCGTCCAATCGCAAGAGGCACCCAAGCGTCGGATTTGTTGAGTGATAATGTTCCCGTATTTCTCTTTCCATGCCCAGGTGTGGCGGAGAAACTCTTCACGCCCTAGCTGTTCGCGCGTGAGGCCCTCTTCGGCCAGAGCTTTTTCCACTTGAAGCTGGGTGGCAATGCCAGCGTGATCGGTTCCGGGCACCCACAGCGTGGGAATGCCCTTCATACGATGGTAACGGATCATCAGGTCTTCGACGCTAACGAACATGGCGTGGCCTAGATGGAGTTCGCCGGTAATGTTGGGTGGTGGAATGGAGATCACGAAAGGCTTTATGGAAGGGTCGAACCCCGGCTTGTTGGGATCGTTCCAGGGTTGGAAGTAGCCGCGCTCCTCCCACATCTGGTAGATGCGTGGCTCGGTGGTTTTGAAGTCGTAGGTTTTAGGGAGTTCGTATTTCATGCGTGCTCCTTGGATAGAAAAAGTGCTTTGATTTTTCTTTATAAAAAACGCTCCGTCCTGATGAGGACGGAGCGCCACTCCGCGGTACCACCTCACTTCGCCTCGTTTTTCAACGAAGCGCACTCTGTAGCCGACAATCATCGGCCTGCGCAGTAACGGGCGCTCCCGTGGCGGTCTACTCATCCCTAGCAGGGATTTTCTTCGCCAGGACTTTCCCAGGCGACTTCGGCGGTGGGTTGCTGTGGAGGCTTCCAGCCCGGGCCAGAATTGCTCCTGCCACCGACCTCCTTCTCTATCAGCGTTCCGTGCCGCTTACTCCTCCTGGTGGGTAAGATTATAAACAGGAAGAAAGCCAAGTGTCAAGAATATGGAGTGGCTCAAAAATGGGCTAAAGCCGAACGGATACCCAATCCGCCCGTTCCTACTAGGGTCGAGAAGGTGGAAGTGGACGAGTGATCCACCTTCGTTGGGGATAAAAAACAACAAATCTTCATCATCCTGGTAGACCGGTTGACGCGCCCCTTTTTGGGCTTCC
>CAKZJX010000113.1 GCA_937120535.1 uncultured Anaerolineae bacterium
TCGTAGGCACCGCATTGCGTGTTGTCTTGGGTAACTACGAAGAGGTCTTGGCGCTCTGGGCAAAAGCACGGCCTACGTCGAACGCACCCATCTCACGATGCGGCTCTTCAACGGTCGCCTGACGCGCAAGACGCCGGCGTTTTCCAAGCTGCTGGAGATGTATCCAGCCTCGGCCACTTGGGAAGAGCTGGTATACAACCTGGCTCGACCGCTCAAGACACTGCGTTTGGAGGTTGATACCCCCGGTCGCCGTTGGCTACTGCGCTCACCGGCCATGGCAGCTGGACTGACCGACCATATTCGGACGATCAAAGAGCTGCTAACAACAGTTGTGCTTCCCATCAACACTTAATAGGGAGACTGCCCAAATTTGTTACAGTCACATAACCTTCTTGCAAGAGAGTCTTTGGTAAAATTGCTGTGTGTTTTTCAAGCGCACTCCCCCCACCCCAGACGCTCAGAAGATTGAACCTGTTGAGCGCATCACCTCCGTGCTCGGAGCCGGCATCATCTGGCACGGCTCGATCAACGGCACCGGCGGCGTGCGCATCGAGGGCGCCTTTGAGGGGGAGATCGCCCTACGTGGTCTGCTGGTGATCGGCGAGACTGGACGCGTCACATGCGAACACATCCGCGCCAACGCCGTGATCGTCGCTGGCGCCGTGCGCGGCAACATCACCACCCAGAAGCTGGAAATTCGCTCTACCGGTCGCGTCTGGGGCAATGTGGTTACCACCGCTTTTGTCACTGAGGAGGGCGCCTTTCTACGCGGTCAGATCCGCATGGAGGAGCGCGTGGACCTTAACCTAGAGCCGCCCCCCGAGGGAACACCGTCCGAAATCGCCCAGGCCGAATCGCTGGCCGCCTCCACTGGCCTCTTCCCAAAAGTTACGCCCCTCCCACCCGACGAAGCTCCAAGCGAACTCTCCGCATCACCCCGAAAACGACGGGCTAGCGGCAAATCCTAACCGCATTCCCCCTCATCATGTCGTATGCGCTATCACGAGCTTTCGATTCAAACCCAACGCGAGTTTCCAAATAACGCCCGTTCTCCAGGGTTTGGCTGGCTGGTGCGCGCCGGCTACCTGACGCGCGACAATGCCTTCACCCGTTTGGGCGAACACGCCCTTGCCCATCTGCGTCATCTCGCCCGAGAATCGTGGTTTGCCGAGCGTCTGGCCGGCGCCCTGCCGCTGCTGGTCACCGCCGAGGAGACCTTCTTCCCCTTGTCGATCGGCGAGGTCGAAGTGGCCCGCTGCCCCTCCTGTGGCTATACAGCGCGCCGCGAGCACGCTGCCTTCTGTAAGGCCGTGTTCTCCGACGAAGCGCCGTTGCCGGTAGAAAAAGTGTTCACGCCAGAGTGCCACACCATTGAGTCGCTGGCCAATTACTTGAGCATCCCTAAAGAAAAGACCGCCAAGGCGATGATGTTCACCCGCCAGGCCGATGGGCGCTTTGTGTTTGTCGTCCTTCGCGGGGATATGACCTTGAGCGAGGCCAAGTTGAAACAAACGGTAGGCGAGGTGCGCTTGGCGACGCCAGAGGAGATCGAACGGGCCGGCGCAGTTGCTGGTTACGCCTCGCCCATCGGCCTGCGCGACGCCCTGATCGTGGTGGACGACCTGATTCCACGTTCGCCAAACTTGGTGGCCGGCGCCAACCAGGCCGGCTATCACTTGCTCAACACGAACTGCGGGCGCGATTATCAACCCCATCATGCGGCCGACCTGGTTCTGGCCGGCCCAGACGATCGTTGTGCTGTTTGCGATACGCCGCTTTCCTTCACTAATTGTGTTCTCCTGGCTACACGAAAATCGTTCGACCTGCCCGCCGTCTTACACGCCCTGGCCGAAACCCATCACGACGCCCAAGGCCTAACCTTCCCCCCTCCCTTTGCACCCTTCCAGGTTTACCTGATGCACGTCCCCTCCAAACACATCGACACCCGCTCCGCCGCCGACGACCTATATCGCCACCTGCAACAAAGCGGCTTCTCGGTGCTGTTCGACGACCGTGACGAGCGGGCCGGCGTGAAATTCAACGACGCCGACCTGATCGGCTGCCCGATCCGCATCACGGTCGGCGAGCGCGGCCTCCAGAACCAGTCGGTAGAACTCAAACAACGCAAAACCGGCGAAACCATCACCCTCCCCATCTCCGAAGCAGCCTCCTTCCTGAGCTCGCTAGCGCCCTAAACACGTCATGCAAACCGCTTCCTTCCCCCCGTTGCGCCGACGCGGCCTGCTGATCCACGGCCTGATCCTGGCTGCCCTGCTGATCGTCACAAGTTGGGCTTTTGTCAACCTCGGGCAGGCTGCCATTGGGCCATCGGTCCTGATCTATCTGGCGATCCTGCTGATCACCCTACCTCTGTTGCCCTTCTTTGCCTATCGCGCCTTTGCCCTGCTGCGCGCCGAGTATGTGTTGGATCGCGATCGCCTGGCCCTCTACTGGGGATTACGAATCGAGGACATTCCGCTCAACGAGATCGAATGGGTCCGGCCGGCGGCCGATCTCAAGCCGCCGCTTCGCCCTCCGACCTTCAGCCTGCCCGGCGCCCTCCTGGGCGTGACGCGCCACCCCGACCTCCCTACCCCAATCGAATTCCTCGCTTCGGAGCGAGACCGTTTGCTCCTAGTCGCCACGGCCCGCCGCACCTATGCCATCTCGCCCGAAGATCCAGCAGCCTTCCTGGCGATCTTTCGCCGCGCCATGGAACTGGGCAGTTTACATCCGGCCAGGGCGGTCTCGCGCTACCCATCCTTCTTGCTGCTTCAGGCCTGGGCTCTGCCGATCACGCGCTTTCTTTGGACAGCCGGATCGCTGCTCAATTTGGGATTGATTGCCTGGACGGTCTTTCTTATCCCCTCGGTCGCCCGTCTTCCTTTGGGATTTTCGCCCATGGGCCGGCCGCTTGAGGCTGTCCCGTCGGTGCGGTTGATCCTGCTGCCGGTCTTGAGCGTCTCGCTGTTTGCGGCAGGGATTTTGGCCGGCCTGTACTTCTTCCGTCTGAGCAAGTACCGAGTGCTGGGCATCTTGATCTGGGTCTCCAGCACGCTGACTAGCTTGCTCTTTCTGGTAGCAGTTTGGTTCCTGGTGAGCGCGCCGGCCATTTACTAAGTGATGGGCAGGTTCGGTGCGGAGCGCCATTCATGGCTTCGACTTGCAGTCGCTGGAGCGCCTGCGCTGCCCGCCCCTGGTGTTGGTTGGCAAACGGGACTCGATGTGAAAGGAATGGCCATTCAACATGATTGTAACTTATGAGATGCCTGCCTTGCGCCTGGCGCTCGGGTTCTTCTTGGCAGCCATCGCGGCCGGCCTGGCGCATCGCCTGCGCAGCTTGAACCGTAGCGGCGCTCTAGCAGCCACTCTGGTCGGAACGGTGATCTTCGGCATGGGAGGGCTGCCCTGGGCCATCGTATTGCTGACATTTTTCGTCACTTCGTCCGGCTTGAGCCGCGCCTTTCGACGGCGCAAGCAAAACGCGGAGGAAAAATACGCCAAAGGGCACGAACGCGATGCCGGCCAAGTCTTCGCCAACGGCGGCGTTGCTGCGCTCTTTGCCCTGCTGCACGGCTTCTTCCCCCAGGCCGCCTGGCCCTGGCTCGGATTTGCCGGCGCGCTAGCGGCGGTGAACGCCGACACCTGGGCCACCGAACTAGGCGTGCTCAATCCCCATCCGCCGCGCCGCATCACCGATCTACGTCAGACGGTGGAGCCCGGCTCGTCTGGCGGGGTCTCGCCGCTGGGCACGGCGGCCGCCCTAGCTGGGTCGGCCTTGATCGCCACCCTGGCCGTGCTCCTGGCCCCGACCGGCGCCGGCCTAGCTTGGAAACAGGGGCCGGCCCCCGGCCTGCTGTGGCTGGCGATCACCCTGGCCGGCTGGATCGGCTCGCTGATCGACTCGCTGCTCGGCGCGACCGTACAGGCCATGTACTACTGTCCCCAGCATCAAAAAGAAACCGAGCGCCATCCGATACACACCTGCGGCGCGCCCACCCGCTTCCTGCGCGGCTGGCCTTGGCTGAACAACGACGGGGTGAATGCCTTGTGCAGCCTGATGGGAGCTGGCCTAGCCCTTTTGAGTTTGCTCTACGTTATGCTATAATTTCACCCATGCTGAACGATCTGCGCTTCGCCAACAATAACCGCAATAATAACGCCCAATATGGCGTTGGGCGAAGCATGGTCGGTTGAGGCTAGTTTCCAATCACCTAAATCGCCCGACGCTCTTGCGAAGGGCGATTTATTTATTGCGTGGAGGCGCATAATGTATCGGACGCACACTTGCGGCGAGCTTCGCTTGAAACATGCAGGGCAGCAAGTGACTCTGGCCGGCTGGGTCCATCGCCGGCGCGACCATGGAGGGATCGTGTTCCTTGACCTGCGCGATCGCTACGGCGTGACTCAAGTGGTGTTCAACCCCGACTTGCCCAAAGAAATGCTGGAGACCTTAGACGCCGTGCGCCTGGAATGGGTGTTGCAGATCCACGGTGTGGTGCAACGCCGGCCCAGCGGCATGGAGAACCCCAACTTGACCACTGGCGAGATCGAGGTGATCGCCGACCAGATCAAGGTGCTCAATCCGTCGAAAACGCCGCCCTTGCTGATCCGCCGCAAGAACGATGAGAGCGAAGAGCTGCGCTTGAAATATCGCTACCTCGACCTACGGCGCGAACGGATGACACGCAATTTAATCTTGCGGCATCGGGTGGTGAAGTTCATGCGCGATTATCTGGATCAACAGGGCTTCATCGAGATCGAAACCCCGATCCTGTTCAAGGCCACGCCAGAAGGAGCGCGCGACTACCTGGTGCCCTCGCGCCTGCACCCCGGCATGTTCTACGCCCTGCCGCAATCGCCCCAACAGCTCAAGCAACTACTGATGATCGCCGGCCAGGATCGCTACTTCCAGATCGCTCGTTGCTTCCGCGACGAAGACCTGCGCGGCGACCGCCAGCCAGAGTTCACTCAACTCGACTTGGAAATGTCCTTCGTGGAGCGCGATGACGTCCTAGACCTGGTGGAAGGGCTATATAACGCCCTGATCCCGGCCGTGAGCCCCCACAAGAAGATCCTCTATCAACCGTGGCCCAAGCTCTCCTACCGCGAAGCGATGGAACGCTATGGGACCGACAAGCCCGACATCCGCTTCGGCATGGAACTGATCGATGTCAGCGATCTCTTCGTTCAAAGCGAATTCCGCGTCTTTCAGACGGCGTTGGCCGAGGGAGGGGTGATCAAGAGCATCGTCGTGCCGGGATGCGCGGACTACTCTCGTAAGGAAGTGGATGGGCTGGTCGAGATGGCGAAATCGCTGGGGGCGAAGGGTTTAGTGGCGGTGGGCGTGACCGCCGAGGGTCCGAAAGGAAGCGCCGCCAAGTTCTTCCGGGCGGAGGAATGGCAAGGAGTACAGGAACGCACCGGGGCCAAGGCCGGCGACCTGATCCTGTTCGCCGCCGATGCACGACCGGTGGTCAACAAGGCGCTCGGAGCACTGCGCCTTCACTTCCGAGATACGTTGAACCTGGTTGACAAAGACGTATTGGCCTTCCTGTGGGTGGTGGATTTCCCGATGTTCGCCTGGAACGAAGAGGAGCAGCGTTGGGAAGCCGAACATCATCCGTTCACCATGCCACGCTTGGAGGACCTGGACAAGTTCGACGCCGACCCCGGCGCGATCCTCTCCGATGCCTATGACATGGTGTGTAACGGCTATGAGATGGCCTCAGGATCGATCCGCATTCACCGACGCGATATCCAATTCAAGATATTCCAGCTCTTGGGGTTGAGTGAAGACGAGATCCAGAGTAAATTCGGGCATATGCTGGAGGCCTTTGAGTACGGCGCCCCGCCCCACGGCGGCATGGCCCCCGGCATCGACCGCCTGGTCATGTTGCTGGCCGATGAGCCAAACATTCGCGAGGTGATCGCTTTTCCGAAAAATCAGAACGCTCGCGATGTGATGGCCGACGCGCCTTCGACGGTCAGCGAGCAACAGCTGAAAGAGCTGCACATCCGAGTGGTGGACGAGGACTAGACGGCTTGCCGCAGGATACGACACCATCACGAAAACAACTGGAGGCATGATGACTCTCATTCGCGTGGAAGACATCGCCAAGTATGAAGGTCAGGAAGCGACGGTGCGCGGCTGGGTCTATAACCGCACTGATAAGGGAAAGTTGGTCTTCTTGCTTGTGCGCGACGGATCGGGGTTTGTGCAGTGCGTGGCGTTTAAGGGAGACCTGGAGGAACATGTGTTCGACCAGGTAATGCGCCTTCCGCAAGAGTCGGCCGTGGTCATCACCGGGCCGGTGCGGGCCGATGGGCGCGCCCCGGGCATCCCGGGCGGATATGAGATCAGCGTAAAGGATATTCAGATCGTGCAAGTAGCCGATTTGGATTATCCTATGTCCCTCAAGGAACACGGCGTGGACTTTGCCCTGGATAACCGTCACTTTTGGATTCGCTTCCCCAGCCAGTGGAGCATTTTGCGGGTGCGCGCCACGGTGATGGCGGCTGCGCGAGAATGGCTGGATAGCCACGGCTTTATTGCCATGGACACCCCCATCCTGACGCCGGCTGCCGCCGAGGGCACAACCACCCTGTTTGAAACCGAGTACTTTGACGAAGGGAAAGCCTACCTCGCTCAGACCGGCCAGCTGTACAACGAAGCCAATATCTTTGCCTTCGGCAAGGTGTATTGCTTCGGGCCGACCTTTCGCGCCGAGAAGTCGAAGACCCGCCGCCACTTGACCGAGTTCTGGATGTTGGAACCGGAGATCGCCTTCTGCGATCTAGACGAATTGATGGAGATCGAGGAGCAACTGATCACCCACATCGTCCAGCGGGTCTTACGGGACCGTCAGCCGGAGCTCTGCGCCCTCAAGCGGGACACGTCAAAGCTAGAAGCGATCCGCCCTCCCTTCCCGCGCATGTCCTACGACCAGGCAGCCGACTATCTGATCGATCTCTACCAGCGAGAAACCGACCCCGAACGCAAGGAACTGCTCAAGTTTGAATGGGGCATGGATTTTGGCGCGCCGCACGAGGTGGAGCTGACCAAACTCCACGATCAGCCGGTCTTCATTTACGGTTATCCCACAGCGGTCAAAGCGTTTTATATGGAGCCCTGGCCGGGACGCCCAGAAGTGTGTAAGTCGGTTGACCTGCTGGCGCCGGAGGGTTACGGCGAGATCTGCGGTGGTTCGGAGCGCATCAGCGACTACACCCTGCTCTTGGAGCGGATTCGCAAGGAAGGACTGCCCGAATCGGCGTTTAAGTGGTACTTGGAACTGCGCAAATACGGTTCGGTCCCCCATTCTGGGTTTGGGATGGGCGTGGAACGTGTCACTGCCTGGTTGTGCGGCATCGATCACATTCGCGAGACTATCCCCTTCCCACGCACGATCAAGCGCGTGTATCCCTGAGCCGGCCCGTGCCGATGCGCTCAGCGGGGTTTAGCGCTTGTCGAAGCGATATAGGCCGGCCTGTTGAGCGGCACGTAGGGCGTCTTCGTATTCCTGGCAGGTGATACGGCGGTTGATCTCCGGAAACCGTTCAGCCGAGACGCGGCCGGCCGGATAGTATTGGGCCATGATGTTGACATAGGTGTGGGGCGAGATCTCACGCGCCAAGAATTCCATGATGGCGCGGGCGCCAGCCACGCCGCCCGGCATCACCAGGTGTCGAACCAGCACGCCGCGCTTTGCCAAGCCATACTCGTCCATTTTCAGTTCCCCCACTTGGCGATGCATTTCTCGGATGGCTTGTCGCGCCATTTCGGGATAATCGCGGGCCAGCAGATAGCGATGGGCGAGATCGGGATCCCAAATCTTGAAATCGGGCATGTAAATGTCCACCACTCCATCCAACAAGCGCAGACTTTCGAGGGAGTCATAGGCCGAGGTGTTGTACACGATGGGCAAGCGCAGGCCGGCCTCCACCGCCAGCACCAAGGCCTCGAGCACCTGTGGCACCACATGTTCCGGCGTGACCCAATTGATGTTGTGACAGCCCACGGCCTGCAATTCCAACATCATGGCGGCCAAGCGCTCAGGAGGGGTTTCCAGGCCATGACCTAGGTGGCTGATGTCGTAGTTTTGGCAGAATTGACAACGCAGGTTGCACCAAGCGAAGAAGATCGTTCCGCTACCGCGCCAGCCGCGCAGACAATTCTCCTCGCCAAGATGAGGAAAATAACTGCTCACCCAAGCGTAGCGGCCGGTCTTGCACACAGCAGTTTGATCGGCCAACCGATCTACCTGACACTGGCGGGGGCAAGCTCGGCAGGAGGCCAATCCCTCCACAGCACGTTGCGCTCGTTCGGCCAATTCCCCCGAACGATGCAAGCGCAGATAAGACGGTTCAAACTCACGAGAAGAGATCAAGAACGAGTTATCGGCAACCATCGCTTCACACCCAATCGCCAAACCACAGAACTATACCGCTGGCCAGAGCATCAACCATGCAGTCGAATGATCAGCAAGCGATCGCGTCCAGCTAGATCGCGACGCAGTTGAATGGTCGCGTGATCGAAGGAATCATAGGCCAGCGACAGCGCGGCCAATCCCTGCCCGGCCTCGATCTCGATCAACAGCAAGCCGTTCAGGGTCAACCAATCAGCGGCTACCGGGAGCAGACGGCGGATGAGATCCAAGCCATCTTCTCCACCGTTCAGGGCCAGCTCAGGTTCATGACCATAGGTCCGCAGTTCAGGCAGCTTGTGGGTTGGGATGTACGGTAGGTTGGCACAGATCACGTGAAAGTGGCTATCGGTGGGCAGAGACTCAGCATGAGGCGGGAGCAGATCGCATTGCACAAAGTCAATGCGGGAGGCCACGCTGTGTCGGATGGCGTTTTGGCGCGCCACTTTGAGGGCCGGCAGCGAAATATCCGTTGCCAAGACCCGCACGTCGGGGATCTGCTTAGCCAACGCGACGGCAATGCACCCCGAACCGGTTCCCACATCGGCCATGCGCAGCGAGGAGAGCGGAGAGCGCGGCCGAGAGCGCAACCACGAGACGGCATGTTCGACCATCAACTCCGTCTCTGGACGTGGGATCAACACATCGCGAGTCACCACAAAATCCAGGCCGCAAAACTCCCAATGGCCTAGGATATAGGGCAGAGGTTCCCTTTGCTCTAGGCGCCTCACCGCTTCTTCTAAAGCCTGCTGCTGGGCCTTGGAAAGCGTGGCGTCGAGATGGGCCACCACCCAACTACGGGGTTTCTCCAGGACATGGGCGATGAGAACCTGGGCATCGAGCAAGGGAGTATCGGTCACTGGTTGTAAACGATCGGCGATCTGTTGGAGAAGAGAGGCGATGTCCATGTCTAACGCGAACCTCGGGATTGGATCGAACACGGCCGGGGCAAGATCAGCACGCCGATCGTTCATCAGGATCACCGCCCCACGCCACAGACGAAGATGGTCAAGCGGTTACTCCATTTTCTCGCTCCTCGGCAGCTGCACTAGCGGCTAAACGTTCAGCTTGCTCACGGGTGATCAACTCCTCGATGAAGAGATCAATTTCGCCGTCTAGAACAGCCTGCAGGTTGTACGACGACAAACCAATGCGGTGATCGGTCACGCGGTTTTGCGGGAAATTATAGGTGCGGATCTTCTCGGCCCGTTCGCCAGTTCCCACCTGAGCACGGCGGTTGGCGTCCAATTCAGCACGTCGCTTTTCTATCTCGATCTCATATAGGCGAGCGCGCAAAATGCTCAGCGCCCGCAATTTGTTCTGCAACTGAGAGCGCTCGTCCTGACAGGCCACCACCATACCGGTCGGTTTGTGGGTAATGCGCACCGCGGTCGAGTTCTTCTGAACGTTCTGCCCGCCGGCACCAGACGAGCGATACACTTCGATCTCTAGATCGCTTTCCGGGATGGCGATCTCCACTTCATCCACTTCGGCCAACACGGCTACCGTCGCCGTGGAGGTGTGAATGCGACCCGACGCCTCGGTGACTGGCACCCGTTGGACACGATGCACACCTGATTCGTACTTCAATCGGGAGTAGGCGCCTTTGCCCTTGATCTCGAAGATGATCTCTTTGTAGCCGCCGATGCCAGTAGGATTTTCGGAGAGAATCTCCGTCTTCCACCTCATCCGATCGGCATAGCGACTATACATGCGAAAGAGATCAGCCGCAAACAGGGCCGCCTCTTCGCCTCCGGTGCCGGCCCGAATCTCCATGATAACGTCCTTGTCGTCGCGCGGGTCTTTGGGGAGGAGCATGGTCTTGATCTCCTTCTCCAACGCCTCGAACTGGGGCTCGAGAGCGGCAATATCAGCCTCGGCCAAGGCGCGCAACTCCGGATCTTGCTCAACTTCGAGCAACCTTCGCGCCTCTTCTAGGTTTTTCAGCATCCGACGGTATTGACGCGCCTTTTCCACGATCGGCTCCAGCTCCGAGCGCTCCTTATTCAAGGCCGCTGCGCGTTGATAATCTCCGCCGACTTCCAGCAATTCTGCATCAATTTGACGATATCGTTCTTCGATTCCGGCAAGTTTCTCCAGCATACATCCTTCACACACTCGACGAATTACCGATGATCAAACCATCGCAATGGCGAAAAAGAACGCGGCTCTTGCTGCCGCGCTTTTCGATTATTATACCACCCTCTTTCCAGGCGGTCTGCAACAACCGGACTGCCTCACAACCAATTTTAACCACACTTTTACTAACTTTGGGACAATCACCTACTATGATTTTTCCAAAAACACAGAGCATGGGCTCTCGTAGAAAAGCTACTGTGAGATCAACGCCAAAATCATGGATAGGATCACCAGCAACGAGAGCACATACAACACGATCTGCGCCATGTTCAATTTATAGCCGCTCATCTTCTTCTTGTTCGACATAAACATCTCCTCATCGTCTTGCCGCCAGCGCTCGCCGCATGGCCCGCTCTAACTCCTCCAAGGTGACGGGTTTACACAGGTAAGCATCTGCTCCCAATTGATAAAGTTCATCCATCACCGCTTCCGAGTCTTCGTTGGAGAGTATCACGACCGGCAGCGAGCGAGTCTTCGGGTGGCGACGCACAAATTCGAGCATATCTCTTCCACTGACATCGTCCATGTTCAGGTCCAAGATCATCAGGTCGGGACGTTCCCCATCCAAAATGGCCTTAGCAGCCGCACGGGCGGTGAGAAAGGTGGTTGCTTTCCAGTCCAGCACGGCCAGCATTAACCGCATGGCCTGTAGGATTTCCATGTCGTCATCTATGATCCAAGCGTGCTTTTTCATTCTAGACTCGCTTTGATGATCTGAGCTAGCGAAGCATTGATCCCTTTGACAGCCATCAACTCTTCGAGCGTGGCAGTTCGAATCTTATCCACAGAGCCGAAATGTTTCAAGAGGGCTTTACGGCGGGCCGGCCCGATTCCGGGGATGGAATCCAACAGCGAAGCCAATCCCTGCTTGGTGCGACGGGCCCGATGGGCCGTGATCCCGAAGCGATGAGCTTCATCCCGAATGCGTTGCAACAAATAGAGGGCCGGCGAATGGCGAGGGAGGCGCAGCGCGTCAGAACGATCAGGCAAAAAGATCTCTTCCTCTTGTTTCGCCAACCCGATCACCGGCGCCTTGCCAAATAGGCCGAACCGTTCAAGGACCTTGACAACCCGCCCCAACTGGCCCTTCCCTCCGTCGATCACGATCAGGTCCGGCAACCGCAAAAACGACGGATCCACCTTCACCCCAGCCTGGTCGGCTACCTCCTGGGCAGCCTGCCAGCGACGGAAGCGGCGCGTCAGCATCTCCTCCATCGAGGCGAAATCGTCCGGTGCGCCGATCGAGGTGCTGTCAATGTTGAACTTGCGATACTGGCTCTTGGCCGGCACACCCCGCTCAAACACCACCATAGCACCTACCGTTGCTACGCCCTGGGTATGAGAGACATCGTAACACTCAATCCGATTGAGGGGAGCCGGCAACGCTAATGCCGCTTGTAATTCAGCCAAAGCCTGCTCCTGCTTGTGGGTATCGGCCTCCCAGCGAGCGCGCAGGGCGGCCAACGTCTCGGCAGCGTTCTCGGCAGCCATCTTCACCAATTCCTGGGGCGTTCCCTGGCGTGGGACGTGGATCTCTACCTTCTCGCCGCCGCGACGCGAACGCATCCACTCGGCGATGATCCGAGCTTCTTCGATCTCCTCAGGCAACAACACTTGGTCGGGGAGGGAGGCGGCTTCGGCATAGAATTGCTTGAGAAACTGGGCCATCACCTCCGCATCAGCGGCGCCCTCGGTCCCTTCCAGCACAAAATACTCGCGACCGATCAACTTGCCCGAGCGAATGAAAAACACCTGCACACAGGCCTCGCCATCGGCGCGCGCCAAGGCGAGCACATCCGCGTCTTTGTCATCCGAGCCAAACACCACCTTCTGCCGTTCTACGATCGTTTGCATGGCCTTCAGCTGATCACGTAGCACAGCCGCTTTCTCAAACTGCAAGGCCTCGGCGGCCTGTTCCATCTCGGCTCGCACACGATCCAAGATAGCTTCTGAACGACCGCTTAGGAATTCCATCAAATCAGCGATCATCTGACGATAGCGCTCTTGATCGATCGCCCCGATACAGGGCGCAGCGCACAATTTGATATCGTAATACAAGCAAGCGCGCCGATCCTGGCCAGTGATCTCACGGTTGCACGTCAAGTAGGGGAAAATGCGGCGCAGCACTTCCAACGTCTGATGCACCGCCCAAACCGAGGTGTAGGGGCCAAAATAACGCGAGCCATCGTTGACCATCTGTCGCGTCACGGTGACCTTCGGGAACGGATCGGCCCAATGCACCTTGATGTAGGGATAGCGCTTGTCATCTTTGAGCTTGATGTTGTACTTCGGGCGATGTTGCTTGATCAGATTCATCTCGAGGATCAACGCCTCAAGCTCCGAACCGACCACGATCCACTCGATGTCGGCGATCTCGCTCACCAGGCGCCGAGTCTTGGCGTCCCGACCAGAGTCGGCATGAAAATAGGAGCGGACCCGATTGCGCAGGTTGACCGCCTTGCCTACATAGATCACCTTGCCGACGCTGTCCTTCATCAAGTAGCAACCAGGCTTGGCCGGCAATGTGGCTAGAATCCCTTCAAGATGAGCAGAAAGCGTCATAGCCTTAATTTTACTGGGTATCTGCCGCAAAGGATAAGTTTGTGCTTTATTCGTCGTAAGAACGCTGTGCTCTCTGTAGTTGCACTCGACTTGATCGTTACTCACCTTACGCAGCAAGTTGAGCGGGATGGAGTTCCCGCAAAGCAGCGAAGGCAGATTGGATGGCGCGCAAAT